>CAZYMF010000015.1:0-14138 GCA_964648215.1 uncultured Binatia bacterium (SeqCode) | reverse complement strand
CAGCTCGTACAACCACAGCTGCAACGCCAACTCGTGGACGACGGACGATCCCGACTACGGCACGGGTCTGAGCATGAGCGGACTCCCGTGGTACGTCGGCAACAACGGCTGCCTGCGCTGCCACAACGAGGAGTACATGGCCAGCCACGACCCGGTCGCGGCAAAGGAAGACTACCTCGACGCCGGCCACCGGAACATGCTGCGCAAGGTGACCCCGGGAACGCCGCAGATCGATCCGACCGGGACTCCTTACGGCGAGGTCAACGCCGGCGGCACGGCTCCCGTGGACTGGGCAACCGCCCTGGTCAACGGCAAGCTGCTCTACTGGATCTACGACGGCTGGATGGGAGACGGCCCGTGGACACCGCGCGGCACCGTCGACGGCACCAGCTATAGCTGCGGTCGCTGCCACGCGACGGGCTGGAGCAGCGATACCGCGCTGGACCTCAACAAAGAGCCCGCGGTGAGCTTCGGAGCCGGAATCGCCAACGATTGTGTCACCACCACGAACGGAGTCTGCCTCAAGGGCGGCGTTGGCGCTTACACCTACGACGGCATCTCGTTCGCGGCCGACACCAACGTGTACTCTTCCTGGGATCGCTTCGGCATCCAGTGCGCCCGCTGCCACGTGGCGACCAACAACGGCCACGCAACCTTCCCCGAGGGAGGGATCTCGACCGGCGGTGACAAGACCGCCATGTGCGCCGCCTGCCACCGGCAGGAGAAGAGCGGCGTGCCGGAGAACATGGACTCGCCGGGCACCAAGCTGGCCGTCGGCTACAGCCACGGCTCATTCGGCTTCGACAGCCACGGCCCCGTCTATCAGTACCTGAACAGCCCGCACGGGCAATTCACCGGCACCTGGGACGAGATCGGCTGCTCGCCGCTGTCGATCGTTCCGGCGGCCGTGCCCGGCGTGTGCGCCAACGACGCCACCGTGATGTGCTCGGCCGACGTCGACTGCATGACCGTCGGCGGCATCTGCCAGAAGGTCGGCTACTGCGCGATCGACACGGCGACGGCGTGTGCCGAGGATGCCGACTGCACCGGCGTCGGCGACTCCTGCTTCAAGCTCTGCGACAGCAGCATGAGCAAGTACGCCTCGCACTTCAAATTCATGGCCGACCCCTCGACGATCACGCCGTCACCGGCGGGCGAGGGCGGCGGCTGCACCGTGTGCCACGACGTCCACAAGGACCCGGACACTCTCCCCAGATTCGCGGGCGATCGTCCCGGCGTGGAGTCGTGCGTGAGCTGCCACGAGGGACAGGGAAGCTACGACGAGACGACGGGCGTGACAACGGTGAACCACGGCTTCAAGCATCCCTCGGGCACCGGCACGCCGCTCGACGATGGCAACCCCTGCGCCGTGTGCCACATGCCGGGCGGAGAGCACTTCTTCCGCATCAACGTCGATCCTTCCTACTCGACGATCCCGGCAAGTCTCGGCCACTGCCTGATCGATACGGCAACCTCTTGCACGTCGAACAGCGCGTGCCCGGGTGCCGGCGACTCCTGCGTGTTGTCCGGCCTGGCCAACACGGCACCGGACGGAAGCTTCACCAAGGCCGTCTGGATCGACCTCGACCTGGCCTGCGGCCAGTGCCACGGCGGTTCGGCCGGAGCCGGGGCGGCAATACCCGAAGCGCCGTACTTCACCAAGGCGGAGCTCGCCGACTTGGCGGAGGACATCCACAACAACCTGCCCATCGTCAACTTCAGCTACACGCTGGGCAGCCCGAACACGCTCAACGTCACCGTCTTCGCCGCGGCGACCTGCAGCAACGGTCCCTGCAGCGTGTACTCCTGGGATTGGGGCGACGGGTCGGCGACGGGTTCGGGGGCAACCACCTCGCACACCTACGCCACCGGCGGATCGAAGACGATCACCTTGACCGTGACCCAGTACGGGACCGGCAGCACGACCGCAACCAAGACCGTCAACGTGGCCACGCCGGATCTGGGGCCGACGGTGGACGGGACGGCGTGCGGCTCGATCCTGGCCGACGACTGGAGCGCCAGCCTGGCGGACACCTCCACCGACGACAACCTGGTCAGCAAGGTCACCGTCGTCTGGGGTGACGGCAGCCTGCTGGCACAGGGTGGACCCGCCACCACCTTCAACCACACCTACAAGGGTCCGGGTACCTACAAGATCGTGCAGAAGGCCCTCGACAACATCGGGCAGCAAAGCATCCGGACCTGCATCGTGACCGTGTCCTACTTCACCATCGGCGGCACGGTGTACGAGAACGACGGCTCCACGCCGGTGGCCTCGGCACAGGTCACCGTCAAAGACTCCACCACCAACGCCGTGGTCAAGACGGCCTACACCGCCGTCAACGGCCTCTACAGCGCCGGCTCGCTGCGGCCAGGCTCGTACAACCTGACGGTCACCGCGTCCGGCTTCACCTTCCCGGTGACCGGCCCGATCACGGTCGGACCCAGCAGCGCGGGGAATGACATCAGCGCGAATCCCTGAGAGGCGACGGGAGGGCAGGCAGCGCCTGCCCTCCCCCCAGGATGGAGCAAATGCGAACGATGAGACTGATTGGAGGAATGATGAAAAGATACGCGCAAGGACTCCTGGCCTTCGCTCTCGCGCTGTGCCTCGCCTCTAGCGCTTGGGCCTTCACCGGCACCTACGTGCCCGGAGCGGGAATCAACGGCACCGTCCACGACCTCGGCTCCGCCCACAACGGGATGAACTACACCAACCCGGCCGACAGCTTGAATCGAATCTGCATCTTCTGTCACGCGCCGCACAACACCTACAAGCTCAGCCCGGCCAACGGCGGCCCGGGGCTCGGCATCGGCAGTGGCCCGCAGGCGCCCGACGCCTTCGACTACCTGCCCCTGTGGAACCACGAGCTGACCGGCAACTACGCCTCCTACACCATGTACCAGAACGGCCCGGGCGCGCCGACGACGGGGTCGAAGGCCTCGCAGGCCATCCAGAACGGCATGGAGCCGGGCAGCGTCTCGCTGCTGTGCCTGAGCTGCCATGACGGCAGCGTGGCGGTGAACTCCTACGGCAACTCCGACCAGCCGGCCGCCTCGGTGAGCACCGGCACCGCCTTCATCGGCGCCACCTACATCATCGGCAAGGACAACTACCTCGGCAACCACCACCCCATCGGCTTCGACTACGATGCGGTGCAGGCGGTGGACACCGAGATCCGCTCGGCCGACACCGCCACCCTCGGCGCCGCCGGCACCGTGCGCGACCACCTGCTCGGCGCCGGCAACACCCAGATGGAGTGCGCCACCTGCCACTCCGTGCACAACAAGGGCAACACCGGCGAGACCCTGCTCTGGCGCTCCGACGTCAACAGCCAGCTCTGCCTGACCTGCCACGACAAGGGCACCGACCCAGGCTCCGCCACGCCGTAACAAGAAGTCTCGCTTGCAGTCACAAGGGGGGAATGGCGACATTCCCCCTTTGTTTTCCCCCCGCGGTCCCTTCTTCCTCTTCATCCTCGCGGCAATGATGATAAGCTGATCCGATGTTTCCGACTGCCCGTTTCTGTCGATGGCTACGAGGTGCCGGCGTGATCCCCAGGGAGGCTTCCAGCCACCGACAACGGTTCTCGCGTGAGCCTGCGGCCGCGAGACGGAGATGGCCGCGAGTCGTTTCGCGCGGTGCCGCCGCCGCGGCTCTGGTCCTGTTGGCCGGCTGCAGCACGCCGGTCCACAAGGCGCTGCACGCCCCGATCTTCTTTCCGTCCGCCCCCGAGCTTCCCCGCGTCCAGTACCTGCGCTCCTACACCGGGCTGCGGGATATCGAGGAACAATCCGCCTTCAATCGCTTCGTCGTCGGCGAGAAGCAGGACGTCCGGCTGGACAAACCGTACGGCGTCGCCATCTACGACGGCAAGATCTACGTCTGCGATACCAACGCGACGGTCGCCGTCCTCGACCTCGAGCGCAAGACCTTCGGCTATCTCAAGGGCGCGGTCGGTCCCGGCAAGCTCTCGCAGCCGATCAACATCAGCATCACGCCCGACGGCACCAAGTACGTGGCCGATCCCGTCCGCGGCCAGGTCGTCGTCTTCGACAAGAACGACGAGTACGTCAAGGCCTACGGAGCGCCCGGCGCCTGGCGGCCCGTCGATGCGGTGGCTTTCGAGGACCGCGTCTACGTCGCCGACCCCGACAACGGGCTGGTGAAGGTCTTCGACAAGCAGAGCGGCGAGATGATCAAGACCATCGGCGACAAGGGAGAGCCTTCCGAGCGCCTCGATCGTCCGACCAACCTCGCCTTCGACCACGAAGGCTACCTCTACGTCACCGACATCGGCCGGTTTCAGGTGGTCAAGTTCGACCGCGACGGCCACTTCAAGCGGGCCTTCGGCGCCCCCGGCGACAACTTCGGGCACTTCGCCCGGCCCAAGGGGATCGCCCTCGACCGCGACGACAACCTGTATGCCGTCGACGCCTCCTTCAACAACGTGCAGATCTTCAACAAGCAGGGGCGGCTCCTCATGTTCTTCGGGCACGGGGGTGACAAGCCCGGCGACTTCCTGCTGCCCGCCCAGGTGACGATCGACTACGACAACCTGAAGTACTTCGAGCCCTACGTCGATCCCGGCTTCGAGATGAAGTACCTGATCCTCGTCACCAGCCAGTTCGGCGACCACCGGGTGAACGTTTTCGCCTTCGGACAGGCGAAGGGCAAGCACTACCCCACCGACGCGGAGCTGATGAAGCAGATCGAGGAGCTACGGCAGAAAGAGCGGGAGAAAGCGCAGCCAAAGTGAGCCGCCGGCCGCTGCTTTTCGAGTCTCGATGAAGTTCTGGACGGCGACCGCATGTCTTGCCGCGTCGGCGGTGCTGTGGATCGGGTGCAACGCGGCGTCGCGCCACGAGGTCCTCAGCACCGTCTTCGACGGCGTGCCGCCGCTCGAACAGGCCGAGGCGCCGCCGGGACAGATCGCGGCCGCGGCCCACGGCGGTCAGCCGCAACGGGTCGGCTACTTCGAGCACGGGCCGTACGCCGCCCGGCTGTGCAACGCTTGCCACCAGCCGGGCGCAAGCAACGCCCTCGTCGCCCCGCCCGACAAGCTCTGCTTCAAGTGCCACCAGTTCAACCTGAACAAGAAGTACATCCACGGTCCGCTGGCCTCGGGCGGGTGCCTGGTGTGCCATGACCCGCACAGCTCACGCTACCGTTACATGCTGGTGTCGGCATCCGGCCAGTTCTGTCTCCACTGCCACCAGCGCCGAGACCTGGACAAGGACAGCGCGCACGCGGGCGTCGAGGGCAATTGCACGACCTGTCACGACGCACACATGTCCGACAAGAAGTACTTGCTGAAATGAAGGCGGGGATGCGGGCGAGGTCGGGGCAGGCAGTCCGTTTGCGTTCCAGGATGGTCCTCCTCCTGTGTGCGGCGGTGAGCTTGTCGTCTTCATTCGCCTTCGCCGACTGGAGGGACTTCATCCCGAGGCCGTTCGAGAACGGGGCCTATTTCGATCAGTTCACCTCGTACGAGCGGGACAATCTGCACAACGAGGCGCGATCCTCGCGCTGGGAGGACATCTTCCTGCGCGAGAAGATCACCGTGTACTCGAACGGCTACTCCTATCATCCCCGCTTCCTCCAGTACCGCTTCTCCATCTCCGGGGTGACGAAACAGGAGGACTACAACTCCTCCTTGGTCGAAAACCCCGGGTGGATGTACGGGTCGGGGTGGGAATACGGCATCAAGCTCTTCTTTCTGCCCGAGCATCCCTACAACCTCACCCTGGGGGCCGCCCGCTACGAGCCGTTGTTCAAGGAGCAGGCCGCGACCCAGCACAACAGCATCGAGAACACTCGCAGCGCCTCGTTCCGCTACCGGCAGAAACCGTACTTCTTTCACACCGGCTACAGCAACGACTCCATCGACTCGAGCGGCGTCTCCTCCGACGTGACCAGATTCAACCTGGACGGCGAGTACTTCAAGCGCTACACGAACGGCAACGAGCTGTCCGTCACCGGCGCGTTCAACCCCTCCTGGTTCAGCAACAATCAAGGGCTCGACGGCAGCCAGACCCAGTACCTGTTGGGTAACATGGTCAACCTCAAGCGGGTGCGTCTGAGCTCGAACCTGACGCAGAACTCCTTCGACCAGCGGAGCGCGCTCTCCGGACGCTTCCAGAACGACCAGCTCGCCTGGTACGAGCAGCTCTCCGCGTATCTGCCCTACAACTTCCGCAGCGACGTCTCCTACCGCTACCAGGACAACTCCGGCACCATCCACGACGCCAACAGGGGCGTCACCCAGGACCTGTCGAATGTCGACAAGAACATCCAGCTCGACGTCGTCCACCGCCTCTACGAGAGCCTCGACACCACCTACACGTTCCTGCACGACGACAACTCGTCGTCGGGCGGCGAGTCGACCACCTTGTCCAACGCGCTGGCGGTCAACTACACCAAGCTGGTCCCGTGGCACAGCCGGCTGCTGGTCGGAGTCAACGTCGGCCGCAGCGAGACCAGCAACAGCGGCCAGACCGACTTCATCAACGAGCCGCACTCGGGGATCTCGGTGCCGCAGCAGGCCTTCACCTTGAGCGGTCAGAACGTGGAGCCGTCGAGCATCGTCGTCTATCTCAAGTCGCCCCTGCCGCCGTTCCAGGCGATCCTGTTGCAGGAGAACGTCAACTACGTCGTCACCCCGATCGACAACACCGTCGAGATCCAGGTCCTCACCCTGCCCCCGGAGTTCGTCGTGCCGGGCACCTACGACTTCCTCGTCTCCTACGCCGTCTCCGGGACCTTCGATCTGCGCATCGACACCTACGGCAGCAATGCCAGCCTGGAGATGTTCAACCGCCTCCTCACCCCGTACTTCAGCTATCTGGCGCTGCGCTCGGACGTCCTGTCCGGAACCTTCCCCGGCTCGCCGATCGACTCCACCACCTACACCACGGGCGCCATCCTTCTCCTCGGCCCGCTGCGCGTGCGCGGCGAGTACCAGGACCTGCAGTGGGACGTCAGCCCGTACCAGGCCTGGCGGGCGGAGCTGCAGTACGTGGCTTCCTTGAGCGCGACGACGAGCGTCTACGCCACCGCCACGTACCTGAACAAGCACCACCCCCGCGGCACCTCGACGAGCTACCCCACCTCCTACACCGAGGAGACCGAGTCGGGATCGGGCAACATTCAGAGGCGGCTGTTCAGCCGCAACATGTACGTCTCGCTGGGCGGCTCCTACTCGCACCAGACGGGGCTCGTCGACACCGACGCCTACGCCGCCAACGCCTCCTGGGTGTGGACGATCGGCAAGGTGGACCTGACCGTCGGCGGCAGCGTGTACGGGTCCGACTCCTCGGGAACAACGAGCCTAGCGACGAAACGCGACCACGAGCTGTTCTACCTGAAGTTCAGGCGGCAGCTCTTCTGAGCGGCACCGCAACCCAGGGAAGCAAGACGACGGGATGACGCCGATGATCGATCGCGGAACCAAGATGGGACGATGGCCGCTCTTGCTCCTCGCTCTCGCCGCCGCCACCTCGGGCTGCGTGTCGACGTGGTCGGTGAGAACGGCTCGCCCGGACATCGCCCTGCAATGGCCGTATCAGCCCAACCGGGCCAAGCTGACCTACGTCCAATCCCTGACCGGCTTCACGCCGGACACGGACTCGCGCACGCTCCTGCGCGCCTTCGTCTTCGGCCGGGAGAAGGAGGAGCGCAACGCCTTCGTCCTGCCGGTGGCGGTGGCGACCGGAACGGACGGCCGCATCGCCGTCGCCGATCTGGGTCGCAAGTGCGTCCACCTCTACGTCCCCGAGCAGCAGCGCTACCTGCGCCTGCAGGGCTCGGACAAGGAACCGCTGGTCTCTCCCGTGGGCGTGATCTTCGGCGAGGACTCCAGGCTCTGGGTATCCGACTCGGCCGGGAAGGTGTTCGTCTTCGGCGCCGACGGCGCGTTTCTCTTCACCGTGCAGAAGGCGGGCGCGCAGCGGCTACGGCGGCCGACCGGCATTGCCTACAGTCCCCGCACGAAGCTGGTCTACGTCGTCGATACCCTCGCCAACGAGGTCTACGCCCTGAAGCCGGACGGCGAGCTGGCTTTCGCCTTCGGCGGGCGCGGCAACGCAGAGGGCCGCTTCAACTTCCCCACCCACATCTTCTGGTCTGCCGCCGGGGAGCTCTACGTCGCCGACACTCTCAACTTCCGCATCGAGATCTTCGACGAGCGGGGCAAGGCCCTGGGCATGTTCGGCCACCACGGCGACGGTTCCGGCGACATGGCGATGCCCAAGGGCGTGGCGGTGGACAAGGACGGTGCCATCTACGTCGTCGACGGCCTGTTCGACAACGTCCAGCTCTTCAACCGCCAGGGAGTCTTCCTGCTGACCCTCGGCCGGCGGGGCACCGACTTCGGCGAGTTCTGGCTGCCCGCGGGAGCCTTCATCCGCGGTGACGAGCTCTACGTCTGCGACACGTACAATCGGCGCGTCCAGGTCTTTCGGATCACGGAGCACTACGAAAATGGCTCATAAGCACTGCCCGGGCGAAGTGATGACGGCGCGGCGTACCCTGAAAGGTTTCCTCTCCCGGATGGGAGAGGATCAAGGTGAGGGGGATTTGATGGATGCCGAAGGCCGCCGTACTTTCACGCCTCGAGTCGGCGCGGCGAAAACACGAGGTGGGCTTCGCCGATCCATTTTGGTCCCCCTCATCCTGACCTTCTCCCATCCGGGAGACGGAACCCTCTCGCAATCCCACACCAAAACGAGAAAATCGACAGTTCCGCTGGGAGGGGGTACGCGACCGGCGCCGGTGCGGGCGTGTCTCGTTACCCTGTGCCTCGTCGCTCTCTGCCTGCTCGCCGCGCCCGCCGGGGCCCAGACGACGGCGAACATCGTCAATACCAAGCACAACCTCTCGGTATCCGGACCCGGTCCGATCCGGGCGCTGACGGAGACCCGCATCTGCATCTTCTGTCACACTCCGCACAACGCGACGCCGCAGTCGCCGCTGTGGAACAAGGATCTCGAGCCGCAGGTCTACACCGTCTACACCAGCCCCACGCTCAAGGCCGGACCGCTGCCGCAGCCCTTCGGCCCCACCAAGCTCTGTCTGAGCTGTCACGACGGTACCATCGCCATGGGCGCGGTCATCAATCCGGCGGGAGGCATCAGCATGGCCGGCGGCGACACGTTCCCGCCGGGGAGCCTGTCCAACTTCGGCCTCGATCTGTCGGGACACCACCCCGTTTCCTTTCCGTATCACGACGCGCTTCCCAACGCCGAGCTGGTCTCGTCACCGCCTCCGGACCTGGTGTACGGCGGCAGCGACGAGATCCACTGCACCACCTGTCACGATCCCCACGACAACACCAACGGCGACTTTCTCGCCAAGGACAACCGCTACTCGGCGCTGTGCACCACCTGTCATCAGATCACCGGGTGGAGCACGTCGGCGCACGCGACGTCGACGGCCTCGGTGGTCGGGATCCTGCCCCGGCCACCGAAGACCTGGCCCAACTACACGACGCTCGCCGAGTGGGGCTGCGAGGTCTGCCACACGCCGCACTTCGCCCCGACCGCCGAAGAGCTGCTGAATTTCACCGCGGCCCCGCCGGACCCCTTCTCCTGTACCAGCGCCGGCTGCCACAGCTCC
Organism: uncultured Binatia bacterium (SeqCode); assembly: GCA_964648215.1. Classification (GTDB taxonomy): domain Bacteria; phylum Desulfobacterota; class Binatia; order HRBIN30; family JACQVA1; genus CAZYMF01. The sequence goes on along the minus strand of CAZYMF010000015.1, from coordinate 4,522 downwards.
GAGCCGCCGCCGATCCACGGCGCCACCGCCATGGCCGCCGCCGCGCAGATCGCCGAGATCGGGCGCAGCTCCGCCGGCATGGTCGACATCGCCCGGCAGGAGCGAAAGGTCTCCGCCCACCACGAGCCGATCATGCCCGTCCCGCAGACGGTGCGCGCCCCGGGCGAGATCACCCGCTCGGGCATCCGTAGCGCCACCTGCTCGGATTGCCACAACCCCCACCTCACCACCAAGGCCGAGACCCAGGCCCCGTACGTCTCGGGCTTGCTGCGCGGCGTGACCGGCATCGACCGCAACGGAGCGCCATTGCGCGCGGCAACGTACGAGTACGAGATCTGCTTCAAGTGCCACGCCGACAACACGGCCGATCTGAACTACGTGCCGCGCGTCATCAGCGTCACCAACCTGCGGCTGGCCTTCGATCCGAGCAACCCCTCGTACCACCCGGTCGTCGGCATCGGCAAGAACCTGAACATCCCCAGCATCCCGTCCTCGTTCGAGCCCGGCATGAGCCCGGCGCAGATGATCTACTGCACCAGCTGTCACGCCGACGACGAGGGGGGCTCGCGCGGGCCGCACGGCTCCAACTTCGCCCCGATCCTGAAGGAGCGCTACGAGACCGCCGACAACACGCCCGAAAGCTTCGACAGCTATGCTCTCTGCTATCGCTGCCACGACCGCTCCGCCATCCTCCGGGACACCAGCTTCCGGAAGAAGGCGCTACGAACCACGCCCTCCGGGGGCGGCCACAGCGGACACCTGAACGCCGGGGCGCCGTGCGCCGCGTGTCACGATGCGCACGGGGTGGACGAAGCCATGGCCCCGGCGGGAACCGGGTCGCACACGCACCTGATCAACTTCGACACCCAGATCGTCTCGCCGTTGCCGGGCAATCCGTACCCGATCTTCACCGACACCGGCACGTTCTCGGGAAGCTGCACGCTGGTCTGTCACGGCGTCACCCACGACAACACCTCCTACCCGTGAGCGCTCGTCGATGGACGCACAGAACGACAGAGAAGGGAATCGCCGCATGATTCAGAAGGACTGCCGAACGTATCTTCTGCTCGCCGTACTCCTGTTCGCCGGGGTCTTGCTCGCCGGCAACGCCGCCGGCGCCGAGGACAGCTGCGTCTCGACGAAGTGCCACGCCAAGCTGTTGCAGGGGAGCACGGTCCACCCGGTGGCGGAGGCCTGCGACGGCTGTCACCAGTCCGTGGCGACGCCGCACCCGCAGAAAGGCAAGCAGACGTTCAAGCTGACGCAGGAGCCGCCGGACCTCTGCTACATGTGCCACGAGCAGTTCGGAACCAAGAAGGTGGTGCACCCGCCGGCCGAGAGCGGCATGTGCACGGGCTGCCACGACCCGCACTCCTCGAACCAGCCCAAGCTGCTGCTCCAGCCGATGAAGGAGCTGTGCGGCACCTGCCACCCCGATCATCTGGATTTCAAGTATCTCCACGGCCCGGTCTCCGCCGGCGACTGCACCGCCTGCCACGCCCCCCACGAGTCCGACAACAAGGCGCTGCTGCTGAAGGAAGGCGCGGATCTGTGCGTCACCTGCCACGTCGACATGCAGGACGTGCTGAAGGAGAAGAACGTGCACCCGGCGCTGGCGGGGGGCTGCACGGGGTGCCACAACCCGCACGGCTCCGACTATCCGAAGATGCTGCCGGACGAGCTGCCGCAGATGTGCTTTCTCTGTCACCCCCAGATCGGCGACAAGGTCAACGACTCGTCCACGGTCCACGCCGCCATCTACACCGAGAACTCCTGCGCCACCTGCCACTCGCCGCACGCCAGCAACAACGAGAAGCTGCTGCTGAAGCCGGTCAAGGAGATGTGCACCACCTGCCACGACAACGTCATCCCGAAGGACGCGACGGTGCTGCACGGTCCCAACAACGACGGCAAGTGCACGCGCTGCCACGATCCCCACGGCAGCAACTTCGACACGCTGCTGGTGGGAGAGTTCCCCGAGGACATCTACGTGCCGTACACCGACAAGCAGTACGGTCTGTGCTTCACCTGTCACAACCGCGACATGGTGACCTACCCCGAGACCTCCTTCGCCACCAACTTCAGGGACGGGGAGAAGAACCTCCACTACGTGCACGTGCACCGGGAGAAGGGCCGCAGCTGCGTGCTGTGCCACAGCTTCCACGGCAGTCCGAACCCCAAGCTGATCGCCGTCACCGTGCCGTTCGGCAAGTGGCAGCTGCCGCTGAAGTTCGTCAAGACCGACACCGGTGGCGGCTGCTCCCCGGGCTGCCACAAGCCGCGTTACTACGACCGCAAGAGCCCGGGCCGGAAGCCCGAGGTACACAAGGCTCCCCGCAAGGCCGGATGAGCGCAGCTACGGCGTCGCGATGCCCGGGTTCGTGCCCTTGTCGTGGCAGGTCAGGCAGAGCCGGCTCTTCATGTCACTGCGCCAGAGCAGGCTTTCGCCCGTGTTGCCCAGGTTGTGCACCGAATGGCAGGTACCGCACTCCATGCGCGCCTGGCCCGCGCCATACAGGTGATCCCGCACGACACCGGCGGTACCCATGGGGGCGGCATCGGCCAGGCGGATCTCCTTGTCCACCGCCCGCACCGCCTCGTAGTCGAATCCGATGGGGTGATGATTGCCGAGGAAGCTGTCGCCACCGATGGTGTTGCCGTACAAGTTGATGGCAACGCTGCCGTCATGACAGCCCAAGCAGAGCAAGGACGTGCTGCCCGGGCTCATGCCATTGGCAATGGCCTGAGAGGCCCTGGGGCCTCTCGTCGGAGCACCAGGCCCGTTCTGATACATGGCGTAGGCCGCGTGGACGATGGTGGAATCGTGCCACAGAGGAAGGGAGCGGGCGGTGTGCCCGCGCGGGTCGCCCGGCCATGCGGAATTCTCCGCCGTGAGCGAGACGACCGACGGCAAGCGCATGTCGCCCGGAACCGGGATCTGGCTCGTGTCGGACGACTCGAGGTGACAGGACACACAGGCGCTTGCAGCCGGTTCGCCGTTCGGGTGCAGCCGCCCGCTGAAGTCGTGCACGCTGCCGACGAATCCCGATCCCGGCGGAGTCCTCGCCCAAGCAGACGTGGCGAGAAGCATCAATGCGACGCTGCCAATCACCACGGATAGGCGGTGACCACTGCGCATGGATTCACCCTTCTTTCAGCGGACGCCGCGTCCGCGTCTCGGCTCCTCCAAGAAGACGAGGGCCGACACTGCCCGGCCCTCGTGACTCCCGCACTCCGGGAATTTTGCGCGCTTCCTCGAAGTCAAGCTCTGCTTCGAGAGATCAGCAACCGCTGTGCCGCTCTCGATGAGGCCCCGCACACGCTTGAGCGTTGCTACTGAACACGTTAGGTGCCGTCATCTCACTGCCCTTTTGCTGGAAAGCGTTCGGCGCCGTGACAGAGCCTTGCGCCATGATCGGTCACACGACCGGTCTCTCCTGCTGCCGCCGGCTCGAAGAGACCGGGGCCAGATCGCTCGCCGTCCTCGGCGTCCGGCTCACGTCGACGGATTCGTCCGCGGAGTCGATCCTGTCGTTCCACGTCGTAGTATGGTACCGAAGCGTTGTGGAAGGTTTTCCCTTGGAGGAGCAATGACGTTCCGGCGTACCTTGCGGCTTGGCTTGTGTTCACTCGTGCTGTTGCTCCTGGCCCGCGGCGCCCGCGCCGACTCGCCGTGCTCCATGTGCCCCGGAGATCTCAACGGCGACAACATCGTCACCGTCGACGAGCTGGTCACCGCGGTGAACGCGGCCCTCACCGGCTGCCCGCCGCCCGCGGCCCTGCAGAGCCTGTTGCCGGCGACCGGACAGACGCAGTGCGATCAGGGGAACGGAACGCTCGGCGGCTGTCCGGGCTCGCCCGCGGGACAGGACGGCGCGGTCCAGGCCGGCATGGAGCACAGCTACACCGACAACAAGGACGGGACGATCGTGGACAACGTGACCGGCCTGATGTGGGAGAAGCTGTCGAACGACAGCAGCGTCCACGACGTCGACAACCTCTACACGTGGTACCAGGCCTTCAACATGAAGATCGCCGCCCTGAACACGCCGCCCTGCTTTGCCGGCTACTGCGACTGGCGTCTGCCCAACCGGCACGAGCTGGAGAGCCTGCTGGACTCGGGCGTGTTCGCTCCGGCCGTCGATCCCGCCTTCAACGCCAACTGCAAGGCCGGCTGCAGCGTGACCACCTGCAGCTGCACGCAGCTGGACTACTACCTGTCGTCAACCAGCGACCCCGCCTATCAGGGCTTCGCCTTCGACGTCGACTTCAACGCCGGTTACGTCAACAGCTTCGACAAGAGCGTCGTGCCCTTGTGCGTGCGCGCCGTGCGTGGCGGGCTGTGAGCGCGGAGCCGCAAGTGACAAGACACAAGCTGCAAGCAAGAGATCGGGCGATGCCCGCCGTTCGGCCCGCGTCGCGGACTATCCGACACGCGTCGCGGCTCTGCCGCTGACCAGGGGCAGGTCGAGGTAGGTGCGGATTCCCGGCGCCGCCTCGCACACGTAGGGGATCGAGTTCA
>CAZYMF010000014.1:0-47985 GCA_964648215.1 uncultured Binatia bacterium (SeqCode) | reverse complement strand
CGAGGAAAGGACTCTGTGATGACTCGTTCGATGCAGGTGATCACCGGCAGCATGATCGTGGCGATCGGCATCTCACTCGCTTGGTTCAACGCCCCCGTGCTTCCTTCCCTGGCCGGGGCCGCCGTCGGCGGCCTGGCCCTGTACTGGCGCGCCCGACGGGTGACGGCGTAGCCCCGCGCGTTTCGGACGTGTGGTGTGGTGGCGGATGGGAAAGGATGTCGGCCGTGATCCGCGCCGGTTCTCCGAAGCGGTCGCACCCCCGCATGAGACCGGCCGATCACGACCGACACCTCGCGTCTGCCCCGGTACCCCCTTTACCGGGACAGACGGACGGGGCCTCGGCAGGGGCGTGGTAACGCGCACCTGCCGCAGGCCCCGTCACTCGTGCCGCGGTGACGCCCGTCGCTGCGGCGGATTGACGTGACGGAGCTTAGGAGTCTAAATTCGGAGCGTGCAGTCACCACGCTCCTATCCCGTTCCATGCGACTTCCGGCACAGCCGGGACGACCGGGCCGATGGCCGCTAGATCCCCCGAAGGCTCGCCCAAAGGCCACCGCAGCTCGATCATGAACGTTGGGCGGCGGGTCGACTACGCCGTCCGCGCGCTCTGCTACCTGGCGGCACAACCGCCCGAGCGCGTCGTGCCGCGTGCGGAGATCCAGGAGCACCAGGCGATTCCGCCCCATTTTCTGTCGAAGATCCTGCGCACGCTGGTCAATGCCGGGTTCCTCGAATCCGTGCCCGGGGCGCACGGCGGCTTCCGCTTGGCCCGCCAGGCCGCGAGCATCACGGTTCGGGACGTCTACGAGAGCGTGGAGAGACCACTGTCGTTGATCGACTGCGTCGAGCAACGCGCTGAGTTCTGTCGTTTCGCGTCGGTGTGCACGCAGATTGACATTTGGGCGGGCGCACAGCACATCCTCACCGACTATCTGGGGGGGATCTCCATCAGTGACATAGCGGACCGCCACGGCATGGTATCGCGACTCAGCGAGTGAGCCCGGAGAGCGACCGGGGCGGCGCCGACAAGGGGGAGCAAGAAGGAGGATCAATGGCCTACATCATTACGCGACTATGCCGCGATTGCGTGGACACGGCTTGCGTCGCCGTGTGTCCGGTGGACTGCATCTACCGCTACACCGGCAGCGACGCGGCAACCTTTCCCAACCAGCTCTACATCCACCCGGACGAGTGCATCGATTGCGGCGCGTGCGAGCCGGAGTGCCCGTGGCAGGCGATCTTCGAGGAGGCGGGCGTGCCGGATGTGTTCGCGGACGACACGCCTCTGAACTACAAGATGATGGAGCACGGCGGCGACTTCGAGGTGGCCAAGCACGAAGAGAAACCAAAGCCGGGGGCCGAGGAGATCGAAGCGAACAAGCGCAAATGGGGCTGGGACGGCTGACGATTCCCGTCGGCCGTGGCTCTTCGGGCCGCCCGATGCGGCGCGGGTCACTCCCCCGCCGATCCGACCGGCTCGCTTCGTTTCGGCCGTTGCGCGACCACCGCCGGCGGAGTATCGCTCTGCCATGAGCACGACCGAGCCCTGGCGCCATTTCGACCTCTACGCACCCGCCGAAGAGCACCGACTCCTGACGCAAACGTTGGCCGCCTTCGTCACCGACGAGGTGGCGCCCCAGGCGGAGCGCTACAACCGTGAGGAGCGCTTCAACCTAGCGCTCTTTCGCCGCGCGGGAGAGCTCGGTCTGCTGGGACTGACCGTGCCCGAGCGCTGGGGCGGCTCCGGCCTCGACGCGGTGGCGGCGGTCGTGGTGCACGAATCCCTGTCGACGGCCGATCCGGGGTTCTGCCTGGCCTACCTGGCGCACAGCGTGCTGTTCGTCCACAACTTCTGTCGCAACGCCAACGACGCCCAGCGCGCTCGGATCCTCCCCAAGGTGATTTCGGGCGAATGGATCGGCGGCATGTGCATGACCGAGCCCGAGGCGGGGACCGACGTCCTGGGCATGCGTTCCACCGCCCACCGGGAGGGCGATCACTACGTTCTCGACGGCCGCAAGATGTTCATCACCAACGGGGCGTTGGATGAGTCGACACTCGGCCACGTCTTCCTCGTCTACGCCAGGACGGGTGAGCGGGCTCTCAGCACCTTCCTCGTCGAGAGGGGCTTCGCGGGTTTCAGCCTCGGGCAGAAGCTCAAGGACAAGCTCGGCGTGCGCGCGTCGATGACCGCCGAGCTGGTCTTCGACGGCTGCGCGGTGCCGGTGGAGAACTTGATCGGCGCGGAGGGGGACAGCACGCGGCACATGATGCGCAACCTGGAGATCGAGCGCCTGACGCTGGCGGCGATGTCGCTGGGGATCGCCCAGCGCTGCCTGGCGGTCATGGTGGACTACGCCAACCAGCGCAAGACCTTCGGCGTGCCGATTCGCGAGCACGGCCAGATCCAGCGCTTCATTGCCGAGTCCTACGCCGAGTACAAGGCGGCGCGCTGCTACGTCTACGAGACCGCGCGGCGCCTCGATCTGGAGTCGTACGGCAACCGCGTCGACGCCGACGGCGCCAAGCTGTTTGCCGCCCGCGTCGGCAAGGAGGTCGCCGATCGGGCCATCCAGGTGCTCGGCGGCTACGGATACATGGGGGAATACCTGGTCGAGCGGCTGTGGCGCGACGCCAAGCTGCTGGAGATCGGTGGCGGCACGCTCGAAGCGCACCAGAAGAACATCACCAAGGATCTCTGCCGGGACCCGGGGCTGGTGCGGCGCTGAGCCGGGCCGGGCGGCTCGGCCTCAAGGTGTTGCCGCGGACGTGGGAGCCGGCTCGGGAACGCTCGGGCTGCTCGGCGGCGGGCTCGCGGCGGCAGGGGCCACGGTCGGGGTGGAAGGCGGCGGCGGCGCCTGCTCGGCGGCCCGCATCTCCTTTTCGAGGGAGTTGAAACGCTGCGTGAGGTCGGTGAAGCTCGCCGTCATCCGCTCGGCCATCTTGCGGAAGTCGTCGAGCTGGCGGTTGAGGGCCTGCTTGTCCTGCTCGGCCTGCTCGAGGCGGCGCGACAGCTGCTGGATCTCGACCGCCGTGGCCGCGGACTCCCCACGCGACGGGGGAAAAGCGAGGACCGCGACAATGGCGCCGAGCGGCAGCCCGACGAGCAGGCCGACGATCAATCCCGGCAGAAAGCGTAGGCGCAACATGGGCCTCAGTCCACCTCCCGGACGAAAGCGTTCATCGTACGCATCGGCTGGCGCTGGTATCAGGAAACGAGGCTCTTGTGCAATCACTGGCGGCGGAACGGGCGCCGCGAAGCCCTCTGCGGGTCAGCGAACGGACACGGCGCGGCAGGGCATGGACCGCGCCCCGCCGCCTCTTATGAGAGCCGAGTGGCGGCGCCGCGGCGGCGCCGCCACCACAGCAGCACGGCGCCGAAGACGACCGGCGAGCAGGCAGGCGAAGATCGACCGGCGATCGCGCAGCCGCCATCTTCGGAGTGCACGTTGACCTCATAACCGGGCGGCGGTGTGTTCGGTCCTACCGTCGGACCGGGGGGTGTAGCCGTCGGCCGCAGCGTGCGGGTCGACGTGGGCGACGGCGGTGAGGTCGGGGTGGCTGACGGCGACGGGGTTGGCGTCGGCGAGGCCGCCTCTTGTGTGATGGTGACGCTCCCGTCGACCGCCTCATCGATGGGCTGGCTGTCGCCGACGTTGTCGAAGGCCTGCACGTTGCTCAGCGTGAGGGGAAGCACCTCGGGCGCGGCCGTGGCCGGGATGTGGAAGTGGATCGTCAGCAACGTCACTGCGGGTAAGGTCACCGAACGCGTCAGGTCGGCGACGATGATGTCGAGATGCGTGGCCTCGGCGGTAACGAAAAGTTGGAACGCGCTGGCCAGGGTCGGATCCTGATCGGGATTGAACACGACTGCATCCGGGGTCTGGTCCTGGTTGGCGTCGGTCGGATCGAGATCCAGCCCGGTGTAGTCAACGGTGAACTGCACCGAGCTGACCTCGTCTGGACCGCCGGGGGCGAGATCGTCCGGACCGGGGACGAAGCGAACCTCCGCGGCGATCGTGTCACCCGCTGCGCCGGTCGCGTCGCCGACGATTACGTCGACACCGTGGCTCGTGAGCGGTTGCCCGGCGTAGGCCGCGGGAATCGCCGCCGCGAAGACAAGCGCCAGAGGCGCCAGAATGTACCGTAACTGCATCATCATTCCGACCATTCCCATCCCATGGGCGACCTACGTGCATATTGTCGCCACGGCGGCCGATTCTCGGCGGAGACGGCGCTCCGTGTCAAGCGCATTCTTCGATCCCGGGAGAGGCGAGAGGGGAGCTGATGGCCTGGGGCGATCTCCCCCCGCCCCTTGGTCACCTGCAAAAGACACTTGACAGCCACCCCTGCATCGGGTGAAACTCGGTTTCATTGTGAGCAACGTCCGGTCATGTGGGGTACGTGGGCTTTGTCTCCGATCGCGAAAAGAGAACGACGGAGGAGGGGGAGGGTAATGTCGCGAACAGCGTGGATAGCGGGCAGCCTGGGCGTCCTCCTCTGTAGTGTGACGCTCGCGCCTCTGGCGCGCGCTCAGGTGCATGGGCAACCGCTGGCGGGTTTCACGGCGACCTGCACGGTGTCGCAAGGCGGCAATCGAATCACCGTCCAGGTCCGCGCTTTCAACGGGTCGTCCGTCGACCTCACCCAGGTAGGCGCTTCGGACCTGAACGTGACGACAACGGGCACCGCGAGCATCAACATCACCACGAACCCGGTCGTGCGGCGTGTCCTGATCCGGAACAACGGCAACAGCTTTCGCTGGCACGCGACGCTGGCGGGGGAGGGGACCATCGCCCTGTCGACCGACGTCACCGCCGAGACCCCGCAAGGCGTCACGGTGACAACGGGTCTGGTCCGGTGCGACGTCCTCTCGCGGGTCATTCCGCCGACCAGCACGCCGCGGCTCGTTCCGCCCACGCGCACGTCCCCCCCCACGCGTACGTCTGCACCGACGCGGACGCCGCCGCCCACGCGCACGTTGCGTGTGCACCCGACCAGCACGCCGCGGCCCACGCGCACCCAGCGGATACGTCCCACGCCGCTGCCGACCAACACCCCGCATCTGCGGCCGACGCGCACGCCGTTGCCGACGCGGACCCCGCGTACGCACGCAACGCTGCCGAAACACCCGACGCACACGCCGGTGCCACCGCTGCCGACGCGGACCGCTCCGCCGCCCACGGCTCCGCGACAAGCGAACCTGCAGGCGCTGACCTCGAGCTGCTTCGTCTTCGTCAACGGCAACAGCTCGACGTTCACGCTCCTCATCGGCAACGGCACGGGGATCGAAGCGGAGGACGTGACGGCGCTGGCTCCCCAGATCGCTTCGGGCGGCTCGGCCTTGCTGGCCCTCGGCCCCGCCGTGCCCACCCACTATTCTCGCCTCAGCAGCGGCAACAGCGCCCGCTTCCGCTGGAAGGGAAAGCAATCTGGGGACGGTCAGACCGAGGTGACCTTGGCCGCGCAGCTGACGATCGGCGGGCAAGTCGTCGTCGTCTCCGCAGCCTGCGACCCCATCGCGTCTTCCTCCGTCCCAACGGCAACCCCGACTGCGACTCGGACGCCGGCGGGACCGACCGCAACACGCACGCCGCGCCCGACCGCGGTGCTGAACCTGAATGCGTTCACCGGCAGCTGCAACGTGATCCAGAACGGTAATCGGATCACCGTGTTCTTCTCAGTGAACAACGAAACCGGCGCCGCGGTAACGGCGGTGCAACCGACCGACCCCAGCGCTGCCGCCGGCGGCAGCGTCTCCGTCGATCTGCGCAACGGGCCGGCGCCGCGCCTCTACAACCTGGTCACCGACGGTTCGCGGGCGACGTTCAAGTGGACCGGCGCGCTCAGCGGCAGCGGAAACGTGAGCATCACCGTCAGCGCCAGCGGCACCGGCTCCGGCGGCGCCCCGGTCAGCACCGGCGTGGTGCAGTGCGGCGCGGTGGAGCTTGCCGCTCCTCGCCCGGTTCCATTCGACGCCTCCCAGCTGATCGCGCGGTGCACAGCCGGCGCGTACGACGGCCCGATCCTGCTGTCGTTCCGCCTCGAGGTCATCAACAACACCGGCGGCGATTTGACCGACGTCCGCCCGAGCGCGCCGCGGCTGCAGGAGAGCGGCACGGTGGACGTCATCCTCAAGAGCGGTCCGCAGCCGGCACGTATCCGCGGCTTGCGTAACGGGCACCGCGCTCGCTTCAAATGGCAGGGCAAGGGATCTGGCCGCGGGCTGCTGTCCATCAACGTCGGCGTCACCGCCACGGGACCGAACGGCGAGGCGGTGAGCACCGGGGCAATCGACTGTAACACTCTGGTCATTCCGCCGCGGCACCAGAACTAGACGCGACGCGCGTTGCCTTCCCGCGCCGACGGGTCAGCCGGGGTGTGCGCCTTTCGTACAACCCGGTGATCCCGCGGCCAGCGAACGCTTCCCGGAGCGCCGGTCATCGTCTATGCTGGCGGCATGGGTCGCCAGCGACACGGATACGATCGGGGCCGCGGGGATCTGCGACGAGACGAGCGTCCGCCCTCCGGTCTGGCGGAGCGTGTCGGGATCGAGGCGTTCGACCTTTTCTGCGCGTACCATCTCGGCATCACCGCGGAGGGCGGTTACCGTTTCCAGAACATCCATCAGGTAGCCCAGCGATTCGGAACCAACGCCGGCGTGATCCGCCAGCTGCTGAGCGACCTGGGCATGGATTCGGATACCGTCGTGCACAGCTCCTTCGATCTGGCCGGGGCGCAGGTGGATATCATGCTGGCTCCCGATGGCATCGATCGCGTCGAGCTGGCGCGCGCGATGTATCGAGACTTTCGTCAAGCTCCGCGGCGCGACCGCGACTGGGCCAGGGAGTTGGCGGAGGATGCCCGTGACAACGAGCGCATCTTCGGCAAGGGCAGGCGTTGAAGGTCGCGCTGGGTGAACAGTGACCCCGACGGCAGCGGCGATGTCGGGCGGCGCCGTGCCCGTGGACTGCGGCAACGCGTGACGGGACCGGCATGGTAGCGCTGCAACGCCTGGGCTGGGCGCTGATCGTGCTTCTCGGCGTGAGCATCATCACCTTCACGCTGGCGTTCCTGATTCCGAGCGACCCGGCGCGGACCATCGCCGGCCCCAAGGCCGACCCGGCGACACTGGCGCGGATTCGCCAGGATCTCGGGCTCGACGACCCGCTGCCCGTTCAGTTCGGACGCTATCTCGGCCGCTTGTTGCGCGGCGATCTCGGCCGCTCGTACGTGACCCGGCGGGAGGTTCGCGCCGCCATTCTCGAACGGGTACCGGCGACGCTCTTTCTCGCCGTCACCAGCCTGGCGCTGGCCGTCCTGGTCGGCGTCGTGCTCGGCATCTTCACCTCGGTGCGGGCCGGCAGCCGTACGGACATGGCGGTGCTGACCCTGTCCCTCGGGGCGCTGTCGTTGCCGGTCTTCTTTCTCGGTCTGCTGCTTCTCGACCTGTTTGCGTACCGACTGCGGTGGTTGCCTCTCGGGGGCTACGGCAGTTTGTCGTCGGTGATTCTCCCCGCGTGCACCCTGGCCGTCGGTAGCGCCGCGTACTACGGGCGACTGGTACACACCAACATGGGCGAGGTCTTGCGCCAGGACTACGTTCGTACCGCCCGCGCCAAGGGGCTGGGCACGGTTGCGATTTACGGCCGCCACGCGCTGCGCAACGCCTTGCTGCCGCTGATCACGGTGATCGGCCTGGATTTCGCCGGACTGATGGGCGGGGTGGTGCTGACGGAGACCGTGTTCAACTGGCCGGGCCTGGGAAGGCTGGCGGTCGACGCGGTATTCAATCAGGACGTGCCGATGATCATGGGCATCGTGGAGTTCAGCGCGGTTCTGGTGGTGGGGGCCAACCTGGTCGTCGATTTGCTCTATGCGATCGTCGATCCGCGGATTCGGTACCGGTCGTGAGAACGGGCGCGCGCGAGCGACAGCGTTACCTGCTCTTGGTGGGTGCGGCCATGGTGCTGCTGCTCGTGGGCGTTGCGCTGGCGGCTCCCTGGCTGAGCCCGTACGATCCCCTCCGGGCCGTGGCCAACAGCTTCGGCCATCCCTTTCCACCGCAGCGGGCCTACCTTCTGGGCACCGACGAGCTCGGCCGGGACATCCTGAGCCGGCTCATCTACGGGGCCCGCATCTCGCTGCTGGTGGCGGCCGTGGCGACCAGCATGACGATGGGTATCGGGACCAGCATCGGTCTCTTCGCCGGCTACGCCGGAGGCTGGGTCGACGTCGTCTTGATGCGCGCCACCGACGCGGTGCTGGCGCTTCCCGGCCTGCTGCTCGCCCTGGCCCTGGTGGCCATCGTCGGTCCCGGCTTGACCTCGATTCTCGTCGTCATCGGCCTGATCAGCTGGCCGGCGATCGCGCGTGCGGTCCGGGCCGAGGTGCTCACCTTGCGCGAGCGCGACTTCGTCATCGCCGCCACCGCGCTCGGAGCAACGCCATCGCGTTTGCTGCTGCGCCACCTGCTGCCCAACGCATTGCCCACGATCGTCATCATGGGAGCGCTGGCGACGTCGAGCACCATCTTGCTGGATGCCGGGCTCAGCTACCTGGGTCTGGGCGTGCCGGTACCGACGCCGAGCTGGGGCCGGATGCTCAGCGACAGCCAGAGCTACTACCTGGTGGCCCCGTGGTTGATGCTGTTTCCCGGGCTGGCGATCCTCTACGCCGTCGTCGCGTTCAACTTCATCGGCTATGGGCTGCTGGCACGCCTGGGACGCGATGAAGGCTAGCCGGCACGCTCTGCTGTGCTGCCTGGTCGTGGTGCTGGGGTGCAGCGGATCGCCGCAGAACGCCCCGTCGTCACCCTATCTGCGGCTGTCGGGGGTCGACGAGGTGCCGACGCTCGACCCCGCCATCGGCTACGACACGACATCGTGGTTTTTCGAGCAGATGATCTTCAACACCCTGGTCGACTACGACGACGAAGGTCGCATCGTGCCGGAGCTGGCGCGTTCGTGGACGCAGAGCGCGGACGGTCTCGACGTGAGCTTCCGGCTGCGCGACGACGTTCGCTTCAGCAACGGCCGAGCGCTGCGACCGGCGGATTTCAAGTACTCGCTCGAACGCGTTCTGCGGCCACAGACGCACTCGCAAGGGGTGGAGTTCTTCCGCACGATCGCCGGTGCGGACGACTTCATCGCCGGCCGGGCCGGCGACGTGCGCGGCATCCAGACGCGCGCCGCGGACGTGTTGCGCATTGTCCTCGCGCGGCCGGATCCGTTGCTGTTCCACAAGCTGGCGATGCAGTTCGCCGCCGTCGTGCCGCGCGAGGAAGTGGAGCGCTGGGGCGAGGATTTCGCGCGCCACCCGGTGGGGACCGGGGCGTTCGTGCTGCGCGAATGGAGCAGCGGCCGGCGTTTGCTCCTCGAGCGCAACCCCTACTACTTCATCCCCGGGAAGCCGCTCCTCGCCGGGGTGGTGCGCCTGGTCGGGGTCAGCGACCAGCTCGCCTGGTTCAAGTACCAGGCGGGGATGCTCGACGTGACGACGATTCCGCCGGCCGAGTTTCCGCGGGTCGTCGCCGATCCGCGTTACGCCACCCTGCTGCGCAAGCAGACGTCGCTGCGGACGACGTACCTGGGATTCAACTGCGCCGTGGCCCCGTTCACGGACCGCAGGGTTCGCCGCGCGATCAGCCACGCCATCAACAAGAGCAAGCTGCTCGAGCTGATCAACAACCGCGGCGTGGCCGCCAACGAGATCTTGCCGCCGAAAATGCCCGGCTACGATCCGGCGGCTCCGCACTACGACTTCGATCCGGCGCGGGCTCGGGCACTACTGGCCGAGGCCGGATATCCGCAGGGCTTTTCCACCACGCTGTGGGTTCGCTCCGACGAGGACACGCGGCGCATGGCCCAGGCGATCCAGCAGGATCTCTCCGACGTCGGCATTCACGCCGACATCCGGCCGATCGCCTGGGCGCCGTTTCTCGAAGCCGTGCGCACGCCCGCTCTGGTGCCGATGTTCGTCCTCGGTTGGGAGGCGGATTTTCCCGACCCGAGCAACTTCCTCGAGGTTCTCTTCCACTCGAAGAACCGGGGCTCGAACAACGACACCTTCTACAGCAATGCGCGGGTGGACCGGTTGCTGGACCGGGCGGCGACGATGATCGAGCCGCAGAGGCGGCTGCAGCTGCTGCGACAGGTACAGCGCCTGGTCATGGACGACGCGCCGTGGGTGCCGCTCTACTATCCGGTCACGTACGAGGTGGTGCAGCCGCGCGTGCGCGGCTATCGCTTGCCGCCGCTGCGCCCGCCGCGTCTGGAGGAGGTGTGGTTGAGCGGTGTCAACGCTTCGGCGGCGACAGCGGCTCCACCTGGCCGGCCCGCATCTTGAAGATCAGGTCGGCGACCCGCATCGCGGTCTTCAGCTTGTCGTTGAGCTGCTGATTGTGGCGCTCGACCGCGTCGAGGCGCTTGCGCAGGTCCGCGTTCTGCGCTTGCGCTTCCTCCATGCTCGCCACCGGTACCGCCACCTGCGCGGCGCGCTGCCGCAGGATGGTGATCTCCTGCTGCGCGGCAGCCAACTGGCCCTGCAGCTGCTGTTCGTGTTCACGGCTGGTATCGAGCTCGCGCTTGGCGCTGGCGAGGATCTCCTTCTGCCGGGTCTCGAGATCGGCCAGGCGCTGCTTCAGCTGGGCGTCCGGCGGAGACGCCGCGGGCGCTGGGGCAGGGGGATTGGCCTGCAGGGCGGCGAGCTGCGCGGCCGTTCGCTCCCGTTCCGCATGCTCCTGGTCCAGACGACGACGCAGGGAGTCGACCTCGGCGCGTGCCTTGGCCAGGGCGTCGCTCTGCGGCGGGGAGACCCCGGGCGCCGGAGCGAGCGGCGCCGTGGAGGTCTCCTGCTTGAGTTGCTGCAGCTCGCTCTCGACGCTGGCACGACGCTGGCGTTCTTGCTCGAGCTTGCTTTGCGTCGTGGCCAGCTCCTGGCGCGCCGCGCTCAACTCCTGCTGGGCCGCTCCCAGGGCGGTGGGACCCTGCACCGGCGACCCGGCCGTCGCGGAACCGGCCGGGGACGCCCCGGCGCCTCCGGCGGTCGTCTCGCCGGTCAACCGCGCCAGGGTCGTCTCCATCTCGCGGGTCCGGGTCTGCAGGCGGGTGACCTCGTGTTGGAGGACGTCGACCTGCGCGTCGCGCTGGGCCACGCGTTCCCGCAGCAGTGCGTTCTCGTCTTCCTGGCGCTTGACGACCGCGCGCAGGTCCTCGGCGGGCAGCGGGGAGGGGGAAACGGCCGCTGGGGCCGGCGCTGTGGCTGCGACCGCCGCTTTGACCGCGGCGGGTGGGGCAGGGGGGGGCGTCACCGTGGAGCTGCAGCCGGCGGTCGAGAGAACGGCGATCAGGCAGATCCGCGTAACCGAGGAAGGCGCGCTGCGGGGAATCATCGGCCGGAGATTACAAAGAACAGGGGCAGGTTGTCCACCTCAATCTGGCAGGACTACCTCGGCGAACGCCGTCGCACAGGGAGGGCCGGCGGCGTGCCAGTAGCGGAAACGAGCCCTGCGGCGATCGTAGATGAGAATGCTGGCGGAGCAGGTGCCGAAGGCGCCGGCGTGCACGCAGAGGTTGTTGGGGGCCGTCGCCGCGCGCGGGTCGAGCGGCGTCGAGTGGTCGGAGAGGATCGGCCGCAGGTGCGCCACGAGCGCTTCGGCCCCTTCCGTCGATCCCAGGGAAATCCCCTGGAAGAGGCGCGCCGATTTGGCGATGCGCGGACACGTCGGATCGTTCAGTCGGAGATTGGTCAACAGGTGGACGCCGCGCTCGAGCTTCGTGATCGCCAGCGCGCGGCCCGCGTTGTGTGCGACGTGAGCCTCGTCGATCGTGGCCAGCAGCAGGTTGAAGCCGTTGTAACGATCGGCAGGCTCCGCCTGCAGCCCGGTGAGCGCGGCCCCCAGCGAGCGACGCTCGAGCATTTCCAGGGCCAGCAGCCCGCGCGATCGGCGCGTCGGGTCGACGGCGGCCTGTCCGTCCTCGCTGCGGCGATTGAGAAGCCCGACCACGAGGCCGGCCTGGTTCAACCCGAGCCAGGTGCCACCCGCCACCAGGTCCTGGCCGGCCACGACCCACGGGTCGTCGGCGATCAGCCGCGGCGGGTGAGCGGGTCGCGAGTAGAACTCGTCGCGGTTGGCGGCCACGACGAGAGGGTAGTCTTCGAAGTGCTGAAAATAGAGCGCGAGCGTACACACGACGCGGATTATAGAGCACGACCGTGGAGGCGCAACGCGCGGCGCACTTCGTTGTCTTGGCAGGGGGCCTGTGTTAGCGTCGCGCCCGATCGCTCACTAGACTGGAGACCGACATGTTTGCATCGATCGAGGACGTGATCGACCGCTTCGCGCAACAGAAGTACATCTGCAACCGGCGCATCGCGACGGTCGTGTACCTGGCGAGCCGCTTGGGCAAGCCGATCCTCGTCGAGGGTCCCGCGGGGGTCGGCAAGACGGAGCTGGCCAAGGTGGTGGCCGCCGCGCTCGGCTTGGAGCTGATCCGGCTGCAGTGCTACGAGGGCCTCGATGAAGCCAAGGCGCTCTACGAGTGGGAGTACGCCAAACAGCTCCTCTATACCCAGATCCTCAAGGACAAGATCAGCGAGGTGGTGGGCAGTGCGAAGTCCCTCAAGGAAGCGGTCGACAACATCGCCAGCGAGGACGACGTGTTCTTCTCCGATCGCTTCATCCTGCCGCGGCCGCTGCTGCAGGCGATCTCGGCGCCGAACCAGACCGTGCTGCTGATCGACGAGATCGACAAGGCGGACACCGAGTTCGAGGCCTTCCTGCTCGAGGTTCTCAGCGATTTCCAGATCAGCGTGCCGGAGCTGGGAACGCTGCGTGCCCGCCACGTGCCGCTGGTGGTGCTCACGAGCAACAATGCCCGGGAGATGTCCGACGCGCTCAAGCGGCGCTGCCTGCACCTGTACATCGACTTTCCGCCCGTCGAGCAAGAGCTCGGGATCGTCCGGTTGAAGGTACCCGGGATCAGCGAGGCATTGGCGCAGGAGGTCGTCGGCGCGGTGCAGCGGATCCGGCAGATCGACCTCAAGAAGGTGCCGAGCATCAGCGAAACCCTCGACTGGGCGAAGGCCTTGACGCTGCTCAACGTTGAACACCTCGACGCCGAGCTGGTGAACGACACCCTCAGCGCGATCCTCAAGTACGAGGGGGACATTCGCAAGGCACAGGACGAGCTGAAGGACTACGTGCAACGGCAAAAGGCCAAGTCGCCCGACGCCGTGCAGAGCAGCAACAAGGACTTCCTTCACTGAGAAGCGAACGCGGCGCGATGGACGACAAGATTCTCGAGTTTGCCGCTCTGCTGCGCCAGAATGGGCTGCGGGTGTCCATGGCCGAGAACATGGACTCCTTCCAGGCCCTCGAGCTGCTCGGCATCGACAGCCGTACCCTCTTCAAGGACACGCTGCGCGCCACGATGGTGAAGCGCAGCGTCGACATGCCGGTGTTCGACGAGCTGTTCGATCTGTACTTCACCGGCCTGGGCGAGATCGTCAAGGGCGGGGCCGCCGCCATGCAGGCCGCGCTCGAGCTCACCGACGCGCAGCTGCAAGCGCTCATGGATCAGCTGGCGCAGGCGCTGCAGGAGATGGACGTCGAGCTCTCCGAGCTGGCGCAGGCGCTGTTGTCGAACGATACCGGCAAGCTCGAGAAGATGCTGCGCGAGGCGGCGGCGGAGGCGAAGACGAGCCAAATCGAGCGCTCGTTCCAGGAAGGGCGTTACGCCCACAGTCTGGCGCAGCAGCTCGGCCTGGGCGATCTGGCGCAGGAGCTCGACGCGTTGCGCCAGCAGCTGGCGCAGGCCGGCCTCGACCCCGCGCTGTCCGAGCAGCTGCAGCGCTTCCTCGATCGGCGCCTGCAGGACCTCAGCGACATCATCAAGCGCGCCGTGCGCGCCGAGCTCGCCAAGCGCGACCAGTCGCTGCGCGAGAACGAGCGCATGCGCAGCCTGGCCGAGAAGAGCTTCTACTATCTCTCGGAAGACGAGATCCGCCGCATGAAGGAGGCGGTCGCCAAGCTGGCGCAGCGTCTCAAGAACATCGTCGCCATCCGCCGGCGCCGCGCCAAGCGCGGCAAGTTCGACCTCAAGAGCACGCTGCGCAAGAACCTGCAGTACGGCGGCGTGCCGTTCAAGATCCAGCTCGACCGCAAGGTGCGCGACAAGCCCCAGGTGGTGGTGCTGTGCGACGTCTCCGACTCGGTGCGCAACGTTTCACGATTCATGCTGCAGTTCGTGTACTCGCTGCAGGATCTCTACTCGCGCGTGCGCAGCTTCATCTTCGTCAGCGAGATCGGGGAGATCACGCATCTTTTCGAAGAGCAGGAGATCAGCGAGGCCATCGAGTACGCGCTCACCGGGAACATCATCAACGTCTTCGCGCACTCCGATTTCGGCCGTGCCTTCCGCAGCTTCCAGCGCGACTACATCGGCGCGATAAACGCGAAGACGACGGTGATCGTGCTCGGGGACGCGCGCAATAACTACAACCTGCCGCACGAGTGGGTGCTCAAGGAGATTCAGGGGCGGGCCAAGCAGGTGATCTGGCTCAATCCGGAGAACCGCATGACCTGGGGTTTCGGCGACAGCGAGATGGATCGCTATTTGCCGTTCTGCGACATCGTCGAGGAGTGCCGCAACCTCAACCAGCTCTACAAAGTGATCGACCGCATGGTCGCGTGAGCCGCGACGGGGCAAATAGGGATTGACGTCTCGGGTCCTTTCTGCACAGAATGCTTCCACCGGCAGGGAACGGCTGATGAGTCTGGATGAATCTGTGTTGATGAGCGTCGGCGGGCTGACGCTCGATCCGGTCACCAAGACGCCGATCGTCATTCTGAAGGATCCGGACAACAAGCTGAATCTGCCCATCTGGATCGGGCTGCTCGAAGCCACCGCGATGGCCACCGAGCTCGAGGGAATCAAGATGGCGCGCCCGATGACGCACGATCTCCTGCGCACGATCATCGGCGAGCTCGGGGGGAAGGTCGACTCCGTCGAGATCACGGACCTGAAGGACAACACGTACTACGCCGTCATCCACGTCGAGATCAACGGCAACGAGCGCCTGATCGACTCGCGCCCGAGCGATGCGATCTCGTTGGCCTTGCGGACGAAGAGCCCGATCTACGTCGCCAAGCGCGTGCTCGAGACCTCCAGTGTGCTGCAGCAAATGGAGGAGGGCACCGACACCAATCTCTCCAACGTCGCGCGCGACAAGTGGGCCGAGATCCTCGAGAAGATGACACCCGACGACTTCAAGTATAAGATGTAATCCGAAACACGAACCCAACCCTTTTCCGGAATCCAAAGACACGTGGCACGAGCGAACCGTATCCGCCGCAAGGACCTCAAGCGGCCCGATGAATTCGTAACCCTGACGACCCGGGCGGCCGAGTGGGGGCGCGAGAACCAGCGTACCCTCGTCGTTGCCGGCGTGGCTGCCCTCGTCGTGGCGCTCGCCGTCAGCGGCTTCTTCGCGCTGCGCAACGCCCGCCGGCGCGACGCCAACACCGATCTGGCGCGTGCTCTCAATAGCTCTCACGACGCCAAACCGGCGGACGCGGCGCAGCAGTTCTCCCAGGTCGCCAGTCGCTGGGCGTCTTCGTCCGCCGGCCGCATCGCCAAGCTGCTCGAAGCGGACGCGAACGTCCGCGCCGGCAAGGAGGACGCCGCCGTCACCGGCTACGAGGGCGTGTTGGCGGCGTCCGACATGCCCGAGTATCTGCGACAGCAAGCGCTCCTGGGTTATGGCGCCGCCTTGGAGAAGAAGGGCGACCCCAAGCAGGCCTTGGCCAAGTACAGCGCCGCCGCCGAGATGGATGGGCCGTACAAGCCGCAAGCGATGCTGGCCGCGGCACGGGTTCACGAGGGGTTGGGCGAGAAGAAGGAAGCGGATGCGCTCTACAAGAAGGTGCAGCAGGATTTCCCGGACGTGGCCAGTCGGGAAGGGCTGAATCTGAAGCTGGGCGCCGCCGGTTAAGTTCCCATAACGTATCTTATCGGACATTACCTGGCGAGCGCTCATACGCGCTCGTGCGGGTCGAACAGCTTGCGGTGCTCGTCGAGCGCGAAGCGATCGGTCATCCCGGCAATATAGTCGGCCACCACCCGCGCAATCGGCTCGCCTTCGCGCGTGCGTTGCGCGATGTGCGGCGGTAGCTGCTCCGGCGCCGCCATGTAGGTGTTGAACAGCTCCGCAATCACCCGTTGGGCCTTGATCATCATCCGCACCACGCGGTGATGTTGGTAGAGCTTCTCCATCAGGAACGCCTTCAGCTCCAGGCGGCGCTCTTCCATCTCCGGCGACAGCGTCACCAGCGGCCGCGCGTAGCGCCGCACGTCGTCGACGCGGACAACCTGCTCGGCGGCCAGGCGTTCCCGCACGGTGGCGATCAGGTCGGTGACGAAACGGTCGATCAGGCGGCGGATGGCCTGGTAGCGCAGCACGTGAACGCCCGCGTCCGGGTATTTCGCCTGCACCGCGGCCAGAGCCTCCCGCCACAGGGTCACGCGGCCGACCTCCTCGGGGTCGAGGAGTCCCGAGTGGAGCCCGTCGTCGATGTCGTGGCTGTTGTAGGCAATCTCGTCGGCGTAGTCGACGATCTGGATTTCCAGACACGGGGCTTGCCCGGGGTTGAAGTCGCGTGCCAACGGCCGATCGTAGGGCGGCGAATGCTTCACGATGCCCTCGCGCAGCTCCCAGGTCAGGTTCAGGCCACGAAAGCGTGGATAGCGCTCCTCCAACCAATCGACGATCCGCAAGCTCTGTGCGTTGTGCTCGAAGCCCCCGTGGGGCTTCATCAGGTCGTTGAGGATGCGTTCGCCGGCGTGCCCAAAGGGCGTATGGCCGAGGTCGTGCGCCAAGGCGGCGGCCTCGGCGAGATCCTCGTTGAGGCGGAGCACGCGGGCAATCGTCCGCGCAATCTGCGCCGCCTCCATCGTGTGCGTCAGCCGCGTCCGGTAGTAGTCGCCCTCCGAGTTGACGAAGACCTGCGTCTTGTACTCAAGGCGGCGAAAGGCCACCGAGTGGATGATGCGATCGCGGTCGCGCTGAAACGCCGGCCGAAACGGATGCTCGGGCTCGGCGTGCCGCCGGCCTCGGCTCCCGCTGCTCCGCATCGCGTAGCTCGTCAAGTGCGCTTCCGTATCCGGGACGTCGACCATGCCCTCCCTATACTGGGCGCCGCCGTCACCGGCAACAAAAAGCCCTTGCCTCGGCCGCCGCACGGTGACAGAGAAGACCCACCAGCCATGCAACCTCTGCGCGTGTACGGCATGTGCGACAATGAACGCGTTGCCGAGACCCTGGCCGTTCTGGTCGAGCCCGACTACGAGTTCCACTGGTTGACACCGCTGCGCGGCGATCCCGGGAGCTGGCCCCGCCCTGCCCTCGTCGTCGACGCGCGGCGCCGGCGCTCTCCCCGCGAGCCCTCCCCGGCGCGATGGTGGCCTGGGGTACGCTCGGTCCGGCTCGAGCTCGCCGACACCTTCAACCCGGCGGCGGCGCAGCGGGAAATCGCCGATGCTCTGCGCGCCCCCGGCTCCGCCGAAGGCCTGCGGCTGACCGTCGCAGGAGCGCTCCACGCGATTGCGGCCGAGCTGAAGCCGCGGCTGACGGCGGTTCGCATTGTCGTGACGACGGCGCAGCACTTCCCCGAGCCGGATATCTCCTCCTGGCGCGACCTGCTCCGACACCAGATGCGCGGACTCGCTGACGCTGTGAAGCGGCTCGGCCTGGCGGGGAACGAGTGAATCAACTCGCTGTGGCCCTCGCCCTTCTGGCCGCGGCGCTATTTTTCGGCGCGGCGGTCCGCCTGCGCTGGCGCCTCACCCGAGTCGACCGGATCAAAGCGACCCTCCGGCAGAGCGCGGGCGAACCGCTGCTCCCCCTGAGCCCCAAGCCGGCGCCGGCGGGCCTGCTCGACGCCCCGGATCAAGCCGAGGGTTGGCTTCTCGTCGCGATCGACGGCACCTGCACCGAGCTCGACCAGGGCGCACGGACCCTGCTCGGTACTCCGGCTGGGGAAGCTCGTTCGGCGCCGCACAGACTGGCGGACCTTCTGGTCGACGGCCATGCCGAAGCCGCCGCGATGCTCGCCGCCATTCGTACCGAAGCGACGCTTCCCCCGCGTCAGGTGCGGGCCGCGCGGCAGCCTGAGGTCGTTCTCGAGGTTGCCGGCGTCAACCTACAGGATCCGCACGGGAACGAGGGTGCTGCACTGTTTCTCATCCGGCGCCGTCTCGAGGCTCGTCCACCGGCCTGACCTACTCGCCGACGACCCGTTCGGCGGCGATCTGCCACACGCCGGGCGCGCTCTCGCGCCACACCAGCTCCTTGCGGCAGCGCGACCGTTGCAACGCGGAAGCATAGCTCTGCTCGAAGGTGACATCGGCGACAGCGCCGAAGGCGTTGACGGCGACCTGCTCGATGGCCACCCGAATGGTGCCGCTATGCTCGAAGATGGCCCGCTTGCGCGCCTCCCAATCGGCACGGGAGCGGCCGTCATCGTCGACGAAGTCCGCCGCGTAGAAGGAGGCGTAAGCTTTCAGGTCGGCCGTCGACCAAGCCGCACGCCATGCTTCGACGCGCCGGCGTAGCTCCGCCCCGAGCTCGTCCGACAAGGCGACGGTCCCGTTTGCGGCGACGACCACGACCGCCTGCCCCGGGACCAGCGACTGCGTTGCGGCGCGAAAGTCCGGCGTCGCCAGGACGATCGCATCCGGCGCTTTGGTCGATTTCGCCGCCGACTCGATCAGCCACGACGCTGGCGCAGCGCGCGCGGGATCGCGCAGCCGCACGCTAAAGTTCGACCGGCGGCTAACTTGGAGCAGCGATGCGCCGCCGACCCGACCGTGGATGGCCAGCGGCCACTGGCCCGCGGGCGTCAATCCGTCCGTGTCGCGGCGGAAGAGCCGCGCGACGCGACGCGCCGGATCGATCACCAAGGCGCGGGCACCGACCGGCTCGATCTCCACGGCCTCGACCCGCGCCAGCGACCGCACCGGTGTCGGTCGTGGCGCCGACGGCGTTGCCACGGCGGGTGGTGTGGCTGTGGGCGTTGGGGTTGGCGTCGCCGGCGCGGCTTCGGACGCGCGGACCGCCGGAGCGGTTGCCAGGCTGGCGGCCTGGGCCAGGAGATCGGGCGGAGCCAGCTTCGGCCCGGCCTCGAGCAGGGCCCGCGCGGTGAGCGCGAACGATTGCCGGCGTGCCCCTTCCGTGTGCTGCGCTGCGGCGAGCAACTGCTTGGCAGCCAATCGGACGTAGACGGCCGCCAGGTTCTGATGCGCGCGCTCGTACTCCGGGCGCAGGCGGATCGCTGTCTGCAGCGCCGCGGCCGCCTCCTCGTCGTGGCCTTGCGCGGCGCAGGCGACGGCCAGGTTGTTGTACCCCTCGTAGGATCGCGGATCGGACTGCACGACGGCTCGAAAGCGCCGTTCCGCAACGGGAAAATCGCCCGCCGCCAGGGCGGCCAGACCGCGGCCGAACTCCTGTTCCGGGCTGGTCGACCGTGCCATTGCGTAGCCGACCAGCCAGGTCGCCGCCGCGACGAGGACGACGGCCGTGGCCCTCTTCATTGGGAACCCCCGCCCTTCTCCGTCGCCTGCCTTTCGATCAGGGTCAAGACGGCCGCCAGATCGAGCAACCAATCCTTGCGCGGAAAGGATTCCGCGTCGCCGACGGCGAAGAGAACGCCGCGCATCGCGGTGCTGCCGAACGGTACGACGCAGCCTTCGCGCGGGCTGCCGGCGGTGTGGTGTTCCTCCGGGCTGAATCGGCGCAGCATGCCGCCGATCAGCTCCCTACAGGAGTGCACCGTGACCACCGTGGCCAACCGTGCGGCGCGGGCCAACGAGTTTTCCGCATCCTGGAGGGGCACCACCCCGTCGCGCAGAGCCCGAGCGAATGTCGACCACGGTACCTGGCCCCCCGGCGCCCGGGCCGCTAAGACGCGCAGCATGCCATCTTCGGCCAGCGCCACACCAGCCACGCACCAACGGTGGTCCGCCAGCGCTGCCACCACGGCGCCGTAGTGCGCCGCGGTGAGGCCGCCCTTCCCTCTCATCAGGCGTCCGAGCGCCTGGTAGCGCCGCATCTCCTCTTCGCTGCCGGACCGCCGCGTCTGAAGGATCAGGAGCAAACAGCCGCCGACCAGGGCCGCGGCTCCCACCAGGAGCGAGCGGTCCACGGCCATCCAGACGGGGGCAATGGCCATCCCCCGGTACGTTGGCTCCACGCTCAGGCCGGAGCTGCCAGCGGAGGCGGCGGGGAGGATGAGGAAGGCCAGCGCGGCACCGCCCAGGATCCCGGCGGCGCTGCGAATCCACGTGCGAAGTCCGACGATGGCCGACAGCAGCAGCAGCGGACCCCACAGTGCAGCCACGGCCAGGGGCTCCTCCGGAAGCAAGCGTCCCAACGCCAGCCCGGCGAACCCGGCGCCAACTGTGGCCAGCGTCGCTGCCGGCCCTGCGACAATGCGGGCTGGCGCGGTGGTGCTCAGACCCAGGCACAGCAGGGCGAGGGAACCCGCTAGCAGCTCGATGCCGACCGGTACACGGCACGCTAGCAGGGTCAGCTTCGCGGTTGCTACGGCGCTCAAAACCAACGTCAGCGCCACCAGCAAACCCGGCGTCGCCGCCGCCCATGTGGGCGCCGACTCAATCCCTTGGTCACCGGCCGAGGTCATCAGGAACAAGCTCGCGAGCCCTGTCGCATGGTAGGGTTGTCAAATGAAAAATAAGCCACCTGAGCATCGGGACGTTAACACAATGGGTCACTGATCGCCAAAAGTATGACGCCGCGAATCAACCTCGTAGGCGTCGTTCCCAGACGGGTCGGGTCAGTGCCCTTGGGGCGTGAATGTTGCAATTCGACCGACCCAGCCATGCCTGGTTTCACTGAAAGTAACGCTCGGTTGCAGCGATGGGCCCGGCGGAGCGGCGTGACGCGCGCGGGCTTCAGCCTCATCGAGGTGCTCGTGGCCATCGTGGTCTTCGGTGTCATCGCCTTGATCGTGGCGCCTCATCTCGATGCCCGCCGCATGCAGATCAATACCGCATATTCGGAGGTGATCGCCAATCTCCGGTTGGCGCGCAGCAACGCCATCACCAAGAGCGTGCACTACCAGGTGGAGTTTCCTTCGGCCACGCAGGTTCGCCTCGAGCGCATGAAGCAGGATCCTGCCACGGGCGAGTGGCAGACCGACGACACGAAGGTGCAGACCATCACGCTGCCCTCCGCTACTGCCCTGTCTTCGGCCGTGGTGGGCGCGCGCTACGAGTTCAACACGCGGGGGATGACGGTGAACATCACCGGACCGCAACAGATCGCCGTCAAGGACGGCTATGGCGTCTCGCGGACTCTCGAAGTCTGGCCCTCGGGGCAGGTCAATGAGCTCTAAGCTGCGGCGAGGGGAGCGCGGCGCCACTCTGCTCGAGGCGTTGGTCGCACTGGCCCTCTTCGCCATTGCGGTCTCCGCTTTCGGTGGGTTGCTGACGCAGCAGATTCGGATGCAGACCACCAACGGCACCTCGACGCAGGCGGTGGCTCTCGGCGAGAAGGAGCTCGAAGACATCCGTTCGCTGGACTACGACCAGATCGCCAGCCGCACCAATACGGCGACCATCGGGGCCAAGACGTTTACGATCACCACCCAGGTCGTTCCCGACTCGCCGGCCTCGAACATGAAGAGCGTCACGACGACGGTGAGCTGGACGGAGCCCAACGGCGCGCAGAAGTACACGATCTATGCGATCTATACGGACATCACGCGCTGAGAGCGGCTTCACGCTGCTCGAGCTGCTCGTCGGCACGACGTTGCTGTCCCTGGTGCTCGCCATCACGGGAGCCTTTTTCGTGGCGAGTCGTAACACCATCGATGACCAGATCCTTCGCATCGAGACCCAGCAGGGGTTGCGTGCCACCATGGACACGTTGGTGCGCGACCTGCGGCTCGGTGGGGCCTGCCTGCCGGTCAACGGGTCGTTCGTCTCCCTGGCGGGAGTCAACTCCGGCACCACCGACACCATTACAACCCGCACCGGTCTGGTTCAGTCCGATCTGAGCTGCGTGCGCACGACCCTCAATGGCAATCTCGCCGCGGGCTCGACCGACCTCCCGGTCGCCAGCACCGCCGGGTTTACCGCCGGCATGCGCGGGTACATCCGCAACACCGACGGCACCGGAGAGTTCTTCACCATCTCGGCGGTGAGCGGGAGCACGAGCCGGCTCAGCCTGACAGCGGCTCTATCGCAGGCCTACGTGGACACCAGCGGCGTCTACAGCATCGACGAGCGCACGTACACCATCGACAAGAGCAATCCGTCGCAGCCCGTCCTCACCCGCCAGGTCAACGACGGAGAGGCCATCCCTTTCGCGTACGGGGTAACCTCGCTCAACGTTCAATACGAGCTGCTGCGCAACTGCGACGGCACGTGCGACGTCGTCAACCTACCCGCCAACGACGGGGAGTGGCAGTTGGTCAATCAGGTTCTGCTCAGCGTAACCGTGCGCTCGGCCGCGGTCGGCCACGACGGGCAGTACTACTACCGCAGCGGCCAGGTCGGGGTGAAGCCACGCAACCTCCTGCCGGGCAGCACGGTGATCGGTCACTGACGGGAACGGCCAAAGGAGCGCCGCGGATGAGGACACAGACGACCCCGCTGTCACGCGAGTCCGGCATCGCCCTTGTCGCCGTCATCTTGATTCTGGCGCTTCTGCTCGGACTGGGAGTGTCGCTTACCACCACCATCATCTCCGACACCCAGATGCGCGGCGCGTTCCAGCGGACCACGGCGGGCTTCTATGCGGCCGAATCCGGTCTCAACCGCGGCATGGGCACCTATCGCAACCTGTTTCTCGGGTTTCGCGTCCCCACGAGCTCCGACTTCGCGGCGCAGACCTTCGATCTCGGAAGTCGCCAGATCAGCTACGAGCTCAACGACGTTCCGGGGAACCCCGAGAGCATCACCATCCCCGCCGGACAGGTGTTCGGTGGCCTGAACTCGCTCCAATACACCTATATCGCGGTCTCCAAGGCGGGCGTGGACCCGGGCGGCGGCGGCACCGCGGACACCGAGGCCAGCGTCGGCGCCGAGTTCGACGTCGGCTACATCCCGATCTTCCAGTTCGTGGCGTTCTACAGCCGCGACCTCGAGATCCTGCCCGGCCCCGAGATGCACCTCCACGGCCGCGTGCACACCAACGGCGACCTGTACTTGAATGCCGACAGTAGCACCGGCAGCACGCCTCCCTGCACCAACTGCGGCGGCGGCTTCTTCATCGAGGACAACCCCGCTACCAACATCAGCACCGTGCAGGTGACGGCCAAGGGCGACATCCATCGCGGCCGCAAGAACAGCAACGACTGCAACGGAACCGTCTACATCTCGATGCTGCAGGACGCCAACCACGACGGCCGCCTCGATCCGCGGCAGCTCAGCTGCAACGGCGGCTCCAGTGTCGTCCCGCCCTCGACGCTCTCGGCGTGGAAGGGAAGCATCGTCAGCCGCATCCGCAGCATCTCCGTGCCGCAGCCCGACATCACCGCAAAGGGTGGGGGCATCTACTGGACGAACGCCGATCTGCGTATCGTGCTCAATCTGACGACGCAGACCGCTACCGGCGCCTCGGCGACGGCCGTTGCCAACGGGGATCCGGCGATCCTCGATACCATCGAAGTTCAGGACAGCAGCGGCAGCCAGGATACCACCCTCACGCAGCGCCTGCTGTCTTTCCTCCGCGACAAGAATTGGAACACCGCCAATAGCTCGATGCCCGGAACAATGCCGATTTTCTATACGGACGTTCCCGCCGGCCCCGGAACCAACTGCAGCGACAGCCACGCGGTCGGCTGCAACAACCGCAGCCGACATTCGTATCTCCCGAACTTCCGCTCCGACAACCGAGTCTACTCCTTGTATTCAACCGACATGAAAGATTCCACCGGGGCGTTTACTGAGTTTCGTCGCGGCGGGTTCTACGACAACCGCGAGCAGAAGTGGATGTACCTGCTCAACATCAACCTCCACGACCTGCTGGGCTGGAACATGGCGCAGCCCACGTCCAATCGCCTCTTCGACCCGTCGGACACAACCGACGGCGGAATCGTGATCTATGCCAGCGTCCAGGGGCCGGATTCGAACGGTCTCAACAACTACGGTGTTCGCATCTTCGGCTCCAACGCCCTCCCCTTCCCGCCGGCGCCGGGCGGTGACCCCACCGGCGTTACCGTGGTCAGCGATCAGGCCGTCTACGTCCTCGGGGACTTCAACAGCGCCGCCACGATCGCCGCCGGAAAACAGCCTGCGGCCATCATCGGCGACACGATCAACATTCTTTCCAATAACTACTTCAGCACGACGCACTCGTGTACCAACGACTGTCAGAGCAACCTGTCCCTCGGCGACGGCAACCGCAACGCCGCCGATACCACGATCAACACCGCCTTTCTGGGCGGCGTCGATGACACGACCGGCGGCGCGTACAACGGCGGCCTGGAAAACTACCCGCGATTTCACGAGAGCTGGAGTGGCGACAGGCTGACATATCGCGGTTCGTTCGTCAGCCTCGGGCTGCCCGAGCACAAGGATGGCTCGTGGGTGTACGGGTCACCGGTCTACAACGCGCCCATCCGTCGGTACGACTACGACCCGGATTTCAACGAGGTGCAGAACCTCCCTCCCCTGACACCGCGCTTCGTGTACGTCCAGCAAGTCCTCTTCACCCAGGAGTTCAAGTAGGCTGCCGCGTCACGAATTGAGCTTCCGGTGCCGGAGCGCGTCCTCCTGACGGGATCTCGACGCTCTTCCCCCGCCGCCGCCCTCAGTACTCCCGCCGTCGCGTCTTGCCTTAGCATGGCATCGTCGTTGCTGCTTTCTCGTGTGTGCCACACCGCCTGCCCAAGATAGTCATCGCCCTGGTCGCCGCCACGATTGTGGCGCTGATAAGCAGCCCGGCGCTCCCGGCCGATCCGGAGTTCCTGCTGTTGCAACGGATCAACGCGGTGCGCCAGGAGAACAGCCTGCCGCCTCTGTCGTATGCCGGCGACGATGTCCGCGAGGTCGCCCGCTCCTACAGCGAGCGGATGCTGGAGCAGGGGTTCTTCTCCCACCGCGACGATCATGGCGAGACGGCGGGCGAACGCCTGACGAGCTCGGGCGTGGAGTGGCAGGCGGTCGGCGAGAATCTGCTCGAGGACGTCGGCACTCCGTCCGTGGATGTCGTGGTCGCGGAAGCGGTCGCCGCCTGGATCAAGAGTCCCGGCCATCGCGCCAACATTCTGAGCCCGCGCTACACCGAGACCGCCGTCGGCCTCGCCACGTCCCACGGTCGCACGTATCTCACCCAGCTCTTCATCGCCCGCTAGGCGGTTCGTCCTCTCTCGGGGTACGGATACCTGCAGCCGCCCGTGACCTGCCATGCGTGCCGCTACACCGCTTGCCAAAGAGTTTAGTACTGGATGCCACCATCGCGTTCCGCTAAGATATTTGCTGTGGGGACATACACGGGAATAAGACGGATGGGGCGAGCCGGCACAATGGTCCTGGCGGCCTCACTGCTGTTGCTCCTGGTTGCAGGCGTGGCGCGGGGACAGACGGACGGCTCGTACGATCGCCGGCTCTACTACTCGCAGCCGATGGGATACAGCGTCTGGAAGCGACCGCCGGCGTCGATCGAGGCGTTTGCGCGCATGGTCGAGCAGAACCAGCTGAACGCGACATCCCAGCAATATGCCCAGTCGCTGTCCGACGCCGGCTGGATCGCGAAGCCCGACGTGCCCTCCGCTCTGGTCTTCATCCGGTCGCTCCGGCAAGCCCCGGCCGGTGAGGGCAAGGCCTACCGGATGGGCCGTATCCTGCGTTCCTACCGCTCGCACGAAGGCAAGCTCGACAGCAACTTCTGGCAACGAATGAAGGTCGGGGAACCGGCGTACGTCGATCCGCAAGGAAACGTCGCCATTCGCGTGCTGTGCTTGAACGTGGTCTATCCGGACCGCAAGGTTTCCGTCCTGCCGGCCCACGAGGAGCGCCCGCGCGCAGAGCCGCCGGCGCCACCGCCGATGGCCCCGGCGGCCGCGCCGCAACCGCCGCCGTCGGATCCGGCCACCGAGTTCCATTTCAATCCACCGCCGGAGTTTCCACCGCCGGCCCGCGAGGCTCAAGAGCCGGCCAGTCGGAGCCGGCCCTAGGCGCAGAGTTGGCAAGCCATAGGAGAGGAGGGGCATGCGGCAGACCAGAGCCACGGTCTGGATGGTGGGGATGGCGTTGGCGGGATTGCTGACTGCGGCTGGCGGTGCACGGGCACAGGTACCGGAGCAACCGTTCGAGCCGGGCCAGGGCAACCTGCACGCGGGACCTGTTCGCGTCCACCCGTTCTTCGGCGTGGGCGAGCTCTACGACGACAACGTTTTTCTGGAGCCACACGGGACGAGGGACGACTTCATCACCGTCATCAGCCCCGGGGTGGTGCTGGCTCTGCCGATCCGCCGTCACCAGGTGAGCCTCGGCTACCGCGCCGACATCCTGGAGTTCGCCCGCCTCTCGCAGGAGAACACCGTGCGCCACACCGGTAGGGTGGAGGTCAAGGGGAGGTATCCCGGCGGCCTGTCCTGGTTCGCCGCGGACGAGGCGAAGCGCACCAACGAGCGCCCCAACACCGAGCAGCAACCCTTGATCGAGCGAACGCAGAACGATGCCACCGTCGGCTTCGAGCTGGCCTTCGCCGACCGCTGGGCCTGGGGTGTCAGCTACTTCAACACCATCTACGACTACGACAACCAGCAGCCGCTGCCGGACGGCACCCTGGAGAACTTCGGCACCGAGCTCAACCGCATGGAGCAGCTGGTCGCCACCGACCTCTACTATCTGGTCCAGCCGAAGACCGCGCTCCTCCTCGAGTACGGCTACGGCACCGCCGGGTACTTCAACTCCGACACGGCCGCCCAGCGCGACAACTCGTCGAACTACGTTCAAGTCGGCGTGCGCGGGAGGCTCACCGCCAAGACGACCGCGTTGGTCAAGGTCGGCTACCAACAGAAGGACTTCGACAACGCCTCGACCCGCGGATACGACGGCGTGGTGACCACGGGGACCCTGACCTATCGTCCCCGCGACCGCACCCGGGTCATCCTGCTGGTGGATCGGAGCACGCCGGAAGCCTCGTACCGCTCGCAGGGCGACGACTTCTTCGTCGCCACCAGCGGCACGCTCCGCGTCGATCAGGTGATCGGCAACAAGCTGCGCGCCTACGTCCGTGGCACGATCGCCAACCACGACTACCAGACCTCCTCGCGCAACGACGACTTCTACGCCGGGGCCGTCGGTCTCCGCTACCAGATCCAGGACTATCTCGGTGTCAGCCTCGAGTACCTCTACGAACGTCGCAACTCCAGCGGCACGCCGGGCGAGGACTTCGACTACGCCGACAACCGCGTCTTCCTGCGGGCGACGACAGGGCTATGAGCAAACGACTCTTTTTCGCCTGCCTGCTCTTTTCGTTCGTCGCGGGGTGCGCGCGGGTGACGCCAGACGCGCCCGCACCGCTACCCGGCGCCGCTCAGCGCGCCGTGAAAGCACAGTACGTCATCGGCCCGGGCGACGCGCTGCACATCGACGTCTACGGCCAGCAGGACCTGTCCAGGGACTACACCGTCAGCGCCGAGGGCAATCTCGCCCTGCCGCTGGCCGGGCAGGTCCATGCCGCCGGGTTGTCGGTGGTCCAGATCGAGCAGCTCGTCCGCCAACGCTTCGCCGAGTATCTCGTCAACCCGCAGGTGAGCGTCTCCGTGCAGCAGTTCCGGCAGCGCTTCTCGGTCCTCGGCGAGGTGCGGAAACCGGGCGCGTACCCGCTGCAGAAGCCGACCACGGTGCTCGAGGCCATCAGCGTCGCCGGCGGCTTCACCGAGAAAGCCGCGCCCAACCGGACGCGTGTGATCCGCAGCAGCGGCGGCCACGAGTCGACCATCGAGGTTTCCGCCGGTGACATCATGGAGGGCGGCGATCAGAGCGCGGACATTCTCCTCAAGCCGGACGACAAGGTCGTCGTCCCGGAGAGCTTCTTCTGAACCGCAACATGGCCAGCGACCCCGCGACCAAGCCCGCGGTCACCCACCTGCGCGACTATCTCGCCACCGTCTGGCGCCACCGCTGGATTCTGATCACCTGCGTGGTGACGCTGGTCAGCACGGTGACCGTGGGCACCTTTCTGCAGACCCCGATCTACCGCGCCACCGCCAAGGTTCTCATCAACCGGGAAGCGCCGCGCGTGGTCTCCTTCCAGGAGGTCTCTCCCCTCGATACCGGCTCGGAGGACTACTACCAGACGCAGTACGAGATCATCCGCAGCCGCCCGGTGGTGGAGAAGGTCATCGCGCGCCTCGATCTGCTAGGACAGCGCCCCGTCCTCGCCCGCAGCCACGATCCGGTCAAGGAGCTCTTGCGCCACATCGTCATCGAGCCCATTCGCAACAGTCGCCTGGTGGGGATCGCCGCCGAGGACGCCGATCCGAAGATGGCCGCGGACATCGCCAACCTGCTGGCCAAGCTCTACGTCGAGGAAACCGTCAACACCCGCGTCGCCGCCGCCCGCGAGGCGCTCAATTGGCTGTCCGACCAGCTCGTCGACCTGAAAGCCAAAGCCGCGGATTCCGAGGCGGCGCTGCAGAGCTACAAAGAAAAGACCGGGATGGTGGCCCCGGAGGAGAAGCAGGACCTCACCCTCAAGAAGCTCGAGGACTTCAACTCGGAGTACATCGCGGCCAAGACCAAGCGGCTCGAGCTCGAAGCGCAGCTGGTCGAGCTGCGCCGGGCGCAGAAGGATTCCTCGCAGCTCGACGCCGCTCCGGTCATCGTTCACGACCCGCTGATCACCAAGCTGCGCACCGACCTGATCGCCTTCCAGGTCCGCCTCTCCGAGCTGCGCTCGACGTACACGGAAAAGCATCCCGAGGTCATCAAGATCCGCTCCCAGATCGACAAGATCACGCGCGAAATGGCCGCCGAGGTGGCCCGCATCGTGCGCAGCACGGAGACCGAGTACGCCGCCCTGCGCGCGCGCGAGGACGCCATGTTGGCCGCCGTCAATCAGTACAAGGACGAGGCGCAGGGGCTCGCCGGCAAGCAGATCCAGTACGGCGTGCTCAAGCGCGAGGCCGATACCAACCAGGAGCTGTACGACCTCCTCCTCAAGCGCGTCAAGGAGACCCGGCTCGAGGAAGGGCTGCGGGGAAGCAACGTGCGGATCGTCGAGGAGGCGCACGTTCCCCATGACCCGGCCAAGCCCAACAAGCCACTCAACATCGGGCTGGGCGTGCTCGTCAGTCTCCTCCTCGGGGTCGGTCTGGTGTTCTTCGCCGAGTACATGGATGACACCGTGCGCACGCAGCGCGACGTCGAGAATCTCACCGGCCTGGCCGTCGTCGGGATGATTCCCCTCGACACGCCGCGTACCGGAGGCCGCACGAACGCCGCGCCGGCCGCCCCCAGCCCCGCGACACCCGAGAAGGGGTCGGGGCTGGCGTTCTTCCACGATCACCGCTCGCTGGCGCGCGAGGCGTTCCGCGGTCTGCGCACGCATCTGCTGCTCCTCGTGCAGGAAGGAAACCTGCGCCACTTGCTGATTACCAGCGCCGGCCCCGGGGAGGGCAAGACGACGGTCGCCGCCAATCTCGCAATGGCCACGGCTCACGCCGGTTACCGCGTTCTCCTCGTCGACGCCGATCTGCATCGCCCGCGACTGCACGACATCTACGATCTTGCCAACGACAAGGGCCTGGCCGATGTGCTCCAGGACGACTCCGGGCGACAGCTCGCCGCCGTGATCGGGGAGCTCGTGCGACCCTCCGGCGTGCCGAATCTGCAGGTCCTGCCGGCGGGCGGGCTGCCGACCGAGGCCGCCGAGATCTTCGCCGGGAATCGCATGCGAGATGCGATCGCGGCCTTCGGGAGCAGCTACGATCTCGTTCTCTACGACTCGCCGCCGGTCTTGTCCCTCGCCGACCCGACGGTGCTGGCACCGCTGGTCGACGGTGTCCTCCTGGTGGTACGTGCCGGCCAACATCCGCGCGAGGCCATCCGTCAGGCGGGCACCGAGCTGGCGGCCGTGCACGCCAAGATGATCGGTGCCGTGCTCAACGGCGTCGAGACGGGCACCGGCAGCACCTACTACGGGCACTACAACTACCGCTATCCGTACTACCGCGAGTGAGACGTGACGCCCCGGCTCAACCCCGTGACACCGCGTCCGGCGTGGCTGGGGCCAGCCCGTGTGCGTGACGCCGACGCCTGGCTGCGCGTCTCCGCCGTCGCCCTGGTCGTCTCCAGCGTTCTCCTCTATGGCGGCGCCAGCCCGGCGGGACAGCTCGTCTTCCAGCTCGGCGCCGCCGTGATCGGAATCGGCCTCGCGCTCCGCGCGGCGTTGCGCCGCTCCCTGCGAGCCCACTCCCTCTCGCTTGCCCTGCCGCTGGTCCTCCTCGCGGCCCTGGCTCTCTTGCAGCTCGTCCCGCTTCCACCCGGGCTCCGTGGGCTCCTCGGAGCGGCGCCGGAGCTCTCGTTGCGTTATCCCCTGACCCCACGCTGGCTGCCTCTCAGCTTGAATCCTCATGCGACGGCCACGGCCTTGCGCAGCCTGGTCGCGGTCACCATCGTCTTCGTCGCCGCCCTGGCCACAATCGGGCAACGGTCGGCTGTGAGTGTCGCCACCTGGCTGCTTGCCGCCGCCGGCGTGGTTGCCGCCGCCAGCGTGTGGAACTTTCTCTCTCCGGGCGCCTTGTTTGCGGTGCTGCCGGGCCTCTCCGCCGATCGCTTGCGCGGGCCGTTCGTGAACCCCGACCATTTTGCCGCTTGGCTGGCGGCGTTGTTGCCCCTAGGCCTAGCGGGTCTGCTGGCCCGTGGCGACGAGCGTGGCCCCTGGCGGGCCTATCGCCTGGCGTCGGCGATCTCGTTGCCGTTGCTCGCCGCCGCCCTGGGACTGACGTTCTCGCGCGGCGGCATGATCGCCGCACTGTGTGCCCTGCTCTACTTCGCCCTCCGCGGTAACATCTCCACCCAGCGTCGCGTCCTGGCCGCGGCCAGCGCGATCGGCGCCGGACTGCTGCTCTATGCCGGCTGGGCCGGAGGGTCAGGTCTGGCGGGACGCCTTCTGCAACTCTGGCGCGACCCTCTCGCCGACTTGCGCGTGCCGATCTGGCTGGCGGCCGCGCACACCGTGGCACGCGCTCCAATTTTCGGCTCGGGTCTGGGCACATTCCTCGAAGCGGCGCGCCCGGTGCTGGGCACCGCGATACCGAGCCACCTCTTCGTCGACTACGCCCACAGCGAGCCGCTGCAGCTTGCCGCCGAGATGGGAGCATTCGGGCTGGCCATCGGGGCATGGGGCCTGTTCCGCTGGTTTCGACGCGTCGACCGTGCCCGGCGTGCGGCGCAGCCCTCGGCTGCCACACTGTCCCTGGGCGCCGAAGCCGGTATGGTGGCGCTGCTCACCTCCGCCCTGGTCGATTTTGCGGTGCGCTTGCCGGCCGTCGGTGGGCTGGGCGCCGTCATCGCGGCACTGGCTCTCGCCGCGGCCGGCGCCAAACGCAGGGACTATCCGCTGCGAGCCGCCGGCGCCGTCGGCTCCTGGCTCGCGATCGTCGCTCTTCTCGCGGCAGCTCCGGGCACCGTCTCCAGCTACCTCGCGGCGGGGTCCCGCGTTGCTGCCACCAACCCCGCCGCGGACTGGTCCGCGGCGGCCGCGGAGCTGCGTCACGACACGACGCTCGATCCGGGCGCCGGTCGCCATCACTACGCCCTCGGCCGGCTCTTCGGCCGCGCGGGCTTTCGCGCCTGGACAGAGGGTATCGGCCTCGACGGGCAGGCGCTGGGCAGCGAAGAGGACCGTGCGCGAGAGGCACAGGCGCTCTACGTCAGGGCGGTGAACGCCTATCTCGACGCCATCGCCTGCGACCGCACCAATCCCGCGTATCGCGGCGACCTGGGGTGGATCTGCACCAACCTCGCCGCGCTCGAGGAGACCTTCGCCGCGGTTCCGTTCACCCCGGAGCTGCTGCTCGACCGACTCCCGCGCGACGCCGAGCCGTCGGATCTGGCCTATGGCCTCTATCGAGACGCGGTGGCGCTCGAGCCGCGCAACGCCGATCTGCAGTACGCGCTCGGCGACTGGGCGCTGGATCATTTGCAGCCCAGTGCCGGCGGGGGTCTCGGCCTCGCCACGCTCGATCGGCAGGGTCTGGATGTGGTCGCGGTGCGCTCCCTGCGGCGCGCCCTCTTGCTCGATCCGTCGCTGCTCCAACGGGTGGTGCACGATGCCGTTGCGCGCGGCGCGACCTACGCCGACCTGCGCCAGCTCGTTCCCGACGAGCCCGCGCTCATGTGGCAGCTCGCGCTGGTTCTGGAAGACGCCGGTCGATCCGCTTGGACAGACGAGTTGATCCGCGCGCTGTTGCAGGGGCCGCCGCCGGGTGCTCCCGGACCGCTCGTCGGGGACCTTGCCCGCGCCGTCGCCGAGCGCCGGCCGCCGGCCGCGGCCCGCCCGATTCTCGCCGCGCTCGCTGCCAGCAAGCTCGACCCGGCCGTCCTGGGCGAACTCGCGCGCGTCGAAGAACGCCTCGGCGCCTACGACGATTCCGAGCGTGACTTCCGGCTGGCGCTGCGCGCCCTGCCGCCCTCGCCGCGGCGCAACGAGATGGAGCGCGACCTCGGGCTGTTGCTGGTCGACCGGGGAAACCTCGCCGCCGCCGGCCGGCACTTCGCCGCCATGCTCGCAGAGCGCCCGCACGATCCATGGGCCCTCCTCGGCCGCGGCCTGGTCGCCGACCGTCGCGACCAGTGGCTCGACGCGACGCGGGACTACCAGCGGGCGAAGGCGCTCGCGGCCGAGGACGACTACGTCTACTACCAGCTCGGTCTGCGCTATTTCGATCGCGGTCTCTACCACCAGGCGCAAGCCCTGTGGCAATCCGGCCTGCGTCTGAACCCCGACAACGCGCAGATGCGCCTGTGGCTGGCGCGCAGCTATGCGCGCACCGGCCGGCCGGAAGAGGCGCTGACCGAGTATCGGACAGTGCTGCGGCTGCGGCCCGGCGATGCCGAGGCAGACGCGGAGCTCGCCGCCCTGCTCGCCAAGGAGCCGGGATGAGCCGGGAACGCGGCGGGCAGGTGTGGCGCGACTGGTTCACGCTCTACGGCGCGACGCTGGCTTCGCAGGTGGTCCAGGGGGCACGATCCCTTGCCGTCGCGGGCTTGCTCGGGCCGCAGCAGTTCGGGCTGTGGAAGTCGCTGCAGCTGCTCCTCGCCTACACGAAGTGGTCCGATCTCGGCGCCCTGCGCGGCATTGCCCGCGAGGTGCCGCTGTTGCGGGGCGCCGGTCGCGTCGAGGACGCCGCCCGGGCCAGGGAAGCCGCCTGGGTCCTCACCCTGTTACCCACCGCGGTCATCACGGTCCTCCTGGTCGCCGTCGGCGCCCGCCTGCAGAACGTCGCCCTCGGCCGCGGCCTGATGGTCTTCGCCCCGGTCCTGCTCTCCACCCGGGTCCTCTTCTATCTGTTCGAGCTCGCCAATGCCGAGAAGGCGTTCGAGCGCAAGTCGCGCGCGATGGTGGCGC
The DNA here is from genome assembly GCA_964648215.1 of uncultured Binatia bacterium (SeqCode). GTDB lineage: Bacteria > Desulfobacterota > Binatia > HRBIN30 > JACQVA1 > CAZYMF01. The sequence goes on along the minus strand of CAZYMF010000014.1, from coordinate 14,373 downwards.
TCGCGCTCCTCGACGGCCTGCTCGCACCGCTCGCCTCCTGGTGGGGCGGCGTCTTCTGGTTCATGGGCAGCGTCGCCCTGGCCAACGTCGTGGTCAGTGCCTACCTCGGTCGCGCGCTACGCGTGTCGTGGCGCCTCTCCGCCGATCTGGTGCAGCTGCGAACGCTCGTCGCGGTCGGTCTTCCCCTTGCCTTCTCCGGGATGGCGTTCGACATCCTGAAGACGGTCGACCGTTTCGTGCTCGCCTTCCTTCTGGGAACCGAGGCCGTGGGTCTCTACGGCCTGGCGATGATCGTCTTCGACCTCACGGTGATGCTTCCCGCCATCTTCGGCCAAGTGCTCCTGCCGCACGTCGTCGAGCGCTTCGGCAAGGACAACGACGGGCGCGTCCTTTTCGCCGACGTCGATCGTGTCGTGCGCGTGCTTGCCGGCGTCCTCCCCTTCGCCCTGGCCCTCGGCTACATCCTGCTGCCGCCGGCCACCCGGCTTCTGCTGCCGGCGTACGCGCCGGGCGTGCCGGCGGCGCAGATCCTCCTCTGGGCCACCTTCTTCGTCTCCATCCATACGCTGAGCCTGGTCATCCTCGTCACCCTCCGGCGACTCCGGGCCCTGATCGTCATCAACACCCTCGCGGTGCTCCTGGCCGCGGCCCTCTGCGCCGTGGCCGTCGCGGCTGGTTTCGGCATCACCGGCGTCGCCGCCGCCATGGTGGCGGCCTACGCGCTTTCCGCCGTTGGCGAGTACGTCGTGGCCGGCCTTGCGTGCGGCCAGGCGACCGCGGCGCTGCTCCTCAGGCTGACCCGGCAGACGGGACCGCCGCTGCTGGCGGGGATCGCCGCGGCCGCGGTCGGCGACCACCTGTTGCGCCTGCATCCAATCCTCCTGATCGCGGTCGCCGGCCTCATTGTCGCCCCGGCGCTCGCTCTCGTCGCCTACCGCGCGACCAGAGCCCGCAGTGGTGCGCCCGATCTCAGCCGAACCGCCGGAGCCCCGATGGACGAGGCGCTCCCCTTGGTGAGCGTCGTGCTGCCCGTGCGCAACGGCGAGCGATTCATCGCCGCCGCCGTCGACAGCATTCTCGCCCAGACCTATCCGCGTCTCGAGTTGCTCGCCGTCGACGACGCCTCCGACGATGCCACTCCGGCCATCCTCGCCGGCTACCGCGATCCCCGTCTGCGGATCATTCGCCTGCCGTGCCGTGCCGGCGGGACCGCCGCGCGCAACACCGGCATTCGCAACGCCCGTGGACCGCTGGTCGCCGCCATGGACGCCGACGACGTCGCGGCACCCGAGCGGCTGGCGCAACAGGTGGCGTTTCTGCAGCAGCACCCCGACTACGGGATGGTGAGCTGTGCCTTCGATTGCATCGACTCGTCCGGCCGCCTGCTGGATCGCGTTCATCCGCCGACGGCAGACGGCGACATCCGCGCGGCGCTGATTCGCGCCAACCCCTTTGCCCACAGCGCCCTGCTCGCCCGGCGCGCGGCCCTGGAGGACGTCGGCCTCTACAACGAGGGCAATCGCTACGCGCAAGACTACGACCTGTATCTGCGCCTGGCCGAGCGCTGGCGCGTCGCCTGCCTTCCCGAGGTGCTGCAGTCCATCCTCATCCACGCCGAGTCCGAGACGGCACGGCTGGAGAATCTCGCTTGCTACTACGACGTGCTGGCGCGCCTGCAAGCGATCGTCCGAGGACAGTATCCCCTGAGTAGCGCCCGCCATCTCGCTCGCACCGCCCTCTCCATGATCGTGCCGTTGTCTCTCAAGCAAGCACGCCGGCGTCGTCAACGGCGCCGCTACCGGTACCAGCGAGCGCTGCCATTGCCGGGGTCGCCGACCGTGATGCCCGAGTGGAGCGGGGACGAGCCGGCCGCCGGCGATGCGGAGAGCGGCGACTGGCGCTTCCTGCTTCCCCTCAGCCCCGCGGCTCGCGTGCTGTGTCTGGGCATCCGCGAGCTGCCGCTGCTGGCCGTCGCCGCCCCAGGGGCCTGGCTCGTCGCGGATGTCGACAAAGGGCCGGGTGACGCCGCCGCCGCCGGGGCGCGGCTCGCATTTTGCGCCGACCACCTTCCCTTCTGCGATGAGACCTTCGATGTCGTCGCCATCGAGCTCCCTGTCGCCCGCGACGGTCGTTCTCACCTGCCGCTACGCGAGATCCGCCGCGTCCTCCGTCGCGGCGGCACGCTCCACCTCGCTCTCCCCGGTGGGCCGGTCAGCGACGCTGCCCAGCACCTGGCGGCGGCACTCACCGTGCTGCGGCGCAGCGCCGCCCAACGCCGCGACCTGCGACTGGTGGCAGCCACGCTCGCCGCCGAAGGATTCGTTTCCGTGCGCTACTACGGCCGGCTGCCCGGGCACGGCTCTCCCCGCTACCTGCTGGAGACCGGTGACTACCGATCGCTCTCGTATCTCCTGCGCGTTCTCCCCACGTTCACACGTGTCCCGCCGCCGATTACGCGTGCGGCCCTGTGGGTGGTGCGCCGTCTTCACCTCGATATCGCCCCCTGGTTTCCCGGCGTTTCCGTCGTGGCGAGGGCTGGCGAGCCATGATCGACGCCCTTCTCGCCTACCTCTCCGGCCCGGGCGCGGCGCTGCTCGGTCCCGACGGTTGTGATTCCCTGCGTCTGTTGAAGACGAGCGGGTCACATGCGCCGGGCGCCCGAGTGAACTTCTTTGTCTTCCGCGGCGCGGAGACGCATCCCCGCCTGGTATGCCATGCCGCCCGCCTGCGCTGTGGCGACGAGCGCCTGCGCGGCGAATGGCAGTTCCGCCGGGCGCTGGAGCGTTCTCTCCCCGAACCGCTGCGCCAGACCCTTCCCGGCGCGCTGGCGCTGCAAGAGATCGCGGGTGCCTGGGTCCTGATCGAGGAAGCCGTTCGTGCCACGCCGCTTCCGGGGCCATATCGAGCTCGCTTCCTTCCCGCTCGCCGGGATCGCGTGGCCGACGATCTCGCCGCCGTGCTCGTCTGGCTCGCGGGTTTCCAGCGAGCGACACGGACCGCGCGTCGGCCGTGGACGCTCGAAGACGACGAACTGCATGTTCGCCAACCGCTGCGCCAGCACGCTCGCTGGCTCGGAGCCGAGGACCTCGACGTGATCGAGCGGGCACTGTTGCGCCGGGTGCGGGCGCTCCACGGCGTGACGGTCGATTGGGTCGCCCATCACGGGGACTTCTGGTACGGCAACATCCTGCGGCGCCCCGACGGCGTGGTGGTCGTCGACTGGGAGGCGGGGCGGCCGGCGGCCCCCAGCTTCGCCGATCCCCTCACCTTCGCGTTCCAGTACCTGTTCTGGCGCGGCAGGGCCGAGGGCGCCGCCCCCTCCTTGCGCCTCCTGGGCGCGACGCACGATTTTCTGCGGCAGAGCCTGGGGCCTCTGAGTGAAAACCCCGCCGAGATCGAGGCGGCGTTTCTCGTCACACTGCTTGCCCGCTGCCAGAGCAGCTACGTTGGCGAGGGCGTCTCACCGTGGCTGCGCCTGCTCACGGCGGTGCTCCGGGAGCCGCGAACAATGGAATGGCTGCGGGGCTGAGGGCCGGTGTCGCCGATGGAGCGTGTACACACTCGGCCGAGCAACACCCTTCTCGTCGCCGTGACGGCCGTGACGTCGTTCGCCGTGGGCGCCCTGCTGGTGGAGGGCAGCCGACTGGGAAGAGGCTGGGAGGCCTCGGTCGCCGTGCTGGCGGTGTTGGCGGTGGCCGCGGCCTGGTGGGACGAACGTCTCGGTCTCGCGTGCTTCGTCCTGTCGTTCGCCAGCATCGTCGACCCCGACTTCCGTGTGCACGTCGGCTCGCTGTGGGTGCCGCTGCCGGCCCTCATGGCCGGTCTTCTGTGTGCCCGCGAGCTCGTGCGTCGCTGGCAGGAGGACACCTCCTTCTTCGCGGCGGTTCCACTGGTACCCCTCGGCGTTCTGCTCGGCGGCTTTCTCCTTTCCGGATTCGCCGTCCGCGATCCCTCCGCCTATGCCTCCGAGCTGGTCAAGTGGAGCGCGCACATCTTCGTTTTCGTCACCATGATCCTGGTACTCCGGCGACCCGTATGGATCTTTGCCGTCCTCGACGGTCTCAGCCTGGTGATTGCCGGTCTCGCCGTATTCGGCCTCTACCGTGTCTTCCAGGGCTACTCGTACTACGTCGACATCTTCGCCGGAATCGCGACCCGCAACGCGGGGGGTCTGTACATGACGGCGGTTCTGCCGGTCGTCTACGCCAGCATCATCGGCACGTCGGGCGTCAACCGGGCGGCCCGGCTCGGGCTTTTCGCCGTGCTGCTCACCGGTCTGGTGTTCACGTACACGCGAGCGGCGTGGATCGCCACGACTCTCGGCTTTCTCTTCGTCGCCGGCCGGCGGCCGCGCGACTACGCGTTCGTCGCCCTGGCCATCGCCGCCCTGGTCCTGCTCGTCCCCCCCGAGGTGCGCGAGCGGTTTCAGACCATCTTCGTCGCCGTCGACTACGGCTCCGGCTCGCCCCTGGCGTCGTCGACGATCGGCCGCGAGTACCTGCTGCGGACCGGTCTGGCGATGGTCCGTGGCCACTGGCTCCTCGGCGTCGGGCTCGGCAACTACCTCGACAACTACGCCCAATACGTCGTCCCGGGCTGCGTTCCCTTCCCCACCTTGCCGCACAACTCGTACGTCCTGCTGTGGGCGGAGGGAGGAGTCGTGTCGCTGCTCGGCTTCTTCTGGCTCTACGGCGGCCAGCTACGCGCCGTGTGGCTCGCGCATCGCGCTTGTACCGGTCGCGAACGGTTGGTGCTTCGGGGTCTGCTGGGCACGTTGTTGGCCTTGGCGGTCGAGTCCGCCCTGTCGAACGATCTGAACATCATCATTATGTGGACGCTTCTCGGAATCGCGAGTGCGCTCGCTGCCGATGCTCGCAGGACGGCGCTCTGATGCGGCTGGCCATGGTCTACGACTACCCGTTCGTTCGTCGCGGCACACGGCTGTACACGCATCGCAGCTATGGCCCCTTCGTCGACACCTTCGCTCCCTACTTTAGTGGTGTCCGCATCTACGCACCGCTCGCCCCGGCCGACGTCACGTCGTTGCAGTACCCGCTTGCGTCGGCCAACTGCTGTCTGCGGCCGCTGCCCTTCTTCGACCGCTGGAGCCGCAGCCTGCCCGCGGTCGTCGCCCTCGCCCGCTCGTTGCTGCGAGAGCGCGACGCCTGGAACGTGCTCTACCTCCGGGTGCCGTGTCCGCTGGCGCTGGCGGCCTTTCCGCTTGCGCGCTGGCTCGGGCGGCCCATCTACCTCAACATCGTCGGCGATCTGCTCGAGGCCATGGCGGAATACCACGGCTTACTGCGGCCGCTGGCCCGGACCGCGGGCCGGGCCTTCGATGGCTACACCAAGTGGATGGCGCAGCGCGCGCTCACGATCACGCAGGGATCCGTGCTGGCCGACCGTTACCGGGGCCCCCGGGTCGTCAGCGTGATCAACTCGACCGTTTCCGAAACGCAACTGGTTCAACGACCTGCAATACGGCACGTCGCTCCGGTCCGCCTGCTCTTCGTCGGGGCGCTGCTCGAGAAAAAGGGCGTTCAGGTCCTGCTCGACGCCGTTGCTCGCTTGCAGCCCGTTCTCGATCTGCGCCTCACCGTCGTCGGCGCCGGCCCTGCCGAAGTCTGCCTGCGTAACCGCGCGCGCACGCTGGGCTGCGCGGATCGGGTCGATTTCGCCGGCGAAGTCACCATCGAGGAGGAACTGACCAGGTACTACCTCGACGCCGACATCTTCGTCCTTCCGTCGCTGGCCGAAGGCGTACCGCGCGTGGTGATCGAAGCGATGGCGCATGGCGTGCCCGTCGTCACCAGCAATGTGGGCGGCGTACCCGACCTCGTGCGGAGCGAGGTGAATGGGCTGCTCGTCGCGCCCGGCTCGCAGGAGGAGCTGGCAACGGCCATCGAACGCCTGGCGAGCAACCCGCGGCTACGAGCCGATCTCGCCGAGAACGGGCTGCGCACCGCCCGCCAGTACACGCGCGAGGCCTACGCGCAGGCGGCCGTGGCGCTGCTGCAAGGCTACGTCACGGAGAGCTTCCCGCAACAGCTCGCCGAGTGGCCGGATCATCCAGCTCCGCCCCCGGGGTCTCCGGAGAGATGATGGCCCTCCTCCTCTTCGCCCTGGCCGTGGCCGGCGTCCTGTACGCCTATCTCGGCTACCCGCTGCTGCTTCTGTTGTGGTCACGGAACCGCCGCCCTCCGGTCGAGCGCACGACCGTGGGGGTCGGGTCCCCGAACGTGACCGTGATCGTCGCCGCCTACAACGAGGAGGACGACATTCGCGCTCGCCTCGAGAACGTGCTCGCTCAGGACTACCCTGCCGACCGTCTCGAGGTGCTGGTCGGCTCGGACGGCTCCAGCGATCGAACCGTGGCGGCGGTACGGGCCTTTGGCGACCCGCGCGTTCGCGTGCTCGAACTGCCGCGCCGTGGACGTGCGCTGGTTCACAACGCCTGCGTGGAGGCGGCGGCGGGCGAGGTCGTGGTATTCACCGATGCGGCGACGCACTTTGATCTCGGTTGCCTCGCGCACCTGACGGCGCCGTTCGCCGACGCCCGGGTCGGCTGCAGCAGCGGTCACCTCGTCTACACCAACACGGGGCGGCCCGGCATTGCCCGGAGCGCGGGGTGGTACTGGCGCTACGAGTTGTGGCTGCGGCGCCTGGAGACCGCGAGCGGCTCCACCGTGGCGGTCACCGGAGCCTGCATGGCGCTGCGCAAGAGTCTCTTCCGCCCGCTCGCTGCCGACGACGACATCGATGACGCTGCGCCCGTCGACACCTTGCTTGCCGGCTCCCGCGTGCTGTTCATGGCCGACGCCCTGGCTTACGATCGTCTCCCCGAGTCCAGCCGCAACGAGCTGGCGGCCCGGCGGCGCATCGTCACCAAGAATCTGGCCGCCATCGTCAACCGCCCGCGCATCATCGATCCCCGGGCGCACCCGGAAGCGGCGTTCAAGCTGATCTCCCATCGCGTCTTGCGTTACCTCACGCCGATCTTCCTCGTCGTGCTGCTCGTCACCAACGCGTTCCTGCCCCACGGAATCCTGTTCGACCTCGCGTGGGCGGCGCAGCTCCTCTTCTATGGCGGCGCCCTCTTGGGCCTGGTCGCCGACCGGCGGCGCACGGCGCTACCCATTTGTTCCACGTTGTTCGCCTTCTGCCTGGCCAACGTCGGCTTTCTTCTCGGCCTGTGGAACATCGTCCGCGGCCACCGGGTGACCTCGTACGAGCCGATTCGATGAAGCGCCTGCTCGACCTCGCCGGCGCCGCCGCCGCGCTGCTGCTCCTCTGTCCCCTGCTGCTGTTGGTTGCCGTCGCCGTGCTGTTGGATTCCGGTCCCCCCGTGCTCTTCCGCCAGGCGCGTGTCGGACGCCACGGCCGCATCTTCAAGCTGGTGAAGTTTCGCACCATGAAGGTCGATCCGCGTGGGCCCGGGCCGATTCTCACCGAGTGGGCCGACCCTCGCATAACCGCGTGTGGGCGGATCCTGCGCCGCTACAAGCTCGACGAGCTGCCGCAGCTCGTCAACGTCGTTCGCGGTGACATGAGCCTGGTCGGGCCCCGTCCCGAGCTGCCGGAGCTGGTGGCGTACTACAGCGACGAAGAGCGACGGGTGTTGAGCGTACGCCCGGGGATCACGGGGCCGACACAGCTAGCCGCCCACGACGAGGAGGAGCATCTCCCGGCCGGGGTCGACATCGTCCGCTACCACGTGGAGAAGATCCTTCGCCCCAAGCTGCGCAGCGATCTGGCCTACGTCGCGGAGCGCTCCACCTGGGGCGACCTCGTGCTGCTCGGCCGAACGCTGCTGGCGCTGTGGCCCTGGCACCACCGCCCCCCCGCGTCTGCTGTGTCGGGCAAAGGCGCAAAGCGCTAGTTTTCTAACGTCGGTGTGCCGCGGCAACTCTGTGTTCCGGTATACAGACTGCCCGCACGCACATGGTATGTCGATTGCTCCGAATAGAGTCGGCGCGATCCGTTCGCCGGATTGCGGGGGGAGATGTTCGGAGAGACGCACAACGGCCGGAAGCTGGCACGGGTAGGCAACGGGGCACGTCGCCGCGTGCTGTTCATGGCGGTTGACGCCGCTCTGATCTCGGCTGCCTACGTCGTGGCGTATGTGATTCGTTTCGAAGGCGTGATCCCGGCGCCCGAAGCGGCCCTCCTGTGGAAGAGCCTGCCGCTCGTCGTTGTCTCCCTGCTCCTGGCGATGGAGATGTTCGGGCTCTACCGCCGGGTGTGGCGTCACGCCGGCGTCGCCGATCTCACGCGCGTCGTCAGTGCGTTGAGCGTCGGCGCGCTCAGTGCCGGGGTGCTGATCTTTCTGTTCAACCTGCGCGGCCACTCCCGGCTGGTGTTCGTGGCCTTCTACGCCCTCGCGGTCCTGTTCATCGTCGGCTTTCGCGTCGGGGTACGGAACCTCGGACGTCTGTCGCTGGAGCGCAGGCGCGGCGGGATGCCCTGCCTCGTCGCCGGCAGCGGGGACACGGGCGAAGCCGTCATCCGGGAGTTCCAGCGCAACCCGGCGCTGCTCTATCGACCGGTCGGCATCGTCACCGACGTCGCTGACGACGTCGGCCTACGCATCCGCAACGTCCCGGTAGTCGGCACCACCGAGGATCTGCCCGCGCTGATTGCGGACCTCGACGTCAAGGAGGTGGTCGTCGCCGATCCCGACCTCGGCGGCGAGGAGTTCAAGCGTATCGTCCAGCACTGTGCCCCGAGTGGCACTACGGTGCGCATCTTTCCTTCTGCCGGCGACCTGCTTGGGGGAAGGGTCGAGGTCTCGCGCATCCGCAAGGTGGACCTCGCCGACCTGCTGCGCCGGCGTCCGGTGCCTCCCGATCTCTTTCTCATGGAGCGGTATCTCAGAGGCAAGCGGGTGCTGGTCACCGGGGCCGGCGGCTCGATCGGCTCGGAGCTCTGTCGCCAGACGTGCCGCGCCAATCCGGCCGAGCTGATCATGGTCGACCGCGTGGAGAACTCGCTCTACGAGATCGACCTCGAGATCGGCGAGCGGTTCCCCGACCTGCCCCGGCGGGCGCAGCTGGCGGACATCCGCAGCATTCCCCGCATGGAAGAGATCCTCGTGCGTTTCCGCCCGGAGATCGTCTTTCACGCCGCGGCCTTCAAGCACGTGCCGCTGATGGAGGCTCATCCCGGCGAGGTCGTGCTCAACAACATCGTCGGTACCGCCAAGCTGGCCCAGCTCGCGCTGGCCCACGGCGTCAGCGACTTCGTCCTCATCTCCAGCGACAAGGCCGTCAACCCGGTCAACGTCATGGGCGTCTCCAAGCGTATCACCGAGCTGTACATGCAGCACCTCGCCAACGGGCCCGCCAAGGGGCGCACGAAGTTCCTCGCCGTTCGCTTCGGCAACGTTCTCGGCAGCGCCGGCAGCTTGATTCCTCTTTTGAAGCGCCAGATCGAGAAGGGCGGACCGGTCACCATCACCCATCCACAGATGACCCGTTACTTCATGACCATCAGCGAGGCGGTGGAGCTGGTGATCGAGGCTTCGGCCATGAGCGATGGCGGCGAGATCTTCGTCCTCGACATGGGCGAGCCGGTCAACGTCGTCGACCTGGCCAAGGACATGATCACGCTGTCCGGCCTCGAGCCGGGCCGGGACATCCCGATCACCTTCACCGGGCTACGTCCCGGGGAGAAGTTGGACGAGCAGCTGTGGAGCGACAGCGAGCAGCCGCAGCCGACCGCGAATCCGAAGATCACCGCGCTGCGCGACTGTGCCGTTCCCGACGCCACCGATCTCGATGGGCAGATCGACGAGCTCGCCGTTCTGGCGGAGCAAGGCCGCGTGACGCCGATGATCCATCTGCTGCGCGCCATCGTGCCCGAGTTCAGCCCGCAGCTGCTCGAGCTCGTCGCCACGACGGCCCAGTCGGTGATGCGGTACCACGTGCTCGTCGCCGACGACGATCCCGACCTGCGCAACCTGATGAGCGTTGCCCTTCGCCGCGCCGGGCTGGAGGTGACGACGGCCGAGGACGGCGTGAGCGCGCTGGAGAAACTCACCACCCTCCTGCCCCACCTCGCGGTTCTGGACATCATGATGCCCGGGCTCGACGGCCTGGCCCTGTTCGAGCAGCTCAAGAGCGGCAAGGCCACGCGTCATATTCCGGTGATGCTCGTCACCGCCTATCCGGAGATCGGCGAGCGCGCCAAGAGCATCGAGTACGAGGCGGACGACTTTATTTCCAAGCCGTTTCGCGTCTCGGAGTTCGTGCGGCGCGTGCAGGCCATCCTGCACCGCCGGTACCGGCAGGTCGACGCCCCAGCCGCCAGGGCCAACGGCTCCGGACGCGCACCGGCGAGCTCGAGCGCGCACATCGCCCGAGTCTCGGGATGAAGCGACAGTCCATAGTCCGTAGTCGATAGTGCGTAGTCGATAGTCGAAAAGGGGAACGAAGGGGCGGGCTTGACCCGGCTTGCCTATCGCAGCGACTCGATCCGGTCGGCGATCAGGTCGCGAGCAGCTTCGAGCGCGGCGGGTGTCTGGTCCCAGGCGCTCCAGCTGGTGCCGATGGCGAGCGCTTCGCCGGCGGCAGCGCTGCTCTCGCCGAGATCGCTCAGAATCTTCAGGTAGTCGTAGTCCTCTACCCCGTCGCGCAGCGCCTTGAGGCGTAGCGAGGCGATGGGGCCGTTGGTGTATCCCGCATCGTTGCCGGGATAGACGAGGACCCCGTTGTCGTTGAAGGTTCCGTAGGAGCGCACGTCGCTGGCGGTGCTGTCCCACGGGTTCACCGTCTCCCAGTACCACGGGGTCCAATAGAGAAGGCCGGTCTGCCCGTAGCGCCACTCGATCCAGGCGGGGACGCGGCAGTCGAGCAGCGGGTAATCGATCAGCCACGCCGGCGCGGCGTTGCCCTCGGTGTAGGCCCACACTTCGTCGCCGCGTGACAGAGCGGTGCTGACGCTGGGCTCGTCGAAGAGTGTCGTCAACGGCACCCAGATATCGACCGCTCCGTCGAGCGTGCCCCAAGCCGGGTCCTGGGTCTTCGGTTGCTCGGTGACCAGGACGCGAAGATCCGGACGCACGAGATGCACCAGAGCCGCGACGTCCCGAATCGCGGCGTACGCGGCCGCCGAGTTCGGCTCGTCGTAGAGCTCGACGTAGCTGCGCTGCAGCCAGCCGTTGCGGTCCAGGTAGGCGGTGATCTCGGTGAGATAGGCGAGGGCCTTCGCCCGGTCCGCCCCCGCCGGATCGGGCCATGGCCAGTCGACGGCAAACGGGATCGTCCATCCGGTGGCGTGCATGTCGTCGAGGTAGTACCGAAGGTTGGCATCCGAGTACCGCGTGTCGATGTGACCTGTGGCCCTGTCGATGTAGGGGGCACTGCCGTCCGGTGTGTTCGGGCTCAGCCGGTGCTGGAGGAGAAAGCTGTTGAATTTCCTGGCCACGACCGGCCGCTCCGGGTTCCCATAGGCCAGCCCGAGGTAGTCGGTGGCCCTGTCGGTCTCCCCGTAGCCGGTGAACTTCGATTGCAGGCTCGCGCGCGGCGGCAGGGTGAAGTTCCGCACCAGGAGAGTCACTGGCACCGCCGTATCGAGGTGTCCGGTGGCGGCGAGCGTGATGTGGCCGCGGTAGAGCCCCGGTGCCGTGCCCGCGGGCACGTAGACCTCGACGTACAGGGGCTGATTCGTCCCCCCGCTCACCGCGAACGGCGCCGACGGAAAACGGCCGCCGGTCAGGGGGGCTCCGCTGTCGGGGTTGAGGAACGGAATGAGCGGATCGGGCCATTCCCCGGGCGGATAGGGTGACCCCGGGCTCGACGTGGTCACGCGCACGTACTGCTCGCGATAGAGTCTGACCTGAGCGTGGGGCAGCACACTGCCGCCCGGGCCGACCAGGTCACTCGGCGATGCGTCGACAGCGGCAAGGTCCTCCCCCTCCGGGGCGCGCACCACGATCTGGAAGCCCTCGTACTCGTTCTGCGCCGCGCTGATGGCGGCGGCGGTGGTCGCGCCCGGCGGGTCCGCCGGCTGCACGCGGGTGAGGCTGTCGAGCACCCAGTACGGCACCAGCCTGGCGTCCACTGGCGGCGCGGTTGCCGTGGGTGTTGCCGTGGGCGTCGCGATGGCCGTCGGCGAGAGAGTCGCGGTTGCCGTCGCCACGCGTGTCGGCGACGACGTTGGTGTTGCCGTGTCCGTGGGCGTTCTCGTCGCCGGCGCCGTCCACGACCTCGTCGGCGTTGGCGTCGCCCGGCCGGAGTGCCGCGCGTGCCGAGAGAGCTGCTCGGTCTTGGACCTCCTTGCCTCAGCCGTGACGCTGGAGGCGACGATGATTCCAAGGACCAACGTCAAAACGCGAATGCGAAGGCTCATGACCACCCCGGCTTCAGCCTCGTTTAAGAGCAGTGGTCATGCCACGCTCCAAGGCAAGGAAACAAGATGGCAATTTCGTGCTACAGCGGCCTTCCTACCGCGAAACCCGCGCGTTGGATGTTACCGTGTTGACGAACGGGGAGACAATGACTCCGGCAGCGGGATTGCGGCCAGGGGGGGCTTCGTCCGTGCGATGTGCCCCGTTGTCCGAGAGCTCGTCAACACGAAGCGCGGGCGGCTGACCCGCGGAGCCCCATCGACAAGGACACGCCCGACTGCGCTCGGATGGCGACGCGGCGGCGGGGGACCCGAGGGCGTTCGCTGACGAACTTTGGGGGGTAGGCTGGACATGGACAAATCGGCGAGTATCCTTAACCTCGCGTCGCGGCAAAGTGCGAGTCCGCCCCGCTGAAAGAGGCTGCTTTGGGGTTGGGAGAGAACGAGGGATTTGCATTTGGCTCATGCAACGGCCGGCGCGGCAGTGCCGCGTTGGCCTGCCTTGGTTTCGCGAGCCAAGGCGCAAGCCTTGTGAAGCAACGAAAGGAGGAGACATGAACCGATCAAGCTGGTTACTGGGAATGCTCTGCCTCGGCCTCTTGGTGGCCGCGCCGGCGGCACGCGCGGCGGAGCCCGGACCGTTCATCGGGCTGGACCTCGGGGTGTCCGAGCCGCAGAACAGCGAGTACCGGGCGCACGTCAAGACCGGCGCCACCGCCAGTCCGTTCGCCGGGTACATGTTCGACAAGTACCTGGGGATGGAGGGGCAGCTGCACTTCACCTTCCAGCAGCCCGACAACGACGGCCGCCGCTCCGGCGGGGTCTACGGTAGGCAGGGCAACATCAACAACGAGAACCAGACGACGACGCTGCTGGGCGGTACGATCGGGCCTCGCCTGAACATTCCGCTGGCCGAGGCGATGGACCTGTACCTGACCGCCCAGGGTGGTGGGTACAAGGGGCTCGGCGGGCGCCTGAACCAGTGGGCTCCCGGATTCTCCGTCGGCGGCGGAGTCGATTTCAATCTGTCCCGGACGATGGCCATTGGCCTCTTCGGTCGCTGGAATCGGGCTTACATGTCGGCGCACCCGACCACGTTGGTCAATCAGCAGCCCGACGAGCAGGGTCCCAGTGACATCCGCTGGGTTACCGCGGGCATCAGCCTGAAGTACACGTTCGCCCAGGCCGAGGAGGTCGCGCCGCCGCCGCCGCCGCCACCCCCGCCGGCGCCTGTCGCTGCGCCTCCGCCGCCACCGGTGAAGAAGAAGATCGTCCTGCGGGCGGTGCACTTCGACTTCGACAAGGCGGTCATCCGACCTGACGCCGTGCCGGTTCTCGACGAGGCGGTGAACACCCTCAAGGAAGACGGGGCCGTCGCCGTGATCGTCGCCGGCCATACCGACAGCATCGGCAGCGACAAGTACAACATGAAGCTGTCCCTGCGTCGTGCCAACGCCGTGCGTGACTACCTCGTCAAGCACGGAATCCCGGCCAACCGCATCCGCACCGAGGGATTCGGCGAATCCAAGCCGGTGGCTTCGAACAAGACCGCAGACGGCCGCGCGCAGAACCGGCGAGTCGAGCTGCACGTCGACTGAGGTCGACCGCGTGTCTCACCTGGGTCCGGCGGCGTTCCGAGTGGACGCCGCCGGACCGTTGCCTGCCGTTTCCCAGGTAGCGGGGGAGACGGCGACCAAACCGTAGGGCGGGCACTGCCCGCCCCCTCTCGGGTGTCTCCACGCTTATCTCCTGGACCAACGCCGGGGTGCTTGCGCTGGCGTTCTGTCCTCTGTCCGGATCGGTACCCGGACCACGAGCGCGGGCGCACGGCTGGCGCCCCACGAGAGAGTGCTTGGGCGACTTCAACGGCGACCGGCAGGTGACGGTTGACGAGCTCGTCACCGCGGTCGCGGATGTCTCTGGACGGATGCAATCCGTTTCGCCGGCTCGACCTGGTGGACGGCGAGGTGATTGGCTCCGAAAAGAGGAGGAGTGCCCCCGGCGCGATTCGAACGCACGGCCCCAGGA
>CAZYMF010000013.1:32902-48574 GCA_964648215.1 uncultured Binatia bacterium (SeqCode) | reverse complement strand
GAGCGATCGGCTGTTAACCGATTGGTCGCTGGTTCGAGTCCGGCCCGGGGAGCTGGAAAAACGAGGGGTTAGCGGAATGCCCGCTAACCCCTTCGTGTTGATTGTCCGAGTTTTGTCCGAGTTTCTCGACCGTCACCCGTTCGTGGGGGGCTCGGCAGTCGTTCTGGCGCGTCAACCCGACGGGCGCCAGCTGCACAGCGGGCCGCCGATGCAACCCCCCGCGCAACCTGTTTTCGGACCGCAACCCCTCGGGGTCGAGGCACCACGCGACACGGCACCTGCCACCTCGACCGGCGGCACCTTGGACCGGCGGCAAGCATTGCCGGCCCTGTCACTGCACTGGGCGAGGCAAGCGTTCAGGTCACCGATGCCCGACCGGGGTCGCCCCTTCCGAAGCCGGGTCCCCGGGGCAAACAACCCGAAGGCGGGAGGCGCGGGGATACCTTAGGCGAGCGGTCGGGGCGCGGTGCCTGTCGCTCGCAGGGTGGAGTTCAACGTCGAGTAAACCACGCGCGCCAATCAGAGCCAAAAGACGCCGACGAGACGGGGAATTTATGATCCGCGACTTGCGGCGTTTCGCACCGTTTTGTTCTCCGCGCTCGGACAATTCTCGGGCAGTCTCCCTTTCCGATTGGCTACCGCTACGTCATCTTCCTCGATCCGGAGACAAATGCCTATAGTGGCTGGTCGCTTGCTCCGGGCGAGTCGGCTCCCAACAAGGACGTTCAAGCTAAGAAGGACATCCTAAATCGCATGCTTGTCGGGGATTTTCCTTTTGAGGGCGGACCAGATTCCAACGGCTTCACTGATCCGATTGCTTGGATTACGTCCCACGTTCCCGCTGGTGGGCCAAATACCCAAGCCGATGCCGACACAAGAGCCCGTGCGTTCACCGACTCGCGATTCATTGGAACTGGCGTAACATTCGGTGCCAATGTGAACTGGGATCCCGCATACGAGCTCCGTTGGAGAGACTACGCATTCGCGGGACGCAGCAGTACCGTAAGGATCTATCAGGTCACCGCAATATCTGACCCGTCGTATCGATTGACCAACTTCTGGGATCCTGATCGACAGGTGTGGGCGGGCTGGGAACAGGCCCGAGACTGAGCTGCTCCTCCCGACATGCTTGCCTCGCCCTGATAGCACACAGGCGAAGACTGGAGCACGAGGTCGACCGAGAGCGGCAAATCCCATCCTGATCAGATAGCTTCCGCATTCATCAACCGCGGCGAAGCGGCTCCGACACTGCCATTGGCCCCGCGCCCTAGGACCTGGCGAAATCTCGAGGAAAGGGGACGGGGGGTCGTACCTCCACGAAAAGCCACTGCGTAGGGCATCGGGCAAAGCGATATCAGCCATCGGGCGGGTGATGCGCCCGGAATTTCGGTCGGCCCGAGCGTTTCCCGCCATCCACCTTCCCTGCGCTGCCCTTGCACCGCAACCGGCGTTGCCGCGGTTGGCGCGCGAGGGGGCTGGGGCTGTTGGCAGCGCGTTGGCGCTTGGGCGCGCGGCCATGGGCCGTGGTGAATCAGGAAAATTTCTTGTTGCGTCCGGTTCGATCCCGCTTGGCGCAGAGCACCTGGAGGTTGTCGGTGGTGTCCCTGCCACCGCGCGATCGCGGGATGACGTGATCGATGTCCAGCGGTTGTTCGTTCTCGACCGTGCTTTTTGGAGACCCAAGGGTCAGTGCGCTGCTGGCGCCTCGGCGGTGAGCTGCTTCCACGTCGCCTCGTCGACGACTTCTTGCCGATACGTGGCATGACAGCCGACACACGTTTTCAGCGTTCGGTCTAGAGCAGCCAAGACTCCAGCGCGGTCGCCGCGCCGAGCGGCTTCGCCGATGGTGTCGGCGGTGTGGTGGAAGTTCAGCGCCATGGCGGTAAAGCCGGGTGCCGCCGCGCCCATGTGCTCGCACATCTGCCCCATGGCTTCGGAGTAACCAATGCGGGCAGACGCTTTGGCAACGCCGTCCATGTCGTCGCGACCGATCGCGGCGACGATGGCTTGAACTGCGGCGAGGTGCTCGCGCATGTTCTGCTTCTGGTGCTCAGCCATCATCGCCGGGAGGGGAAGCGGCTTCCGTGTGGCGGCTGTGTTCTGGGACATCACGGCCGAGTGCTCCTCAGCCCGCGTCTGTACACTGACGACCAAGAAACAGAGAAGAACCGGGACGAGGGAAAATAGTCTCGTTGCCATCAGGGCCACCATACCCTCAACGTCTGGACGGCGCCAGAGAAGGTCGGATCGGGGAGCGACGGGCGAAGACTCCGCTGGCCGGGAACTTCGCGCCGCAGACCCTCCGCATTCACCAACCGCGCTGAAGGCTCACCGCTCACCTTCAGCCGCATTGGCCCCGTGCCCGAGGACGTGGCGAAATCTCCGGGGAAGGGTCGAGGTCGTCCCTCCACGAAAAAACACGCCGTAGGGCACGGGGCCACGCGGGCGTGCCCATCGCGAGCGCGGACCGAGAGGGGGTTTCTCCCGGTCCGGGCGATTTCGGCCGTTCGATCGCCGCCGCGGGTGGTTTCGAGGGCCTCGCGCGGGGAAGAATCCGGTTCCGTGACACTCAGCTTTACGGGCGCGCTCACAGACCGTCCAGAATCGCCGCCCGCTTCCGCTCGTACTCATCCTCCGAGATCATGTCGTGATCCAACAGACGCTTCAGTTCCGCAAGGCGTTCCTCCGTGCGGCTGGGCGCCTCGACCGAACCCGAGGCGGGTGGGCGCTGCGTCGCTTCAACCAGCGCGGGATCATCGAGGGCTTTGTCGACGCATTCTGTCAGCGTCTGGGCGGCCAGATCTTGTAGCTTGGTTACTGATCCGAAGATGCCCGCATCGAATGCCCAGACCGAGCCGTTGAACTCGTAAGCCTGATAGCCCTTGGAGAACACTCCCTTGTGGGTCGAGCGTTCGCGTATGACCACGTCAATCGCCACGGTACAATCCCGGCGGACGTACTGCTTACAGGCAAACGTCTTCACTGCTCCGCCAAGCAGGTACGTCGCCTGCTGCGGGTCCGCGACCACTCCCCTGGCCTTCAGGCCTTCCGCAAAGGCTGCGGCGACAACGTCGCGGACCGGCTCGTCGGCCAGCACGGTCTTGATGGTGTTTCCATAGCCTCCACGCACGGCACCAAACCAATTCCCGTTGTCGCCGCGCTTCGCGTCTTCGCCTCGCTGGTCTGCAAATTCGCCGACGGCAATCGCCGGCATGGTTACCGGCCGTGGCTGCATCGCTGCCCTTACTTGGTAGTTCACGGCCACCCGGTGAGTCGAGCAACCCACCGTCAAGAGCAGTGTGCACAACGCGAAAGGTACTCGTAACTCCACACCGCCTCCTTCGTTGCTAGCGGGCGCTGCCAAGCGGCGAAACCCGCACGCGACATTCTACCAGTTTATGCTAACGCACGGTCAATCGCGCCTTCACGGTTTCGATCAGGCTCGCAACATCGTCCTTCCACTTCGCGATTTCGTCGGTGGTTTCGCCCATAGTTCCCTTTAGGTACCGCGCTCGGTCGCGACACTTCGAAAGCGCGTTGAAGGTCGTACGGTGCCCCGTGTCGAGGTTTCCGTCCCTTGCGAGGAGGTTGAATCTCGCCTTGAGATGCGGGTGATTCCTTCTCTGCTTGTCACCGAGGAAAGGCGTCGTGATCACATAGGCGGTAGCTGCCAGCTCCGCCGCGCTGAATAGGTTGTCGATCGCTGCACGGACACGCTTCGCTCCGAGTGCCTCCGCTGCGGTCGTAAAGAATTCGTCCGCCGCTTCCAACAACTCGGCCGCTCTGCTCTTGTTGTATCTAAAGTCGAAGGCGATCCACCAATGGACGCCGACTTGGAGCATTGTGAAGTGACCACAATTGGGGTCCTCATCGGTCGGTAGAGAAATCTTTGAAATCTCCTCGATCTCTTCGACGGTGACGCCATCGCCTTCTGCCTTAAGAACGCCCTCCTTCAGCTTGATCTCGCCAAGCGCTCGGACCTCCTCGTTGAGGCGTATTTCTCGCCGCCGGCCATCACCATAGAAGATTGCTTGCGCCGCTTTCACCGGATAAGGCTTTGGAGCCGTGCCCGTCTCTTGGCGACGCCGGATCTCCGGCTCAAACCAGATCTCCATCGCGCTAGACAATGTCCGCTGCAGTGCCGCTTCATCCAGCATGCCCCCCTCCTCTGCTTGGCAGCATAGCATGCCTCGTCATTCATCAGCCGTTGACAGCCACCCCTCGCCGCCCCCCCCATTGGGATTGGCCTCATGCCCTAGGCCGTGGCGAAATCGCCCGGGGAAGGGTCGCGAGGTCGTCCCTCCGCGGAAAAACACGCCTACGGGCACGGGGCCAAGCGAGATCACCACATCCCGGGGGAGGCGAGGACGGGATTTCGGCCGATCCGCCCGTTTTCACCCGCTCACCGTGGCACCGCGGGTGATTTCGAGGCGTTCGCCCGCAGCCCCGCCCGCATCGCCCCGCACGCGCTGACGCTGACGCCCTCAGCCACGGCGCGCGGGGCCTCAGCCCTGAACCCGCACCCGCGCACGCTCTCAACCGCAGGCGCTGACCCTGAGCCGCAGAACCGCAGGCGGGGGCGGGCGGGTGTCATCGGGTGGTGAAGGCGGAAACGAGAGAGGGAGAGAGCGGCGAGAGGAGCATCGGCGCTCAAGCCTCAAGCCTCTACGCTCTCGGCATGCGCAGCGACCGGCGGAGCCGAGGGGGCGCGCTATGCGGTTTCGCTGTCGGCGGGGAACACGGGAGGGAGACGGTTACGCTCTCGTTACGCTCCTCACCCAACAGAGGGACAGGAGGCGGAGGGAACGGAGAGGGCCCTCTCTGGAGTGAACATGTGTCACTTCCTCCTTGCTTGCCTGTTTGCACTACGAATCTGGCAAGCGTGATGCCAACACGCCCCGTACCACGGCAACGGGCACTATTTTGCGGATGTCCGCGATTTCGATGCTGCTGCGATGCTATCTGGAGTAAGCAGTTCTCGGAGCGGTGGTGATCGTGGTGGTGAAAAGCGGCATGCAAGATGAACTTAGCTGCTGCAGATTTTTAGCAGGACTCGCAGCCTTCTCCGCTGCCCGCCCCGGTTGCGTCACGCACGGCCCGGGCCAAATATCAAAGTGCGCCTCTCGGCGCGCTGCCAATCAATCGCTCGGCGTTTCGCCTCTTTTCGCGGTGTTATGGGATAAGTCCCGCGTTGACAGACGCACGGCCGCGGCTGTTGACCGATAGGTCGCTGGTTCAAGTCCGGTTCGAGTCCGGCCCCGGGGACCTGGGAAGACGCGGGTTGGCCCTTCATCGGGCCAACCCCTGGGTACGAGTCGATGGTCGAATCACTTCGGCTGCGGCACGACGCGCAGATACGGCTTCACCGTCTTCCAACCGCCGGGGTATTTCTTCTTGGCATCCTCGTCCGAGACCGACGGCGCGATGATCACGTCCTGGCCCGGCTTCCAGTTCACCGGCGTGGCGACCTGGTGCTTGGCGGTGAGCTGGATCGAGTCGAGCACGCGCAGCACTTCGTCGAAGTTGCGGCCGGTGCTCATCGGGTACACGAGCATCAGCTTGATCTTCTTGTCCGGACCGATGACGAACACGGTGCGCACCGTCGCATTGGTGGCGGCGGTCCGGCCCTCGGAGGTGGTGCCGGCGTCGGCCGGAAGCATGTCGTACAGCTTCGCCACCTTCAGCTCGGGATCGCCGATCAGCGGATAGTTCACCTTGTGGCCCTGAGTCTCCTCGATGTCTCCGGCCCACTTGCTGTGGCTGCTGGCCGGGTCCACGCTCAGGCCGATGATCTTGCAGTTGCGCTTGGCGAACTCGGGCTGCAGCCCGGCCATGTAACCGAGCTCGGTGGTGCACACCGGAGTGAAATCCTTAGGGTGCGAGAACAGGATGGCCCAGCCGTCCCCGACCCACTTATGGAAGTCGATGGTGCCCTGGGTCGTCTCGGCCGTGAAGTTGGGGGCTTCGTCGTTGATGCGCAGCGACATGATCGTGCTCCTTCCCTTTCTTGGTTTCACCTGCGCTCGCGGCTCAGCCCCAACACGCCTCTGCGCACGCGCCGGAGTTGTTGTGGGTTGGGCGCGCACGTCGGGGCAGAGCCGCCGTCCTCTGTCGTGTACGACCCCGGTGTAGCCGATCGAAGAGCCATTGCAAAGCCCTTGAGACGGGCGCCCGGCAAGACAGCCGCGTGCCGTTCTTGCCTGGCCTACCAATGACCCGCCCCGAGCGGCGGCGGCAAACCCGCCCTCGCTTCAGTCGAGATCGAACTCCGCCTGCACCCGGGTGCCTCCCCCCGGTCGTGACTCGACGGTCAGCCGGCCCCCCATGAGCTCCGCCCGTTCCCGCATCCCCGAGAGGCCGGCGGTCGGGCCGGCGGCAAGCGTGGCATCGGCGTCGAAACCGTTGCCGTGATCCGCGATCCTTATGCTGAGGTGGTGCTCGTCGGCCGACGCGAGCACCTGGGCCTGGCTCACCCCGGAGTGCCGAGCGACGTTGGTCAGGGCCTCCTGCACGATCCGGTACGCAGCCGTCTCCACATTCGGCGGAAACCGCCGCCGCACGCCCTGCTGCTGGAAGTCGACGTCGACGTGCGGAGCGAAGCGCTCGAACAACCACAACAAGGTGGGCAGCAAGCCGAGATCGTCGAGCATGGCCGGCCGCAGATCGAGAGACAAATCGCGCACGCGCGCGATCAGCTCGCCCACCAGCTTCTGTACCTCGACCAGCGGCATGCCCGGGCTCTGCGAGCGCCGTCGCTCGAGCTGATGGAGGACCAGGCTGATGCCGGTCAAGTACTGGCCGATCTCATCGTGCAGCTCGCGGGCAAGGTGCCTCCGCTCGGTCTCTTGCACCTCGATCAGCCGCCGGGAGAGCGCCGCGAGCCGTTCCTGGCCGGCACTCACCTCGGCGAACAGGCGGCCTTTCTCCACCGCAATCGCCACCGCATTGGCGACCTGGGTGAACAGCCCCATCTGTTCGCCATGGCAGCCATCGACCTCCTGCCAGAACAAGCTCAGGGAGCCAATGACATCGCTGCCGACGCACAGCGGCAGACTGACGACCGAACGAACTCCGAGTGCGTAGATTAGCTGAATGATCGGGAACTCGATCTCGGTGGCTAGATCGCTTACCACGTGCGGACGCCCCGCCGATATATCGGCGAGGGGGGGCCATTGTTTTGCGAGAAGACGGGTGTTTGGGTTTATCGCCGACGCCCACGGGGCGTCGGCGGCGACGAACCTAAGCCCTTCCCGGCCCTCGTCAAACAAGCTCAGGCTGACGGCAGCGCAACCCGCTAGTTCTCGGAGTCCGGCGCACACTTCGGTGAAGGCTGCCTCCACCTGTATGTGCGCGTTGAGTGCGCGGAGAATGTCGTTGACAATCCCCGTATCGCGCTGATGACGTCCCCTGATCTGTTCGACTTGCTTTTGCTCCGTGATGTCCTCGGAAATGCCGAGCAGGTACAGGGGTTCCCCCTCCGCGTCGAGAATCGGCATCTTTTTGGTGTGCATTGTCCGCACTCCGTGTGGTCCCGTTGCAAGCGACTCCTCGGCAATGTCGAGCAGGCCCCGGTCACGCAGGACGCCACGGTCCTGCTCCGTGAAGGAGTCGGCCACCTCCTTCGGGAAAATATCGTAGTCGTTCTTGCCGATGAAGTCGGCCCGTTTGTACCCGAACAGCTCCTCCGTCGCGCGGTTGAACAGCACGTACTGCAGGTCCTTCGCATCCTTGACGAAGACCGTGTTCGGAATGTTCTCCACAATGGACTCGAGGAAGCTCTTGGTGCGCAGGAGCTCCTCCTGCACTCGCTTGTGCTCGGTGATGTCTCGATGGACGGAGACCCACAGAGGACCGAGCTCCCCGTGCGTGAAAGTGGAAATGCTCGCCTGGCACCAGAAGGGCGTGCCATCCTTCTTGCGGTTGTAGACCTCGCCCTCCCATCGCCCGTCTGAGCGAAGAGCCACGGTAATCTCTCGGGCTCTCTCTTCCGGGCTCTTGTCGGCGGGGGCGTTCAGCATCGAGACCGGCCTCCCGGACAGCTCACCCGACGAATAACCGAACATCTGCTCGAACCGTGGGTTGCTGAAGACGATCAAGCCATCGTCGCCGACGACGACGATGCCCTCGGCGACGTTGGCAAGAATCTCGGCGCCGTCCCGGAGGACGTCTGCCGTACGAAGGCGCGTGCGGGGGTTTTGGCTCATCGTCGAGTTCGCAGCGAAGGGAACGAAGCGACCATCCTGTTTGTCTAGCAAACAGTCGTGATCCGATCCAAGCCAGCCCCGCCGCTGTTCCCGGAACGAAGTGGCCCACCAGAACCGTGTCGCCCTTTTCGCCGGGCAATGACTCAGTGACTCAGTGATTCACTGGTTTGATTCACCCATGCAGTCGCAGGAACTCCACCCGGTGGTTGGCGTTCGGGTTGCGCTCCGATGGGCCGGCGACGAGCATCGCGATGTTTCCCGACAGCCGGTGCTCACGCAGCCAACCGGCGGCAAAGTCGCGCCAGTCCTCGCTCTCCTCGGCGTAGTCGACCGGATGGACGCCATAGGAGAAGGCGAGGCCCTGGCAGGCAGCGGGATCGGCACACGGCGCCGCCACCCACACGGCGGGCTTGAAGCGCGAGATCATGCGCGCCGTGCTGCCGCTGCGCGTGGGCACGATCACGGCAGCACAGGACACCGTGTCGAGCGCGTGCTCGACGACCGAGGCGATGGCCTCCGCGGTCGTCGTCGGCGGCTGTTGTCGCGCCTTCTCCCGTAGAGCGTCCAATCCCGCCCGCGGTCGGTGCGACTCGGTCGTCGCGGCGATTCGCGCCAGCATGCGAACCGCTTCCTCCGGGTACTTTCCCATCGCCGACTCGCCCGAGAGCATCACGCAGTCGGTGCCGTCGAGGATCGCGTTGGCGACGTCGGTGGCCTCGGCCCGCGTGGGCAGGCGGCTGGACACCATCGACTCGAGCATCTGCGTCGCCGTGATCACCGGCTTGCCCGCGAGATTGGCCTTGGCGATCAGCTCCTTCTGAACCAGGGCGATCTCCTCGATCGGCACTTCGACGCCGAGATCGCCGCGCGCGACCATGATCCCGTCGGCCGCTTTCAGAATCTCGTCGAAATGCTCCAGGGCGCCGGCGCGCTCGATCTTGGCAATGAGGAACGGGCGGTAGCCGGCGCCGCTCGCCGCCGCGCGCACCGCGTCGATGTCCGCCGCCGTCTCCACGAACGACTGGCTCACCGCATCCACGCCGTGCTCCAGGGCAAAGGCGAGACAGGCGCGATCGTGGTCGGTGAACGCGCTGATGCCCAGGTCGATCCCCGGCAGGTTGAGGCCTTTGCGCGAGCGCAGCTCGCCGCCGACAGCCACCGTGCAGTGTACGTCGCCGTCAACCGCTCGGTCGACCTGTAGTTGCACCAGCCCGTCGTTCACGAACAGCCGATCGCCCGGCTTCACCACCCGCGGCAGTCGCTCGAAGCTCATCGAGATGCGCTGCGCGTTGCCGACCACGTTCTCCGTGGTCAGCGTGAGGCGATCACCCGGATCGAGCCGAATCGGCTCGGGCTCGATCTTCCCCAGACGCATCTTCGGCCCCGGAAGGTCGGCCATGATCGCCACGCGCCGGCCCACGGCCCCGGCCACGGCGCGAATGCGAGCGATCACCTCGCCGTGCTGCTCGAAGCTCGCGTGCGAGAAATTGAGCCGGGCCACGTTCACTCCGGCGCGCACGAGACACTCGAGCATCTCCGGCGAATCCGAGGCCGGACCGATGGTGGCGACGATCTTGGTCTTGTGATTCTGAATGCTCATGCGCGCGGCCCCGGTGAGCGTCTGCCGAGCAACACCTGCTTCGCGGCGGCGAGCTCGTCGAGCATGTCCTTGCCGACCTTCGGATAGTGCAGGTCGAGCGCGCCCAGCGTTTCGATGACGGCGGCGGCTACGACGATGTGGGTGAACCACTTGTTGTCGGCGGGCACGACGTACCATGGGGCCTCCGGGGAGGACGTCTTGCGGATCATGTCCTCGTAGGCCTTCATGTAGTCGTTCCAGAAGGCGCGCTCCTCGATGTCGTTGGCCGAGAACTTCCAGTTCTTCTCCGGATTATCGAGCCGCTCGAGAAAGCGCCGCTTCTGCTCGCCCTTGGAGACGTGGAGAAAGAACTTGCGAATGATCACGCCGTTTCGCGTCAGGTAGCGCTCGAAGCTGCGAATGTCCTTGAAGCGATCTTTCCAGATGTCCTTGGTGACGAGCTCGGCCGGGAGCTTTTGCCTTTCGAGTAGTTCCGGATGCACGCGCACGACGAGCGTTTCCTCGTAGTAGCTGCGATTGAAGATCCCGATGCGCCCGCGCTCCGGCACCAACTTCATGCAGCGCCACAGGAAATCGTGGTCGAGGTCTTCCGCCGACGGTGCCTTGAAAGAATACACCTGGCAGCCCTGCGGGTTGATACCGGACATGACGTGCTTGATGGTGCCATCCTTGCCGGCCGCGTCCATGGCCTGAAAGATCAGCAACACCGCCCAGCGGTCTTGCGCGTAGAGCATGCGCTGCAGCTCGGCCATGGCTTCGATGCCGACGGCGAGCGCTTCCTTGGCGCGCGGCTTGTCTTCGGAGCCGAACTGCAGTGTGTCGCCGGGGTCGACGGCCTTGAGGCGAAAGCCCCTTCCGTTGGTCACTCGGAACGGTTTCGCAAAGCCTCGGGCCCGCCTGATGATGTCTTTCGTATCCACGATTGCCTCCTGCTAGTCCTTCGCCTTCCCGGCTTGCGGGAAGTACGGCTCCATCGACACCAGCCGGGCGAGGGGAACGGCGGGGAAGAGCTGGCCGATCAAGGCCGCCAGCGTCGCCAGGGAGCGCGCCGCCGGATGCACCGCGGCAATGTCGCCGTAGCCGACGGTCGTCAGACTGACGAAGCGGAAGTACACCCAGCACGCGCTCACGACGTCACTCGCGGTCGCCGCCCTCGTCGCCGCCGGGGTGAACGCAGCGGGCCAGCGCAGATCGACGAGAGCTCCATTCTCCCTGGACGACTGAATCAGTGAATCATCGACGATTGGGTGCGAACCTCAGCTCGGCCGCAATGTCGCGTGGGGTGACAGGCTCGCCGCAGTCGGGGCAGACGAGCGTCGGGTGCATGCGGTGGCCGCAGCTCTTGTGCACGAGGGACACCGGCGGCCCCTCCTCGCCGGCCATCCACTTGTCGCCCCAGCGCAGCAGGCTGACGATCACCGGGTAGAGATCGCGCCCCTTGCCGGTGAGTCGGTACTCGTAGCGCGCCGGCTTGTCCTGGTAGCGCACCTTCTCGAGAATATCGGCGGCGACCAGCTTCTTCAGCCGCCCGGCGAGCAGATGGCGCGTCATCCCGAGCTGGCGCTGGAAGTCCTCGAAGCGCCGCGTGCCCAGAAATGCGTCGCGCAGGACGAGAAGCGTCCAACGGTCGCCGATAACGGACAGCGCCCGCGCGATCGAGCATTGCATCCCGCTGATCTCATCCCACCGCATGGCTCGCCCCGAGGAAGAAATCCTACAACGGATCACACGGATTGACGGATTACGCGGATCGGAGATCCTACCTGCTCTGACGTCCGAAATCTGTTCAATCCGTCAATCCGCTTAATCCGTTGTAAACCCCCTGGTCTTTTAGCCTAGCCGAATGCCTTGCGTACCGAAAGAGAACTGATACGTTCTTTTCTAGAACTCACCACCGAAAGGAGCCGCCATGCCCGCGACGAGAGCCGTGGATCCCTCGATCTCCAAGACGCCCCTGCCCCTGGACGCCGAGAACCTGCCCACCGTCTGCGTTCTCTGCAGCCACAACTGCGGCCTGCGGGTCGACGTTGCCGGCGGCAAGATCGTGGACGTGCGTGCCGACGACTCGAGCCCCATCACCAGGGGCTACGTCTGCAACAAGGCCTTCTCGATCCGCCACTACGTCGAGCACGCGCAGCGGGTCGAGCACCCGCTCAAGCGCCGCGGCGACGGCAGCTTCGAACGCATCACGTGGGAGCAGGCGATCGGCGAGATCGCCGCGCGCCTCACCGCCATCCGCGAGCAGCACTCCGCTCGCGCCATCGGCCTCGTCGGCATCGGCGGCCAGGCCAACCACATGGACGCGCCCTACGGCCTCACCTTCCTCTCCGCCCTGGGCTCGAAGCGCTGGTTCAACGCCCTGGGGCAGGAGAAGACGCAGCACTTCCTGGTCGCGCAATGGATGTTCGACGCGCCGCCGACGGGGTTCTTCCATCCCGACATCGAGCACGCCCGCTTCCTGCTGCTGCTGGGGACGAACCCGAAGATCTCCAATCGCGGCCACAACGCCACCGACACCTTCAAGGCGATTGCCGCCAACCCGAAGCAGAAGGTCGTCGTTCTCGACCCGCGCGACACCGAGACCACCCGTACCGCCGACCGCCACCTCAAGATCAAGCCCGGCGCCGACGTCTACGTCCTCCTCGGCATGGCGGCCGTGCTGGTGTCGAGCGAGGGACTGGTCGATGCCCGCTTCATCGAAGAGCAGACGCAGGGCTTCGAAACGCTGCGACAGGCTCTCGCCACGGTCGATATCGACGAGATGGCGCGCCGCGCCGGCATACCCACCGCCGACCTCGTGGCCCTGGCGCGCGAGTACGCCCAGGCCGAGTCGGCGGCGATCATGTTCGACCTCGCCGTCGAGCACAATCTGTTCTCGACCCTGACCTCGTACCTGATCCAGGCTCTCTCGGTCCTCACCGGCAACGCCGGCAGGCGCGGCGGCAACGTCTTTCCCGAAACCTTCACCCCACCCGAGCACAGCCCCAAGCGCCACGCCGAGCCGGAGCGCGCCCTCGCCTCGGGAATTCCCGCCATCAGCGCCATGGGCGGCTACGGCATGTTCTCCCCGACGCTGGTTCCCGAGGAGATCATGCTCGATCACCCCGAGCGCCTGCGCGCCCTGATCGTCGACGGCGCCAATCCCCTGCTCTCCTTCTCCGACACGCAGCGCTGGCTCGAGGCGCGCGAACGGCTCGACCTGCTCGTCGTCATCGAGCCGGCGATGACCGAGACGGCCGCGATCGCCGACTACGTGCTGCCGGCTCCCACCGGCTACGAGAAGTGGGAGATCGCCGGGTTTCCCAAGGGCTTCCCCGAGGTCTACGTGCAGCTCCGCCCGCCCGTGGTTCCGGGCCCGGCGGAGGCGCTGCCCGAGCCGGAGATCTACGCCCGTCTGGTCGAGGCGATGCATCTCGTGCCCGAGCCGCCGCCGCAGCTCTTCGCCCTCGCCGAGCACGCGCTCGAGCCCGACGGCGCCGCCGCCTACCTGGGCGAGTCGATGGCGGCCGCCGGCGGCAAGCAGGCCAATCTCCTCTTCTGGGGCTACCGCACCCTCGGACCGCATCTGCCATCGCCGGCGCTGACCTACATCTGGGCCGAGGCGCACGCCAACGCCTTCACCCGCCTCGACTCGGTCGTGCGCACCATCGGCGAGGAGTGGCGCGAGAAAGGCCCGTTCGCGGTCGCCGCCGAGGTCTTCCGCCGCATCGTCGCCCACCCCGAAGGCGTGGAGATCGCCAGGACCGCTCCGGAGCGCAACCTCGACATGAACATCGGCTTCGACGACAAGAAGATCCGTCTGGCACCGCCGCCGATGATCGACGAGATCGCGCGCGCCGCGCGCACCGACCGGCCCACCGATCCCGCGTATCCCTTCGTCCTCGCCTCCGGGCTGCGCACGCAGTGGACGGCGAACACGATCCAGCGCGATCCCGTGTGGCGCAAGGGCCGCGGCCCGCACTGCGCCCTCAACCTCTGTCCGGCCGACGCCGAGGCGCTCGGCGTCGCCGGCGGCGACCGCGTTCGCCTGATCACGCGCCGCGGCGCCGTCGAGCTCCCCGCCGCCCTCGACAAGCGGTTGCAGCCCGGGCACGTCTGGGTCGCCAACGGTTTCGGGACCCGCTACCCCAAGGACGGCAGCGGCGAGCTCGAGACGGCGGGCGTCAACCTGAACTGGCTCAGCTCCACCGAGGAGCGCGACCCCTTCACCGGCTGCCCGCAGCACAAGTACACGCTCTGCCGCGTCGAGAGATGCGGCTGACAGAAGAAAGGAGCCACGCATGCCACGCCTCGAGTATTTCTTCGACTATGTGAGCCCGTTCTCCTACCTGGCCGACACCCAGCTACCGGCTCTCGCCGAGCGCACCGGGGCCGAGATCGTCTACCGTCCGTTCCTTCTCGGCGGGGTGATGAACGCGGCGAAGAACGCGCCGCCGACCGGGGTTCCCAACAAGGGCAAGTACATGTTCGCGGACATCGAGCGTTGGGCCCGGCGCTACGGCGTCGAGCTGAACCTGAACCCGCACTTCCCCGTCAACACCTTGCACGCCATGCGCGCCGCCGTCGCCGCCCTCGGCGACGAGCGCTTTCGCGACTTTCACCGCGCCATGTATCGCGGCGTCTGGGTCGAAGGGAAGAACCTCGGCGACCAGGAAGCCCTGCGCCGCGCCATCGACGCGGCGGGCCTCGACGGCGCCAAGATCCTCGCCCGCGCCAAGGAGCAAGACGTGAAGGACACGCTGCGCCGCAACGGCGAGGAAGCGGTCGAGCGCGGCGCCTTCGGCGCGCCGACATTCTTCGTCGGCGACGAAATGTTCTGGGGCAACGACCGGCTCGATTTCGTCGAGGAGGCGCTGCGTGCCTAACCTCACCCTTCCAGCGCCACCCGGAGCGCCGGCCGCGCCGCCTTGGCTTCCTGCAACCGCCTCGTGCCGCGAACCACCGTCGGATGCGCGTGCTCGAGAATCGCCTCGCGATAGCTGGGACGGCTGCGTAGCCGCTCCCAGTAGGCGGCGCATTCGGGCCGCGCGGTCTCGTTCACGAACACGTGTAGCGCGTCCGCCTGCGCCAGGCGCTCGAAGATCACCAGCCAGCTCACGTCGGCAAGGCTGAACGGCGCGCCGAGGAGCCACGGGCCACCGCTGTCGCTGAGCTGCTGCTCGAGGGCATCGAGGTGGACGCGCAACTGCCGGCGGCTGCGCGCGAGCATCTTCATCGCCGGCGCCAGCCGATCGAGCTTCGCCAACCCCAGCCCCTTGAAGGTGAGGAAGGCAAACGGCCGGCGCTTGTCGAAGTGGAACAGCACTCCTTCGAAAATCCTTCGGTACGGGATGTGATCGATCATCGCCGCGAACAGCGGCAAAGTCAGCCCCGGAATCGCGTTGCCGGCGCTCTCCTCGCCGTGGTTCATCGGATCGTCGGTGAGAGACGAACGATCGATCCAGCGCTCCATGGCCTGGCGCAGTACGCGGTCGTCGGGCACGAGCGAGGGGCTCCCGGGCGACGCGTGCGCGGCGGCGTAGCGGATCTGCTCGTGCGACTCGTAGACGGGATGCCCCTGGTGCACCAGAACCGGAACCGTGCCCCCGGGATTGACCGCGAGGAAGCGGCGGCCGATGTTCTCGTAGGCGCCGGTCTCGATCAAATCGATGTGGTGGCTCTTGTAGGGAAGGCGCAGCTCGGCCAGGCAGACGCGGACCTTCATCGAGCACAGCGAGAGAGCGTTGTGGTAGAGCTCGAACTCCTGCTCGTAGGGAATGGCGATCTCCGGTCGGTGGCCGGGGGCCACCGGATGCGTCTTGCGGTGCGTGCCCTCCCACGCCCACCACGCAGCCCCGGCGCCGACGATCGCCGCGACGACGAGCAGGA
>CAZYMF010000013.1:22685-32802 GCA_964648215.1 uncultured Binatia bacterium (SeqCode) | reverse complement strand
TCCGGCCGGATGACGGCGAGGTCGTGCGCGCCGAGCACCGCACCGATCAATCCGCTCGGCTCGGTCACCGTGATGAACGCCGCGGCGAGCCCCTCCCAGTAACGGCGCGTCTCCGCGCTCATCGCGGCGCGGGGATCGCGTGCCGCGACGATCGCCCAGCGCGGCCCGATGACGTCGTCGAGCAACGCCGCGCCCGCGGTTTCCGTCGCCACCGAGCACTGCGGCAGCAGGCGACCGATCCAGTGGCTGTCCCCCGCTGCCAGCAGCCCGGTCGTCAGATGAGGCAGCTGCGCGCCGCCGCCGTAGGCGTACGCCTGCAGCTCGGCGGACGGCTCGGGCTCACCCCTGCCCATTGCCGCGTACGCGTCGATGAGCTTGCCGGTGTTGGTGGAGTGCTCGACCATGGCGACGGCCAGGGGATGGCGCTCTGCCGTGTAGGTATCGAGCAAAACGTCGCCCGCCTGCCCGCGGCGGACCATGGCGAGCTTCCAGATCAGGTTCTCGACGTCGCGCACCCCCGTGCACAGGCCCTGGCCGAGGAAGGGCGGCGTCTGATGCGCCGCATCGCCGGCGAGAAACGCGCGGCCGCGCCGGAACGTGTCGGCGATCGTCGCATGGAAGCGATAGACGACGGCGCGCAGGATCTTGCCGTCGTCGCGTGACAGCCACGGCTGCAGCAGCGCCCACACGCGGTCGCGGTCTTCCATCTCGGCGCGGGTCTCGCCGGGTCTCAGCTGGAACTCCCAACGGCGCAGCTTGCCGGGAAGAGGGACCAGGGTCGTCGGGCGCTCGGCGTCGCAGATCTGCTGGCACAAGCGCGGCAGCTCGACCGGGCGCGTGAGCTCGAGATCGATGACCAGCCAGTCGCAGTCGTAGCCCAGGCTGTTCCAGGCGATGCCGCACGACTTGCGCACGAAGCTGGCGGCGCCGTCGCAGCCGACGAGCCAGCGCGCCCGCACCCATCGCGTCTCGTTGCTCGCCAGGTCCCGCACCACGAGCTCGACGCCGTTGTCGTCCTGCTCGAAACCGACAACCTCATGGGCGACGTGCAGCTCGACGTCCTTGTACTTCGTCAGGCAAGACCGGATCGCCCGCTCCAGCGGGGGCTGGTTGATGTTGAGGAGCGGCGGGTAGCCGTTCGGCGTGCGCAGGCCGGGCGGAATCTCGAAGCCGAGGATGCGCTTGCCCGCCGCATCGACGAACTCGGCGCCGGCCATCTCGTCGGTGGCCGGCAGGATGGCCTCGAGCACACCGGCGTTGTGCAGGATGCGCTGCACGTCGTCGTGCAGGCCGGCGGCGCGCGGCAGGTCGTACACGTCCGCCTCGCGATCGCAGGCGATTGCCGACAGTCCGTAGACGCCGCACAGGTTGGCGGCCACGGCCCCCACGGGTCCGGCACCGACGATGGCGACGTCGTACATCTCAACCGCTCTTCGCCACGCAACGGTTCGTCATGGTGCCGATGCCCTCGATGCTGGTCGTGATCGTGTCACCCGGCTTGAGAAAGGTCTTGCTGCTGGCGCCGACCCCCGCGGGCGTGCCGGTGAAGATCAAGTCTCCGGGCTCGAGCGTGCAGATCGCCGAGATGTAGGCAATCAGCTCGGGGATGGCGAAGATCAGATCGCTGGTGCGCGCGTCCTGGCGCCGCGTGTCGTTGACGTCGCAGGTGATGGCGAGATCGCTGGGATTGGAGAACTGGTCCAGGGAGACCACGGCGGGTCCGATCGGGCCGTAGGTGTCGTACGACTTGCCGAGATCGAAGTGCGGCGGCTTGGCGGCGAACTGCGTCATGCGCTCGGAGACGTCCTGGCCGCAGGTGAGGCCGGCGATCGCCTTCCACGCGTCGGCGGCGGCGATGTCGCGGGCGCGCGTGCCGATGACGACGACCAGCTCCGCCTCCCAGTCGGTGGTCGGGCCGTAGACGATGACGTCGCTCGTCGGACCGACCAGACAGCTGGGAAACTTGGTGAACACCAGCGGCGTCTGCGGCAGCTCCATGCCCGACTCCTCGGCATGCGAGCGGTAGTTGAGGCCGATGCCGAAGATCTTCTGCGGCCGCGGCACGCAGACGCCGAGCACCGTCGACGAGAGCGGCGCATCCGGTTTGTCTTTCAAGGCCGCGGTGATCTCGTGCAGCTCGCCGTGGCGGACGATGGCCTCCATGGGATCCGCCGAGAAACGGCCACCGCCGTGGCGCTCCAAATCGTAGACGCCGTCGTTGGCAATCAAGACGGCGCGTTCCTTCACGGTCGCAAGGCGAAAAGCCATGGCATGTCTCCTTCTCTCAGGATCGTCATCTCCGGCGCCGGCCGGGGGGCAACGGAGGCAGCGGACGGTGGGCGATAGCATGGGCCTCGGTGTTGCTCAGGCCGAGCAACCGCAACAGGTGCTCGACGGCGTCGTCGAGATCTTCTTCGCCGAGCTTCTTCTCGACGCGCGCACTCAGCACGGCGACGAAGGCGCCGCTGATCAGCAGGCTCACGACCCTGGCGTTGCGGATGCGGAAGCGGCCGGCTTCGACCCCGCGCTGCGCATCGCGCAACGCGCTGTCGCCCAATCCCTCGCGCAGGCGTTGGTGCGCCAGGCCGGACTTGAGCACGAACCAGCTGCACAGAGGATCGCCGGCAAGAGCACGCAGGCCGTGGCGCATGGCCGTGGCCACCACCGCGGCGGGATCGTCGATGCCCGCCACCAGGCGGTCGATACGCTCGTTCAGACCCTTGGTGCGCGCGTGCGCGATGGGAACCAGTACGTCGTACTTGCTCTCGAAGTGGTGGTAGAAGCTGCGCCGGGCGATGTCGGCGGCGTCCGCGATCTCGTCGATGGTGACGTCATCCACACCGCGCGCGAGCATGAGCTTCTCGGCGACGGCGAGGATGCGCAGGCGCGCCTGGGCCCGGCGCCGGGCGACGCGCCCCGCCGGGACTGCGCTCTGGACTTCGCTCATGTCTCCAACTCGGTTGCCCCGTCCCCTTAGCGCATGCTTGCACCAAGTGCAAGCATGCGCTAAGTGCATCCGTAGATCGTTCACCGTCGAAGGAGATTTGGCCATGAAGCTGCGTTGGTCCCACGCCGTCCTCTACGTGCGCAATATCGAGGAGATGATCGCCTTCTACCGCGACGTTCTCGGCTTCCAGGTCAGCGACCGCGGGCCGCTCGACCGCAGAAACCCCGCTCTCGAGCTGGTCTTCCTCTCCCAGGTCGGCAGCGACCATCACCAGCTCGCCTTCGTCCCGGTGCGGGGCGAAGGCCCGTCGACCACTCTCGACCACATCGCCTTCCGCGTCGACTCCCTGGCCGAGGTCAAGACCGTGGCCGAGAAGCTCCTGGCCGACGGCCGCGCCAGCGGCCTGCACCCCCTCAATCACGGCAACGCCTGGTCGGTGTACTTCAAGGATCCGGAGGACAACGGGATCGAGATCTTCTGCGATTCCCCATTCGGCGTGCGGCAACCCCAGGGCAAGCCGTGGGACCTGTCGATGAGCGAGAAGGAGCTGCGCCGCCAGACCGAGGAGCAGTTCAAAGAAGAGCCCGGCTTCCGGCCGATGGCGGAGTTCTACGCCGAGCATCGCCGCCGTCTCGGCGACTGACATCCCGCCGTGTCGTCCGGTCCGGCTTGTGCCCGCCGGCGACCCCCGGTATGGAAGCGGCCATGCCTTCGGAGGTATTTCACGACCTGTTGGATCTCTCCCGCCTGCCGTGGTTCGATCTCCATGACGGCCGCCTCGTCGTCTCGGATCGGTCGATCGGCCCGGTCATCGACATGCACTCGCACATTGCGATGGCCTATCTGCTGCCGATGCGGGTCGACCTGTACCGTGGGACGGACCACACCGAGCACTACCTGCCGGCGTGCTGCCCGATCGACTTCGACGTCTACCAGAACAAGAACATCACGCCGGACGCGCTCCGCGCCCTCAAGCGCGACCTGACGCTGGGAAGTCTCTCCCGCGGCGGCATGCGGGCGACGCACACGGTGCCCAACCTGGTGCGCGAGATGGACGAGCTCGGCATCGAACGCTCCGTCCTGCTCCCCATCGAGCTGCCCTACGTCTCGAAGAACGCCGCCCACGCCCTCGAGGCCGCGCGGCGCGAGCCCCGGGTGATCTCGTTCGGCTCGGTGCACCCCATCGTCGACCGCGTCGGCACGCGCCTGGACGAGCAGGCTCACGCCGGCGCGCGCGGAGTCAAGGTACACCCGGCGGTGCAGCTCATCTCCCCCGACCATCCCCGGGCGATGGCGCTCTACCGTCAATGCGCCGACCGCAACCTGCCGGTCATCTGGCACTGCGGTCCGGTGGGCATCGAGCTGGAGTCCGGGCGGCGCCGCTCGCAGGTGGCGCTCTACGAGAAGCCGATCGCCGAGCAGCCGCGCACGAAGTTCGTCCTCGGTCACTCCGGCGCTCTGCAGATGGAGCGGGCGCTCGACCTCGCCTGCCGCTACCCGAACGTGTGGCTCGAGCTGTCCGCCCAGTCGCTGCCCAACGTGCGGACGATTCTCGATCGCGCCGATCCCGACCGCGTCGTCTACGGCAGCGACTGGCCCTTCTACCACCAGGCCATCGGCATCGCGAAGGTGCTGCTCGCCACCGCCGGTCGCGAGCACCTGCGCCCGAAGGTGCTCCACCAGAACGCCGCGAAGCTACTCGGGCTGGCGTAGTCGACGGAGTCCTCTCCGGACCGAAGCGCGCCCGTCCGTCAGGGATGGACGACCGGCAGTTTTACGGCAAAATTGCTGGCGATGTCTGCACGAGCCCTCGATCCCACGCCGCCGCGGCCATCCGTCCGGATGGATCCCGGCCCGAGGATTGCCGGGATGACGGATGCGGCAAACCCCTGGCGTCAGCTGCCGGCCGATCGCTCGATATTCACCCGCACCGCGCGGTCGACCGGGGTCGGCTGCCACTGCAGCGACCAGTAGCGCAGGTGGCCGTAGCCGCCGGCGAGGTGGAGCCATTTGACCAGGCCCGGTTCGACATCCATCGGGCCGCGCCACTTGCGGAACATGTAGGGCTCCCAGCCGTTGTAGACGATCACCTGCCCCGGCATGACGTTGGGCGCCACCTTGGCCGGCACCAGGAACTCGCCCATGTCGTTCCACACCCGGACCTCGTCGCCGTCGGCGATGCCGCGCTGGCGCGCGTCGTCGCTGTTGATCACCGCGTGCGGCTGGCCGCGGTGGGTGCGCAGCAGCAGCGGGTTGGTCGTGTTCATCGAGTGGATGCTCCAGCGGTTGTGGCCGCTGGTCATCACGAACGGATGATCCCCGCCCATCTTCGGGTTCTCCTTGTGCGCCGGCAGCGCTTCGCCGGCTTCGAGGAACCAGTCGTGCTCGATGTAGAACTGCGCCCGGCGTGTCAACGTCGGGTACGGGACCTTCTTCTCCGTGTGCCAGCGCGAGTGGGCGTGGGTCTCGTCGGGCTTGAGATCGCTCGCCTGGTTGATGGCGAACGGCGAGATGCCCCAGTCGGTGAAGCGCTGGTAGCCGCGCTCGCGCATGGCATTCAGGTCCGTGCCCTCCGGGATGGTGCCGCAGACGACGGTGTCGCGCAGCATCTCCTCGCACGCCTGCTCCTCGGTGACCATCTCGCCGTCGAGGGTGAAGCGGCGGTGCAGGTCGCCGATGTCGTACGCCATCCCCCGCCGGCTCTGATACTGGGTGAAACCGCGCGCGTTCGCCCGCTCCGCCAGCTTGGCGGCGAGCAGGCGCGCGATCTCCCATTCGGTCTTCGACTCGCCCGCCGGCTCGCCGGCGCGATCGGAGTAGATCAGCGTCAGCATGTGCGGCGACGGGATGTGGAAGCGCGGCGCCTCGTAGTGGTTGGAGACCGGCAGCACGTAGTCGGATTGCAGCGCCGTGGTGCTCATGCGCCAGTCCATCGTGACGATGGTGCTCAGCTTGGGCCACAGGTGCTTGAGCAGCATGTTCTGGCCGCCGCGCACCCGGCGCAGGGTATTGCCGCCGGCCTGGAACAAGACGCGCGGCGGCACTTCATCGAGCGGCAGCGCCACGTCGCTCCACCATCCCTTGTCCATCGCTTCGCGCATGTAGTCGTCGAACGGGCGCGCCATGGTGGGATCGTTCCAGTCCTTGCGGTTCCAGTTCTCGCGATAGCCGCAGTGGCGGTACCAGAGAAAGGCCGGCGGGATCATGCCGCCGAGACCGGCCATGCGGCACATCATCTCGATGCGGCACATCTCCTCGGTACGCGTCGGGTCCTCCGCGCGCAGCGCGTCCATCATTGCCTCGCGCATCGCCAGGAACTCGCGCGTCGACTCGGTGCCCGCCTTTTCCTTCTGCGCGAGCAGCATCATGCCGTCGAACATGCCGATCGACCAGCAGCCGATGCCGGTGCCCTTGCGGCCCCAGTTGCCGGTCAGGCCGAGCAGCAGCGTGACCGAGCGCACCATCAGGTCGCCGTGAAAGTATTTCAGCGAGCTACCGCCGGCCCACGCCGCGGTGCGCTTGCTAGCGACCTTGCGCGCCAGCGTGCGGATGGCGTCGGCGTGCACGCCGCAGATCTTCGCCGCCTTCTCCGGCTCGTAGGCGCGCAGGTGCTCGCGCAACAGCTCGAACACCGGGGTGACGGTCACGCGCGCGCCGTCGGCCAGCGTGATCTCGTGCCGTCCGTGCAGCGCCGGGTCGATCGCCCCGAGATCGAGCGATCCGCGCGGCGCCTCGACCACCTTGCCGCTGCCGGCGTCGAGGACGTAGAACTGTTCCGCGTTGCCGCCCGCCTTCAGGTCGGTCTCGCGCAGGAAGTGGCCGGTGTCAGTGCGCACCAGGAACGGCAGATCGGTCTGTTCCTTCACGAAGCCAGCGTTGTAGATCCCTTCGTCGATGATCACCTGGGACATCGACAGGGCCCACGCCGCGTCGGTGCCGGGACGCACCGGCAGGTGGTAGTCGACCAGCTGCGTCGACGGGCTGCAGTCGGGGGCGAAGATCACCACCTCCGCGCCGTTGTAGCGGGCCTCGACCATGTAGTGGTACGAGGCCATCACGGTGTACACCGGGTTGGCCTGGAAGATCAGGAACAGCTCGGTGTGGAAGCCGTCGTCGAGGCTGCTGCAGAGGTTGAACTTCCCGAACGTCAGGTAGAGACCGGGGCTGAAGTCGTTGATCTCGGCGTTGACGTCGGTGACCAGGCCGCCGACCATGCGGAACAGACGCCCGAGGCCCACCATGTTCCACGGCACGCCCTCGGCGCCGAGGAGCTCGATGATCGATTCGGGCCCGTTCTCCTGAATGGCGTCGAGCATGCCGTCGGCGATCCCGGTGAGCGCCTCGTCCCAGCTCACGCGTTGCCAGCGCCCCTCGCCGCGCTCGCCCGCGCGGCGCAGCGGATGCAGCACGCGATCGGGAGCGGTCAGCGTCTGGCTCCAGCACGCGCCCTTCTGGCAGCCGAGGGGATTCATGTCGGGCACGCCCTTCTCGATGACGGGGAAGTTCCCCGCCTGCTCCTCGCGCACCACCTTGCCGTCGCGGATATAGACGCGCATCGGGCAGTTGCCGGGGTAGCAGTCGACCGTGTGCGTGCCCCACACCACCTTGTCCCAGCGCCAGATATCGCGGTAGCGGTCTTCGGTGGCGCGACCGGGCGCGCTGGTCGATGATTCCTCGTAGGCGCGGATGACGTTTTGCGTGGCCTGATCCATCCCGGGTCTCCTCCTGGCTCGTCCTAACGCCGGCTGTCTGTCGGCAAATCCGTCACGCCCACTGAATCTCCGCCGGATCGCGCGTGAACGGACCCAGCATCTCCTTCCACTCGTAGGCGATCAGCGTGTTGACGATCTCGGAAGGGCAACCCTGGCGGCGCTTGGCGATCTCGGCCTCCAGGGTCTGCAGGGCCGCCCCGACGTGGGGACCGAACAGCGACTCGAGGTAGGCCATCGGAATGCGGCGCGCGGAGGTGTCGAGGGAGCCGTCGGGCCGGATTTTGAACGGCGACAGCGGCGGGATGTAGAACACGTTGGGGGCGGTGTTCCACTCCGGATGCAGCGGCAGCGCCAGCTTCCAGCGGCGCACGAGCTTGTGCACGGCACTGCCCTCCTCGTCGAGAAAACCGACGAAGGCGGCGCGGCCGGCGCACTGGCGCACGCACGCGGGGGCAACGCCCTTCTCCAGCCGCGGAAAGCAGCCGATGCAGTGCTGGCTCACGCCGCGCTCGGGGTTGAAGTATATCTTCTTGTACGGGCAGGCGCGCGCGCACTGGCGCGTGCCCTGGCAGCGGTCCTCGTCGCGCAGCACCAGCCCGTCCCCCTCGCGCTTGTACATCGCCCCGTTCGGGCAGGCTTCGACGCACGACGGATGCGTGCAGTGATTGCACAGGCGCGGCAGGTAGAAGAAGTAGGCGTTGGGATACTCGCCCGCGCCCTGGTCCTCGTCCCAGTTCATGCCCCAGGTGGGCGGCTTGCCCTCGGGATGCAGGAACTCCTGCTGCCCCGTGCCGGAGGCGTACACCTGATCGAAGTTGAAGCGCCACGCCGCGCCGATCTCCTCCTCGGTCGGCAGGCGGCCGGTGACGAGCTTGCCGTCGCGGTCGTAGCCGCCGCCCATCGACTCCCAATCACGCGGCACGCCGCGGCCGGGCTGCGTGTTCACCGTGCACCACCACATGTGGTCCGCCCCGGTATCCTGGGTCCACAGGACCTTACACGCTACCGAGCACGTCTGGCAGCCGATGCAGCGGTTGAGATCGATGACCCAGGCGATCTGGTGCCGTGATTCGTCGTTCGCGGGTTGCATCCGCTCCTCCTTGGCCTCGCCCTGCGCCGGGCGCCGGCGCCTTCAGCGATGACGCCGCGCGGGAGGCGGCGCGATGAGGTAGGTCAGGAAATGCGATGACGGATCGGCGGTGGACAGGAATGAGAATTTGTCATTCTCCTTGGGATTGCCCTCACAGTCGCTCGCCCGCCACGAGGCCGAGGACGTCGTTGCACCCGTCCTCGATCATCGAGGCGCGCGCGTCGCGCAGGAGCTTCTCGATCGGGTACTCGCGGCTCAGCCCGTTGCCGCCGAAGATCTGCAGCGCCCCGCTGGCCACCTCGAAAGCCGTGCTGGTCGCCGTCACCTTCGAGGCGATGGCGTAGTGCAGCTGCGGCGGCGTGTTGACGATGTTGTAGACCAGCACCCGCCGGGCCAGCGAGCGCGCCGCCTCGACCTTGCGAAACATCTCGAACAGGCGCGCGCGCACGCTCTGGTGCTGGGCGATCGGCACGCCGCCCTGCACCCGTTCCTTCGAATAGTCGAGGGCGAGGTCGAGCGCTGCCTGCGCCACGCCGACGAAGGTCACGCCCATGCCGCTGTTGGCCATCGACAGCACCGCGTCGCCGGCAAAGGCGTTCATCTCGGGGCTGAAGACCATGTAGTCGGCGGGCACGCGCACGTCCTCGAAGAAGATCTCGCCCTGGTTCAGCGCCCGCTGCCCGATCTTGTCGAGCGGCTTGCCGCGCGAGACGCCCGGCAGATCGAGGGGCACGACGAAGCCGCCGGTTCCCTGCAGCCCGTCGCCGAGGTCGACGGCGCAGAACAGCGCGGTCGCCGTCGCGATCGTGCCGTTGGACACCCAGGCCGATTTCTGTCCGTTGATGACGAAGGAGTCGCCGTCCTTGCGCGCGATGCAGTCGGGCCTGCCGTACTCCGGCGTGCCGATCTTGTCGCCGAGGACGATGAAGTCGCTGCCGTGATGCGGCTCGGTGCCGCCCCAGCAGCCGATGGCGTCCGGGTCGCCGAAGCGCTCGATCAGCTCCGGCTTGCCGGAGAGCTGTGCCATCATGCGGGGAAAGTTGGCGACGCCGAAGCTGATGGCGAGGCCGGAGTCGCCCCAGCCGAGCTCCTCGGCGATGATGTAGCGCAGGCGCGCCCGCTGCAGCGGCGACAGATCGCTATTCGGGTCCGCGTACGCATCGAGACCGAGGGCGCGATACTTCTTGAACACGTCCCACAGGATCGACCGCGGTGCGATGACGTCGGCCGGGTCCGGCAGCGCGTCGAGCTGCATCCCCGCCGGCCGCATCACGTCCAGGGCGAACCGGTGCACCATGTCGCGAACCTTGCGCTCCTCGTCGGTCAGCTCGACATCGAGATCAACCAAGGGCATGAATGCCTCCCTAT
>CAZYMF010000013.1:0-22585 GCA_964648215.1 uncultured Binatia bacterium (SeqCode) | reverse complement strand
TCAGAAGTCCGGCAGGTTCAGCGCCCGCTGCAGATAGTCGAGCTCCGCCTGCCGCCACGGCAGCGGCGCCGGCGCCTGCAACATCTTGGCCTGCTTCAGCTCCTCGACGACCTGCTCGCTGCGTGGAAACGGCTGGCCGACCTCGTTGAGGAAGAACAGCTGCTCGAAGGGCAGCCGCGGGCGCTGCCCGCCCGCCTCGCGCGACTCGGCCGGGTAGCCGACGCACATCAACAGGAGCACCTTGGCGCTTTCCGGCAAGCCGAGGTTCTTGCGGATGAGCTCCTCGTTGGGAGTGCCGAGACAGGCCGTGCCCAGCCCCTGATCGATCGCCACCAGCGTCGCCTGGGCGATACCCTGACCGCAATCCAGGTCGGTCAGACCCGACTGCTTGATGTGCGGCATGGCGCTTTCGAAGAAGGGGATGATGACGTTGTCCAGCGCCTGCAGCGCCGCCTGCTTGTCGACGCCGATGACCCGGGCATTGACCAGCTCGCGCAGCCGATCGCCTTGCACGTCGAGCGCGGCATAGTCGAGGTACCAGACGATGACCACCGGCGCCTGCTCGATCTGGAAGCCGGCGATGGGCGCGAACAACGACTTGCGCACGTCGTCGCGCGCGGTGTCGCGATGCACGACGACGGCGCGCAGGGCCTGGACGTTGCCCCAGAACGAGGCCAGGCGCGCGGCTTCCAGCATCTTCTGGATCTTCTCCAGCTCCACCGGCTTGTGCGGCAGGAGGAATCGATAGGTGCGGCGGCTGCCGATGGCTTCCTGCACTTCCATGCTCTGCTCCTTATCCCCGCGGTGCTTCCCGGTCCCAGGTATGCGGGCCGACGCCGTCGCGCTTGAGGCTGCTCTTCTGGATTCGGTGCGTCTCGGTCTTCGGCAGGGCGTCGCGGAACTCGACGTAGCGCGGCACCATGAACCGGGCCATGCGGTCCTCGGCGTAGCGGATCAGCTCCGGTGGCGTCAGTTGCTCTCCGTCCTGCAACACCACCACCGCCATCACCTCGTCCTCGCCGAGATCCGACGGCACGCCGAAGACGGCCGACTCGAGCACGGCGGGGTGGCTGTTGAGCTCGCGCTCGACCTCCCACGACGAGATGTTCTCGCCGCGGCGCCGCAGCGAGTCGCTCTTGCGATCGACGAAGTACAGATTGCCCTCCCCGTCGGCGTGGACCAGATCCCCGGTGTGCAGCCAGCCGTCGCGGATCTTGGCGTTGCTGGCCTCCTCGTTCTTGTAGTACTCGACCTTGCGCCGCGCGGCGTCGTCGACTTGGAACAGCAGCTCGCCCGGCTCGCCCACCGGCACCTCGTTGCCGTCGTCGTCGACGATGCGCACGGGGGTCATCGGCTTCCCGATCGATCCCTTGGGAGCGTTGCCGAAGTTGACGATGGCGAAGCCGGCGCCGTCCACCGCGGCGTAGCCTTCGATGATGCGCACCGCGAAACGCTTCTCGAACTCCGCCCAAACCGAGGCTGGGCAGGCGGCGCTGAAAACGATGCGCACGGGGTTGTCGGCATCGTTCGGCCGCTCCGGCTGCTTCATCAAGATGGGAATCATGGCGCCGAGCGCGTTGAACGTCGTCACCCCGTACCGCCGCGTCTCGTCCCAGAAGCGACTCGCCGAAAAGCGGCGCGAGAGAACCATCGGCAAGCCCATGGCCAGCGCCCGCACCGTGGTCAGGAACAACGCGTTGGCGTGGAACAACGGCAAGCAGGTATAGAGAACCTCGTCGGCCTGCAGCATGCCGCCGAGCAGGCGAATCCCCTCGATGTTGGCCGCCTTGTAGCGGCTGACGACGCCCTTGGGCGCGCCGGTGGTGCCCGAGGTGTAGAGCAGGCCGGAGATGGCCTCGGGGTCGATGTCGACGCGCGGGTTTTCGTCGGAGGTGTCCATGACCTCGGCGAGCGTCCGCCAGCTCGCCGGCCGCCGCCAGTCGGCGGGAGCTTCGGTGGTGTTCGCGACGATGGCCTGGACCTTCGGAAGAGAACCGCGGATCGCGTCGATCGCCTCGGCATAGTCCGGGTGGCAGACCAGCACGGAGGTGTCCGAGTGATCGATGACGTGCCGCAGCCCTTCGCCCTTGAGGGCGATGTTGACCGGCACGGCGTAGGCACCGAGCTTCTGCGTGGCGAAGTAGACGAACAGCCACTCGGGCGAGTTGGGCATCATGATGGACACGCCGACACCGGACTTCACGCCGAGCGCGGCGAGACCGTTTGCCGCCCGATTCACCTGGCAATTGAGATCGCGGAAGCTGACGATCCGGTCTTCGAAATGGAGGAAGGGCCGGTCGCCGAGCGCGTCGGCCTGTGACTCGAGCAGGCCGGCAAGTGTGGTCGGGGCATCAGCCATACGCATCGGCTCCGTTAGCGGGACGGTCCCTCGAGGATGTGAATGGCGATGGCGGCCTCGCCGGTGCCGATGAACCCGCCGCCATTCTCGGTGAGGCCAAGACGCGCGTTTTCCACCTGGCGTTGTCCCGCGTTACCGCGCAGTTGGTAGACGATTTCCGCGATCTGCGCCAGGCCGGTCGCGCCGATGGGATGGCCGCGGCATTCCAGGCCGCCGCTCGGGTTGACCGGCCGCGCCCCGCCGAGCTTGGTGGCGCCGGATTCGGCGTAGGGTCCGCCCTCGCCTTCGGCGCAGAAGCCGAGGTTCTCGGTCTGCGCCAGCTCACCGAAGGCGGTGGCGTCGTGCACCTCCGCGGTATCGATATCGTCCGGGCCGATCCCGGCCATGTCGTACGCCTTCTGCGCGGCGGCCTTCGCCCGATTGCCGGCTGTCGTGCTCCCCGAGGCGAGGACCGAGGCGCGCACCTTCACCGGGCGCGCGTCCTTCAGGCGTTCGAGATATTCCGGCGAC
Source organism: uncultured Binatia bacterium (SeqCode) (assembly GCA_964648215.1). Taxonomy (GTDB): domain Bacteria; phylum Desulfobacterota; class Binatia; order HRBIN30; family JACQVA1; genus CAZYMF01. Next base: position 19,716 of record CAZYMF010000013.1, on the reverse strand, counting down.
ACCAGAATCGCCGCCGCGGCCCCGTCTCCCATCGGCGCGCACATCGCGCGGGTGAGCGGATAGGAAACCAGCCGGTCGTTGGCCACCTCTTCCACCGTCATGGTCATCCGATACTGCGCGTCCGGGTTGAGCGAGCCGTGAAAGTGGTTCTTGGCAGCGATCGTCGCCAGCTGCGCTTGCGTGGTGCCGTAGCGAGCCATGTGGGCGCGGCTGGCCATGGCGTAGATGTCCATGAATGGGCTGCGCGCGCCGCCGCCCTCGCCCTTCTTCAGTGCTCCCGTCCGCTCCAGCTCACGGCGTTTCTCCTCCGCCTCGGCTTGCATCCGCTCGATCAGCTTGGTGGTCACCTCGACGTCGGTGCCGGCGAGGAAGCTGTTGAAGCCCTTCTTGCGCGTCTCGGCATCGGCGTTGGGAGGGACGAAAGTCTTTTCGGCGCCGACGGCCAGCGCGACGTCATAGGCGCCGGCCATGACGCCGAGGCAGGCGCCATGAAAGGCCGACGAGCCGCCGGCGCAGGCGTTCTCCACGTTCATGATCGGGATCTCGCCGATCCCCAGCGGCGCCAGGGCGACCTGGCCGCGAATGCAGTGCTGGCCGGCGGACATCCCCCAGCCGGCGTTGCTCATCCAGGCCGCCTCGATCTGCTCCTGCCGGACCGGGCTGTGGGCGAACAGGTTCCGCAGCACCATCGCCGTGAGGTCCTTGATGCCCTTTTCCGGATACTTGCCGAAGGGAATCATCCCGACGGCGACGACATAGACGTCCCGCATGAGCTCCTCCATGGCCTCTTCTTTCCGGCGGTCGCGTTCGCGACCTCCCGTGTCGGCCGTTGCAGTTTCTCACGATCGGGACATTGGCCTCATGACCTTCTTCACGCAAATAGCTGCCCCAGCGCACGTACTCGCCGTCGGCGCGGCGTGCGCCGCGCGTTTGCTTGACTACCGGGGGATCTCTTGCCATGTCTGAACAGATGCGAGCAGTTGAAGCCGAGATGATCCCTGAGGCGCCAAGGAGGCGGTGACGAGGCGCGAGAAAGAGTCGCAGGGGGGCAGCCGGGTGACGATTTTCCCCGTCGGCCCGCCGCAGGTCGCCACGATCCACGGGTGGATCGCGGCCCCGTTCGCCTCCAGCCGCCGCAGCAACCCCTCCCCACCGACTACGATCGATCGGCGCAAGGCCGCAATGCTTGCCCTCGTGGGGGCGAGATCCGCGGGGCCACCGCCCAGTTAACCTCACTGGGCAGGTGGCGGTGCAGCGCAGCGACGCCGCGCGATTGGCCGGGCTCTCGATCGGACCGTCAACCGCCGCCGCCATTCGCCCCTCATAATGCAGCTCTTCGAGGTGATGAATGAACTACGAGCAGGCGAATGAGGCCAAGGCCACCTTCGACGACGCCTACACGGCGCCCACGCCGCACGCCTACGTCGCGTCGATGGCGAAGACCGGTTACGAGATCGGGGAACAGGCCCGGCCCTACTGCGTGGCGGCAGCGGAGCTTCTGCGCGAGCGCAACGGCGGCGCCTGGGCGGTGCAGATGCTCGATGTCGGCTGCTCCTACGGCATCGGATCGGCGTTCGTGAAGTACGGCTGCTCGTTCGACGAGATCGTTTCGTTCTTCTCGTCGCGTGCACCGCGGGAGTACCACGCCGCGTGCGAGGCCATGCGGATGTGGCTCAACATCGCGCCACCGGCGTGCGACGTGCGCGCGGTGGGTCTCGACAGCTCCGAGCCGGCGATCCGCTTCGCCGTCGACGCGGGGCTGCTCGACGGCGGTATCGCGCAGAACTTCGAGCGCCCGGACATCGCTCCGAACGAGGACGAGAAGGCGTGGTTCCGCAGCTGCAACCTGCTGATCAGCACCGGCGCCATCGGATACATCACCGAGCGCACCCTCGAGGTCGTTCTGCAGCATCTGGGCAAGGACTACCCGGCCGAGTTCGGGCCCTTTGCGGTCGTCACGATTCTGCGGATGTTCGACTCCGCGCCGATCGAGGCCGTCTTCGAGGAGCACGGCTTCACCTTCGCAGCGGTTCCGGGTCTGCGGCTTCCGCAGCGGCGGTTCGCCGACGAGGAGGAGCAGCACAAGGTCATCTCCCTCCTCCACGATCGCGGTATCGACACCGGCAGGTGGGAGAACCGCGGCAGGCACTACGCCGACCTGTTCATCGCGGCTCCTCCCCGGCAGTTCTCCCTCTTGCTCGAGCGAATGGGCCAAACGCGGCGGGCGCGTGATCGCGACTCGGACGTGGCCGGCTACATCCACCGCTGATCGGCCGGACGAGTCGGGCGAATGCGTCACGCATCCGGCGACTTCACGGAGCCGGATGAACGATGATCTCCTTCAGACACGTCTCCAAGTCGTTCGATGACGGCCGGCACTTCGCCGTCGACGACGTCTCCTTTGATGTGCACGAGGGCGAGACGCTCGTTCTCCTCGGTTCCTCCGGATGCGGCAAGACCACGCTGCTCAAGCTGACCAACCGCCTTCTCGAACCCACCTCCGGTGCAATCGAGCTGGACGGCACGGACATCGCCGGACAGGACCCGATCTCCCTTCGCCGGAAGATCGGGTACGTATTCCAGGGCATCGGGCTGTTCCCCCACATGACGGTCGAGGAGAACGTGGCCATGGTGCCGCGCCTGCTCGGCTGGCCCGCGCCGAGGCGACGGGAACGGGCGCACGAGGTTCTCCGTACCGTCGGTCTCGCGCCGGAGGCGTATGCCGGCCGGTTCCCCGAGGAGCTCTCCGGCGGTCAGCAGCAGCGTGTGGGCGTGGGGCGGGCCCTGGCAGCGGACCCGGCCTACCTTTTGATGGACGAGCCCTTCGGCGCTCTGGACGCCCTGACGCGCGACACGCTGCAGCAGGAGCTGCTCGCTCTCAAGGAGAGGTTGAAGGAGACGATCCTCTTCGTCACCCATGACATTTTCGAGGCACTCGCCCTCGGGGACAGAATCGCCGTTCTCCATGGCGGGCGACTCGAGCAGATCGGCAGGAGAGAGGAGATCCTGCAGAATCCGGCCACGGATTTCGTCCGCGAGCTCTTCGCCAAGCCGGCCCAGCAGCTCGCTGCGTACCGCGAGATGCTGTGATGGCCGCAGACTCGTGGCTCGCGTTCGTCTCGGCACGGCTGCCCGAGCTCTGGTTGCGTACCGGCCAGCACCTGATGCTGACCGGCGTCTCCACCGGGATGGCCATCCTCCTCGGGGTCCCGCTCGGTATCTGCGCCGCCCGGATCCGGTGGCTGCGCGGCCCGCTGACGGCGGGGGTCGGCATCCTGCAAACGGTCCCCAGCCTGGCGATGCTCGCCATCCTCCTGGCGTTGCTGCAGAAGATCGGGGCAACCCCGGCCATCATCGCCCTCACCCTCTATGCCCTGCTGCCGATCGTTCGCAACACGCTGACCGGCCTGGAAGGCGTCTCGCCCGCGGTGGTGGAGGCGGCGCGCGGGATCGGGATGACCTCGCGTCAGCGCCTGTGGCTGGTCGAGCTCCCCCTCTCCTTGCCGGTGATCGTGGCCGGTATCCGCACGGCCGCCGTGGTCAGTGTCGGCATCGCAACCCTATCAGCCTTCATCGGCGCCGGCGGTCTCGGCCAGTTCATCAACCGGGGACTCGCCCTATCCAACACCAATCTGATCCTGCTCGGTGCCGTTCCCGCCGCGGTACTGGCCCTGATCGTCGACGGCTCCATCGCGGCCTTTCAATGGGGCCTTGGTCGCCGGCGCTCGCGGGGCACCCCGCTGAAGGCGGCCATCGACCGCTCCCTGCGTCCGCTGGCCCTGCTGCTGCCGGCGATCCTCGTCGTCACGGGCTGCTTCGCCTACTTCTCGACGAGCGCGTCCTCCTCAAGCCCGGCCTGGGGATCGTCTGCAGCGGAAGCCGAGACGGTGCGCGTCGGCACGAAGAACTTCACCGAGCAGCTCATCCTCGGGGAGTTGATGACCCAGCTCATCCAGGCGCACACCGATCTGAGAGTGGAGCGGCGGTTCAACCTCGGGGGAACGATGATCTGCCACGGAGCATTGGTGAGCGGTGGGATCGACCTCTACGCCGAATACACCGGCACGGCCCTGACCGCCATTCTCGCCCACCCCGTGATCACGGATCCGGATCGCGCCTACGACACGGTGGCCCGGGAATACCGGCGGCGGTTCTCGGCCGAATGGCTCCGTCCCTTCGGCTTCAACAACACCTACGCGATCACGGTGCGTAAGTCCGATGCCGCCACGCGCCAACTGCACACCATCTCCGACCTGGTACCGATCGCACCGACGCTTCGCGCCGGCTTCACGGCCGAGTTCAGCGCGCGGCCGGACGGTTACCCCGGGCTGCGCCGGGCCTACGGGCTTCACTTCGGCGAGGTCCGCGATCTCGATCCGGCGCTCATGTACCAGGCGATCGCCGACCACGAGGTGGACGTGATCGGCGCCTTTGCCACCGACGGACGCATCGCCGCTCTCGGGCTCCAGCCATTGAAAGACGACCGCGGCTTCTTCCCTTCGTATCAGGCCGCCCCGGTCATCCGACGCGAGGTGCTCGCTGCCCACCCCGAGCTGCGCCAGGTGCTCGATCTGCTCGCGGATCGCCTGGATGACGCGACCATGCAACGACTCAACTTCGAGGTGGACCAAAAGAAGCTCCGCCCGCGCGACGTCGCCCGCCGGTTTCTGGACCGCCGCGGATTGCTGGGAAAGTAGGCGCCGTGTGCGGCATCGCCGTCCTCTGGGGCGCGGGCGACGAGGAAGCCGTCCGCGCGATGATGCAGCGACTGGTTCACCGCGGGCCCGACGCGCACGGGATACTGCGGGAGCCGGGGCGGCGTGCGGTGCTGGGTCACTGCCGGCTGGCGATCATGGATCCGGCCGGGGGCAACCAACCGATCCGGTCCGCGGACGGCCGCCGCGCCATCGTTGCCAACGGCGAGATCTACAACTTTCGTTCGCTGCAAGCCCGACTGCAAGATCGCCATCGGTTCCGGACGCAGAGCGACAGCGAAACCGCTCTCGCCCTGTATGCGGAGCAGGGCACGGCCTGCGCCGGCGATCTCGACGGGATGTTCGCGTTCGCGCTCACCGACGGCGACGACCTCTTCGTTGCGCGGGACCCGATCGGCATCAAACCCCTTTACTTCGGCCGGCGACACGGCAACCTTCTCTTCGCCTCGGAGATCAAGGCGCTCGTTGGCCTGGCGGACGACATCACGGAATTCCCGCCCGGCTCGTGGTTTCACTCGCGAATCGGCACTCGCCCCTACTACGAGGTGCCTGACCTCACGCCCGTGCCGCGAAGCGCGAACGAGCACGTCGCCCTGGTCCGCGAGACGTTGGAGCGGTCGGTGACCAAGCGCCTGATGAGCGACGTTCCGCTCGGGGCCTTTCTCTCCGGCGGGCTGGACAGCAGCACCATCGCGGCGCTCGTCCGGCCCCACGTCGACGAGCTGCACACCTTCTCCGTCGGCATCGCGGGCAGCCGCGACGCCGCGGCGGCCCGCGCCGTCGCTCGCCACCTCGACACCATTCATCACGAGTACGTCCTCAAGCCCGGGGAGATCGCCGCCTGCCTCCCCGAGATTCTCTTCCACCTGGAGTCGTTCGACCAGGACCTGGTTCGCAGCGCCATCCCCTGCTACTTCACGGCCCGCCTGGCCTCCCGGGAAGTGAAGGTCATTCTCACCGGCGAGGGAGCGGACGAGCTCTTCGCGGGATACCGCTACTACCGGGAGTACAAGGATCCCACCCTGCTTCGCCGCGAGCTGCGGCGTTCGGTCCAGTGCCTGCACAACGTCAATCTGCAGCGGGTCGATCGTATGACGATGGCCCACTCCATCGAGGGACGAGTGCCGTTCCTGGACGTGGAGATGATCGAGCTGGCCCAGACGATTCCACCGCAGCTCAAGCTCCGGGCGGACGACGGGGCGCGGGCGGTGGAGAAGTGGGTTCTGCGCCAGGCTTGCGAAGACCTGCTACCCGCCGAGATCGTCTGGCGGGACAAGGAACAGTTCGACGAGGGCAGCGGCACCGTCGATCTGCTAGCCGAAATCACCGGCCGCTGGATGCCGGCCGCGGACGCCAGGGAGTACTCGGAGCGCCACCCCGAGGCCCACCTCCGCTCGGCCGAGGAGTGCTTGTACCACAAGATTCTCTGCGAGACCTACGCCGACCCGGCACCCGTCCTCGCGAATGTCGCCCGTTGGGCTCTCCGCCCGAATACCCCCTGAGGCGGGTTCGGTGGCACGGGCTTCCGCTCTGTGCGTACGGCTTACGGTGCGACCATCCGGCGACGGACGTTGCGAAATGAAAGCGACTGGCTGAGAATCGCCGACCCGACGGTCACGCGCAGGTTCATCGTTGCCGCGGCCGAGCCCAGGCTCAGCGAATGACTTCTCAGCCGGAGCACGTACCCGTTCCCGCGTCGTCGGCGCACGATGCGAACGACCACGTCTCCGTCGGCCGGGGACGAGGGAGTCGTGCTGCTGCGCATCACCCCGCGCCGGGTCAGGGTCATCGACGCCGCCGGCATCGTCGTCGCAAACAGGGTCCCGTCCCCGTCGTCGAGCTCGACGCTGATCGTGTCGGTGTCCGGATCCAGCGTCTGGCCGTCAGGCAACGCGAACACGGCTTTGACGGATACGGCGTCCCTCTGCGGTTTCAGCCCGTACTTCACCACGCCGTGCTTCACCAGCAGCCCGACCCCGGGGGTGACCAGTACGGCGGCCTTGCGGCTGGCGGCGCAGTTGCCGGAAGCATCGCAGGCGAAGAGCTGCAAGATGTGCCGCCCGGGAGAGACAGAGCTGGTATCCCAGGCGAAGGAGAACGGTGGCATCAGCGCCTTCTCCCGGAGCTGCTGGTCGACGACCAGGTCGACCTCCGTGACGCCGACGTTGTCGGAGGCGGAGACGTCGATGGGGACCAAGCCATAGACGAGGCTGTTGGCCGTGGGGCTCACCAGCTTGACCACGGGAAGCGTGTGATCCGGAAGGTGGCGGACGCTCTGGCCGGGCATCAGCGCGGCATAGGCGTCCACGCGGCCGAAGCCGAAATAGGGATCCCAGCCCTTGGTGCCGAGGTCGACCGCGTTTTCGGTCATGCGCGTGACGGCGTCGTCGACCGTCAGCCCCGGATTGGCCGCGAGCAACAGGGCGAAGGTGCCCGCGGTCATCGCCGTGGCCGGCGAGGTTCCGGTGGACCCACCGTAGCCCCCGCCCATCTGCGTGGTCATGACACCCACGCCGGGCGCGGCCAGGGCGGTCGCCGGCCCGTAGCTGGAGAACCACGCCCGCCGATCGTTGACGTCACTGGCGGCCACCGCCACCACGTCGTCGTAGTCGGCCGGATACGCGGCGGTGGAGTCGCCGCTGTTGCCCGCCGCCGCCACCACGATCACTCCGTGGGCACGCGCGTAGTCGACCGCGTTCTGCAAAGTCGTCGACGGCGCCGGCCCCGTCAGGCTCAAACTGACCACGCGCGCGCCGTGATCCACCGCGTAGACGATTCCTTCGGCCAGCGTGCTGTAGTACCCGGTGCCGTCGGAGCCCAGCACTTTGATCGGCATGACGCGACCGTCCGGCGCCACGCCGGCGACGCCGACGCCGTTGTCGGCGCGCGCGGCGATGATGCCCGCCATCGCCGTGCCGTGGCCGTTGTCGTCACTGGGATCGTCGTCGTCGTTGACGAAGTCGTAGCCTGGCAAGAGCTGCCCTTGCAGGTCGGGATGGCCGGCGTCGACACCCGTATCGACCACGGCCACCGGCACGTCCGGTGAGCCCAGCGTGACGCCCCATGACTCGACCGTGTTGACCCGGACCAACCCCCATTCCCACGAGAACATCGGATCGTCCGGCGTCCCGGCCGCCCGCGCCACGTTGTCCCGTTCCACGACGGCAAAGGCGCCGCTCTGGCGCAGACGCGCCGCGATGCGGTCGGCCTTGCTGCGGGGCACGTCAACCACCTCGGCCCCCAGGCGGGCGAGGCGCCGGCGCAGGCGGGCCCCTTCGCGTGCCAGCAGTCGCTGCTGCTTGGAGGCAAACACGCCGACCCTCGGCCGTACGATCAAGCGAACCGTCGCCGCGCCATCGATCGGGCCAGCGGCCGCAGCGCCCCCCAGACAAGTGCAAAACAACCCCACCACCAGGCCCGACAACGCCGCTCGATTCACCCACCGGAGCCGATTGCCATGCGTCATGCCTCGACGCGGAGGGCAAGGCGCATGCCACCCACCCGATCAATTGTGGGACACGTCCATCAGAGCGCGCCGCGCGACCCAGCGTCAACTAAACAACTAGCTACCGCCTTTTTGCGTCGGCTGCCCTTGCGGACGCTTTGGCAAACGCCATGGAGCCCCTCAGAGCCTCCGGAAGGGTGTCGGGTGTTGGGTGTTGGGGGTTGGGGGTTGGGGGTTGGGGGTTGGGGGTTGAGTGTCGAGGCTTCCCTCCACCTTTCAGGTGTTCACCGCTCGGCTCTTCCACCCGAGACATTGGCTCCGCGGCAGGAATGCAGTAGACGGTTCCTCAGATTCGGCGGCCCGGGCGACGAGGCCGGAGAGGAGATCGATGATGGCACGTATCGACGGCGGCGAGATGCTCGTTCGAGTGTTGGAGCAGGAGGGCATTCAGCACGTGTTCACGCTTCACGGCGGCCACCTCGACGCGATCTACCAGGCCGCGCGCGGCCGGAAGATCCGCTGGACCGACACCCGGCACGAGCAGGCGGCCGGTCATGCCGCCGACGGGTGGGCACGCACCACCGGGCGCGTCGGCGTCGCCCTGGTGACCGCCGGGCCCGGGGTAACCGACGTGGTGACGGCGGTGACCAACGCCTACCTCGACTGCATCCCCACCCTGTTCCTCGGCGGCGCCGCGCCGTTGCGCGACGCCGAGACGCTGCCGCTGCAGGGCGGCTTCGACCAGCTCGCCCTGATGCAGCCGATCACCAAGTGGGCGCACCGCATCACCCACACCCATCGGATTCCGGAGCTGGTGGCGCAGGCGTTGCGCGTCGCCGCTACCGGGCGCCCCGGCCCGGTCTTCCTCGAGCTGCCCATCGACGTCCTGTTCTCGCGCGTCGACGAGGAGAAGGTCGTGTTTCCCCAGCGTGTCCGCCCCGACGCGGCGCCGGCGCCGTCCCCCGCGGCCGTCGAGCAGGCCCTCGAATGGCTGGAGCAGGCGGAGCGGCCGGCGATCCTGGCCGGCGGCGGCGTCTGGTTCTCGCACGCCGGCGAGGCCCTGCTCGCCTTCGCCGAGCAGAGCGGCATCCCGGTCTTCTGCAACGCCAAGGCGCAGGGCACGGTACCGGCGAGCCACCCGCTTTCCGGGCGGAGCTTCTTCACCCTGGCGGCCCTGGCCAGCGGTGGCGCCGCGCCGGACGTGGTGCTTCTGCTCGGCACGCGGCTCGGCCTGTTCACCGGCGGTCACGGCGGCGGCTTCCTCGCCCCCGCGCGCCGCATCATCCAGGTCGACATCGAGGGCGAGGAGATCGGCCGCAACCGCGACATCCAGCTCGGCATCCAGGCCGACTGCCGCGAGACGTTGCTGGCGCTCGCCCGCGCCGGCCGCGAGCGGCGCTGGCCGGACCGCCAGGACTGGCAGGGCACGGTGAAGCAAACCGCTGCGTTTCCGCAGATGATGTTCGCCGAAGCCCTGAGCGCCGACAGCGCTCCCATCCACCCCTTCCGCATGGCACACGAGGTGGTGCAAGCGGCCGGCCCCGAGGCGGTGCTGGTGGCCGACGGCGGCGAGACGGCGAGCTGGGTTGACATGGCCGCGCAAAGCCAGGCGGGCGGTCGCTTCCTGACCCACGGCTATCTCGGCTGTCTCGGCACCGGCATGCCGTTCGCGATCGCCGCCAAGGTGGCCCACCCCGAGCGTCCGGTGGTGTGCGTGATCGGCGACGGCTCGGTCGGCCTCAACTTCGCCGAGTTCGACACCATGATGCGGCACAAGCTGCCGATCGTCACCGTGGTCAACAACGACCAGCAGTGGGGCATGTCGGCGCACGGCCAAGACCTGATCTTCGGCGCGGGCAGCCGCGTGGTGACCGATCTCGCTCCGACCCGCTACGATCTGGCCGCCGCCGGCTTCGGCTGTCACGCCGAGCACGTCGAGCGCCCCGAGGACCTCGCCCCGGCGCTGCAGCGCGCCCTCGCGGCCGGGAAACCCGCCTGCGTCAACGTCATGACCGACCCGTCGGTCATCGCCCCCATCACCATCGCCATGGTCGGCGCCGCCAAGTCCGGCGAGGGCGAGAGCGAAAAGGAAGGCATCCAGATCCCCTACTACGCGGATCTGGACCAGTAGCGAGAGCACCGCCGAGCGCTGGCTACTCGGCCTTCTTCGGCCGCCAGCGCTTGCGCACGTCGCGGAGGTCCTTGCCCTGGATCAAGAAGACGACCCGCGGCGAGGTTGTCCTCGAGCAGTGCGAGAGCGGGCGACGGCGCCCACGTCCCCCAGGCCGGATCGGCGCCCCTCAAGGAAAGCGGCGGTGTAGCGGCCACTTATGCCGGTCCCCCAGGGTGAGTCGCTGACCGAGCAGAGAATTGGGTTGAACCGAGCGGGTGCTTTGTCTTATGCGTGGGCACAAGCAAGCACTCGAATTCACTCGAAGCCAGGCTCGAAGCCAGGAAGGGGGGGTACCGTGCCAGGATCGAAGACGGGAAACGGCGTGGTGTTGAGTGTAGCCCTGCTCCTCTGCGTCACGGGTGGCGTGGACACCGCCGAGGCGGATTACCAGATCGAGGTGTTGGCCAGCGAAGGGCAGGAGGCGCCCGGCACCGGCGGCGCACCCTTCTCCGGCTTCGATCACGGACAGGCGTACATCAGTGACAACGGTCGCGTGCTCTTCGGAGGTACCTACCTGGTGCAGACCGACCCGTTCCCCAAGTCCCTGCGCGGCTTCTGGACCCTGGACGTCGGATCGGGGCCGCCCCCGCAGCCCACGCCGCTCGCCATCGAGGGCAATGAGGTTCCCGGCATTCCCGGAGCCACGTTCGGGGACGAGTTCAGCTTCTCGAGCTTCGTCGCCAATCTGGACAAGTCGGGACGCGCTCTCGTCGCCGCAGCCATGGAGGGCGACGGCATCGACGCCAGCAATGACGAGGCCGTCTTCGTCGAGGGAGAGCAGTCGCTTCAGGTTCTGTTGCGTCAGGGCGTCTCCTTTCCGGCACCGTTCCTCGGAAACACGGCGCTGCCTTTCAACGACGCCAAGGTCACATTGATCCGCGGCGAGGATTTCTCCAGCGAGCAACGCGCAGCCGAGTTGCTCGCCGGGCCGGGAACCGATCAGATCGACATCCTCGCCGAGATCGCGCAGCCTGCGCCCGTGCTTTCCCCCTTGGAGGTGCTCAACCTCAGCACGGCTCCGTCCCCCTTCTCCGACGGGCCCGTCATCAACGAGAACGGTGTCGTTGCTTTCTCCATCCTCGTCGGCCGACCGGGACAGCGGAGAGTCCTGTACCGCGGCACGGGTGGCGCCGCCCTCGAGGTTCTGCTGAACGAGATGGTGGTCACCCCGGACGCGTTCCTGCTCCGCCGCCTGACCATCAATTCCGCCGGTACCGTCGCCTTCTTCGGCGGCCGACAAGACAACCTGGGCGTGTGGATGTGCAACGGTACGTGCTCGAACTACCTGCCGCTGGGAACGGAGCTCCCCGGAGCGGAAGGCTACGGCCTCGTCTCGGACCCCAAGTTCTCCGTCGGTTTCACCCTGCTCGACGATGGCCGGGTGCCATTTCTCGCTCAGGTTTCGGACGGAGAGCAGTCCAAAGGGGGCATCTGGATCAAGGACGGCGAGTCGGTCCAGAAGATCGCCGTCGAAGGAGAGCAGGCGCCGGATTTGCCTGAGAACGTGGTTTTCAAGCGCATCGGCAACGTGGGGCCGGAGTTCTTCGGCACGACACCGCCGGACTTCGTCGCCAACCAGAACGGCGACGTGGCCTTTACCGCCGAATTGCAAGGACCGGGGGTGGGCTCCTCGAACAACGCCGCTCTCTTCGCCGGCAACGCCGGCGGTCTTCACCTCGTCGCGCGCACGGGGGACCTGATCGAGGTGAGCCCGGGCCACTCGCAATCGATCCTCTTCGTCAACGTCCGCAACTCGCCGCGTGCCAATATCCAGCTCGGCGGCCTCGGCACGAGCGGCGCGGACGGCCTGCCGACGCACTTCAACGACAACGGCGACATCGTCTTCGTGGTGCGGACGTTCAGCAGCGCGCTGCTCGTTGTGGGCAGAGAGGGGGAGACCCCGCCGACCCCGACGGAGACGGCGACACAAGAACCGTCAGACACTCCCACGACAACGCCGACGCCATCCCCGAGCCCGACACCGTCAGGCACTCCGACCATCACGGCGACACCATCCCCGATTTCGACGCCGAGCGACACTCCCACCAGAACGGCGACGTACACGAGCTCTCCCACCGACACACCGACACCGGGGCGCACCAGCACGCCGAGCCCGTCGACGACCCCCGTCCTTGGGGCTTCTCAGACGCCGACTTCCGGAATGCCGACACCGACGCCCACCGTGCAGCTCGACTTCGGCGACGCTCCCGACGGTATGGGCGACCCCGATATCCCGCCACCGAGCTACCCGACGCATCTCGAGAACAACGGCGCCCGTCACGCGATCGTCGAAGGCTACTTCCTCGGTGGTCTGATCGACCGCGAGAACGACGGCCTCCCCAACGTTACCGCGACCGGCGACGACGACGCCGGCGTGGACGACGAGGACGGTGTCGCCCTCCCTGCGGCCCTCGTCGTCGGGCGCACGGCCACGGTCGAGGTAGTCGCCTCCGCCCTCGGGCGACTCGACGCCTGGATCGACTTCAACCGCGACGGTGACTGGCAGGACGACAACGAGAAGGTCGCCGGCAGCATCGAGCTGCAGCCGGGAACGAATGTCGTCGAGATCACGACGCCGGGCGGAGCTGCGCTCGGCTTGACCTTCGCCCGTTTTCGCTACAGCAGCAGCGGCGGCCTCTCCTACGACGGTGCCGCGGCTGACGGCGAGGTGGAGGACTACCGCATTGCTCTGGTCGTCCCCGGCGACGCGGACGGCGACGGCGACGTGGACGCCGACGACGTTGCGGCAGCGGCGTTGGCCATCTTCTCGGATCCGCCCTTCCCCGGCGCCGACGCCAACGGCGACGGTCGCGTGAACGCGGCCGACATCGTGGCGATCACAAACATGCTGTAACTTCACGCTCGCCAGGAGACCGCGCGCGGATAGCCGCAATGCGAAGAAGAATGGAAACACAGATCGACGCGGATTCACACGGATACTGACCGGTAGGGCGCCCAAGTGAGCCCCGCGAGTCGCGCGCGCGGGCGGCGTTGGTCAATTCAGGCCGGGGCGGGCGAGCACGATCGTTACCGCCAGGAGCGTGAGCAGGACGGCCCAGACCAGCATCGCCGTACGGCTGGCCTTGCGGGCGCGCTCGACCTCCCACCAGGTGCGCGGCCGTACTCCTTGCAGCAGAAAGGTGGCGACGCCGGCAAGGTTGACGCAGATGACGTTGGCCGTCAGCAGCAGCAGCGCGCCGAAAGCCACCGACACGTGACCACTTCCCAGCAACAGACCGAGCGTCACCGACGGCGGGAGCAGCGCCACCGCCACCATCACGCCGATGACCGCTCCGGAAATCCCGGTGGTGAAGGCCAGCGCTCCGGCCGCGCCGGCGGCCAGCGCCAGAATGAGATCCACCGGCTCGATCCGCGTCCGCGCCACCAGCGCCGGCACCGACGGATCGACCACGACCAACGCGCCGACGGCCGCCGAGAGCACCACGGCGATACCCACGCCGACGACGTTGGCGCGCAAGGCGTCGCGCGCCAGGTGAAAGTCTCCCAGAGTCGTCGCCAGAGCGAGGGCGACGTTGGGGCTGAGCAGGGGCGCAATCACCATCGCCCCGATCACCACCGCGAGGTCGTCGCGGAGCAAACCCACGGTCGCCACCACCGCCGACAGCACGGTCATGGCGACGAAGACGCGCGATGTCTTGGCCCCGTCCAGCGCTTCGGCGTAGAGCTCCTCGCGGCTGACACGATGGCTCTTCGCCGGCTTCGCCGGCTCCGCCGACGCGCCTTTCTCGCCCTGCGCTTCCTCCGCGCGCGGCGGGCGGGGCAACGAGGCCTCGATCGGGAACAGTACCATGTGGAAGTTCCCCAGCAACGAGAAGCGCTGCTGCACTTCGTCCATGATCCGTTCCACCTCCTCGGCCGCAACCACGATCTGGATCAGCAGGCGCCCCGTCTCCGCGTCGCGCCAGCTGCCGAGGATCTGCTGCTGTTCGAGCAGCTGTCGGACCGCGGGGCCTTCCTGCTCGGGAACGACGATCTCGATCAGGCGCAGCGCCATACCACCGTCTCGTTCATGCGTGCGCGGGCCGTGGCCCGCAACGCAGGGATCCTCGTGCGACTCACTCCGCGTTCTTCGGCTGCCAGCGCTTGCGCAGGTCGGCGAGATGCTTGCTGTGGGTCAGCACCATGATCTCGTCGCCCTTGCGGATCTTGCTGTCGGCGTCGGCGAGGTGGAAGTCTCCGTCGCGATAGAAGCAGACGGCCCGCGCCTCGTCCGGCAGCCCGAGCGCCTCGACCGTGCCGGCATCCTCCGCACCGGCCACGAAGGAGAAGAAGCGCGCCTCGCCCTTGATCAGCGTCGACAGCTCGAGCACGTCGATGCCGACGGCGACGTCGGCGAGGTAGCGGCTGATCGTCTGATCGGGAATGACGGTGTGGTCGAGACCGAGCTCGCCGCAGATGCTCATCAGCTCGGGATCGCGAATGCTCGGCACCACCCGCTTGAAACCCAGCGAGCGCCCGATCAGCGCGGCGAGGACGTTGACCTTGTCGTCGTTCGTCAAGGCGAAGAGCACGTCGGTGTGATCCGGCCCCGCCTCGCGCAGGATGTGCGGCTTACTGCCGTCGCCGTTGAGAAAGGCGCAGTCGATCTCGTCACCGAGCGCCTTGATGTAATCCTTGTCCTTGTCGACCATGACCACCTCGTGGCCACGGCCGATCAGCAGCTTCGCGGTCATCACGCTCAGCTGGCTCGCTCCGACGAAGACGAATCTCATGGCAGCTCCGATCGTCTACCGACCCAGGTACCCGGATACACCAAGACCAGCACCGCCACCACCTCCAGGCGGCCGATCAGCATGTCGACACACAGCACGCCCTTGAGCAGCGGCGCCAGCTGGGGGCTCGAGATCCCCGCCGACAGCCCCACGGTGCCGGTCGCCGAGACGACCTCGAACAACGAGCTCATGGGGTCGTGCCCATAGGCCAGAAAGGGCAGCCAGGACAGCACGATCACGCCGAGGAACAGCACCACGATCAGCAAAGCCTCCTGGATCTCGTCCTCTTCCAGGTGTCTCCCCGCCAGGGTGGGCTCGAGCACCGCGTGCCGGGGCAGGCAGACGCGGCGAATCGTCATCTGCACCAGGCGCAGCACGATCAACAGGCGCACCATCTTGATGCCGCCGCCGGTGGAGCCGATGCCGGCACCGACGAACATCGACAGCATCAGCACCAGCTTGGCGGCGGCGCTGAGGTGGATAATGTCCACCGAGGAGAATCCCGCCGTCGTCTGCGCCGACAGCGCCAGAATCGGCGCGTGGTGGAGCACGTCGCCCCAGCTCCAATGGTCGACCGCGTGCAGCACCAGGCCCAGCACCGCGCTCGCGCCGGCGCCGGCGGCGAGGATGCCGCGAAGCTGCACGTCCGCGAGTACCTCGCGCCAGCCCTTGACGTAGGCGCGATGGTACATGCTCAGCGACATCGCCCCGCTCAGGCAGATGACGATGATCAGCACTTGCACCCGCAGGCCGCCGAGCCGCACCAGCAGTTGGTCGCGCTCGGAGAAGCCGCCGGTCGACACCGCGGTGAACGTGTGCAGCACGGCGGAGAAAAAGCGCTGCCCGGCCGCCAGCAGCAGCACGACCCCCGCCACGGTCAGCACGCAGTAGACCCCCAGCACGATGCGCGCGTGCGCCTTGGTGCTGCCGACCAGGTCTTCCTCCTCGGGCGCCCGCCCCGAGAGCTGGCGCGCCGCAATCCCCGGCCGCATCACCAGCGCCAGCGACAGCACGACGAAGCCGAGGCCGCCGTACCACTGCATCCATGCGCGCAGGAACAGGATCGCCGGCACCTTGTCCTCGGCACCCGCGGTCGTGGTCAGCCCGGTCGTCGTCACCGCCGACAGCGCCTCGAAGAACATGTCGACGAAGTGCAAACCCGAGGTGGTCATCGGGTAGGCCATGGCCAGCGGCGACAGCAGGAAGATCAAGCCGACGATGACCAGCGCCTCGTTCGTCTGCAGGCGGGCGCCGCCGGGCAGACGCGCCAGCGGCGCTCCGCCGGCAAGCAGGGCGGCGATCACCAGACCGCAGCGCAGCGCGAACGCCCCCTCTCCCAGCAGCACGGAAACCACAAGCGGCACGAGCGTGAGCGCGGCCAGCACCAGGCAGAGCTGCCCGACGTACTTCAGCACCACCCGCGGACGCACCGCGTAGGCCAACTCCGCCGCCCGCTCGCTCATCGGCTCCCTCCCGAGTGTTACTGCCGAAGACCAATGAGAAACAGAAGACAGGAAACAGGAAATGAAAGGCCGGTCAACGCCGGAAGGAACCCGCCGCGTTTGCCGGCTTCCGGTCTCCTGTTTCCGGTTTCCTGTTTCTCATTTCCGTTCCGCATTGCCGCTTGCCCTCGACGCGCAGGGCCGGTCACGCCGCTCCTCCGGCAGAAGCGGCTCTACACCACCGCGGCGGCGCCGGAAACCCGCAGGATCAACGCGCCGGGACGGGCGAAGCGAATCACCGAATTCGCGCCGGAGCGCCCGAATTCGGGCGACACGGGGTCCGCGGCAAAGCGCTCGTCCTCCGTGCTCAAGAGCGTCTCCACCTGCGCCTCGCCGCCGGGGGGCGTGACGTCGAGCGAGACCTCGCCCGCCCCGCGCAGACGGATCACCACCTGGAGGGAGGAGCCCGCACCGGCGGTGAAGCACAGGCGCAGGGCGCCGTCCCCCGGCGCCGTGGCAGCAAAGCCTTGCCAGCGGTTTGCGCACAGTGCCCGCTCCTGTCGGCGGAGCTGCAACAGGGCGCGGTAGAGCCGCAACGTCTCCGCGTGCCTCCCCTCCGCACACTCGTCCCACGGCAGCCGGCTGGCGCCGAACGTCGACTCCGCCTGCGGGTCGGGAATACGCTCGCGCGCCCGCGAATCGCGGAAAGCCGAGAACGACCGGAACTCGCGGCGGCGGCCCTCGGTGACCAGGCGCCCGAGCTCGGGATCGTGGTCGGTGAAGTAGAGAAACGGGCTGCTCGCCGCCCACTCCTGCCCCATGAACAGCAGCGGTGTCTCGGGCGCACACAGCAGCAGCACCGTCACCGCGCGGTAGGTGGCCGCATCGATCTGATGATGCAGCCGCTCGCCGAGGGCACGGTTGCCGACCTGGTCGTGGTTCTGCAGGCAGACGACGAAGCACCGCGGCGGCACGCCGCTCGGATCGCTGCCGCGCGCCGTCTGGAGATGCTCGGAGTACTGGCCGCAGTAGAACCAACCGCGGCCGATCGTGGCCGCCAGGTCGGCCGTCGAGCCGGTGTAGTCGCGGTAGTAGCCTTCGCGATCGCCGGCGACGGCCCGGCGCACCTGGTGGTGGAAGTCGTCGGCCCAGACGGCGTCGAGCCCGCAGCCGCCCTCGGCCCGTGGTCGCACCAGGGCGGGCAGATTGCGGTGATCCTCGGCCACCAGCAACGCCCGCCTCGCGCCCGGGCGCGGCATCGCCCCTACCCGCTCGGCCAACTCGGCCAGGAAGTGGGGCGTGCCGTCGTCGATCAGCGCGTGCGTGGCATCCAGGCGCAGACCGTCGAGGTGATACTCGTGAATCCAGTGGAGCGCGTTCTCGATGAAGAAGTCGCGCACCATCGCGCTGTGCTCGCCGTCGAGATTGACCGCGTCGCCCCACGGTGTCTTGTGTCGCGGCGAGAAGTAGTACGGGCTGAACGCGCCCAGGTACGCGCCGTCGGGTCCGAGATGATTGTAGACGACGTCGAGGAAGACGCCGAGGCCGACACCGTGGGCACGGTCGACCAGCCGGCGCAGATCGTCGGGCGTGCCGTAGCAGCGCGCCGGCGCGAACAGGCTGACTCCGTCGTATCCCCAGCCGCGGCGGCCGGGAAAATCGGCGACCGGCATGAGCTCGAGCGCGGTGGCCCCGAGATCCCGGAGATAGTCGAGCCGCTCGCCTGCCGCGGCGAAGGTGCCGGCGGGCGTGAACGTGCCCACGTGCAGCTCGTAGAGGACGAGCTCTTCGAGCCGCAGCCCGGGCCAAGACTGGTCGCCCCACGCGTAGCGCCGCGGCTCGATCACCATCGACGCCCCGTGAACGCCCTCGGGCTGGAAGCGCGAAGCCGGGTCGGGGAACGGACCCTCCCCGTCGAGACGATAACGGTAGAGCGCGCCGGCTCCGACCTCCGCAATCAGCCCGTGGAACGTACCGTCCGCGCCCCTGGCCAGCGGGTACGTTGCAGGGGAGCGATCACCTGATTCGAGGACGACCTCGACGCGCCCTCGCCGCGGCGCCCAGACGCGGAAATGCGTGCCGCCGCCGTTGGGCCAGGCGCCGAGCGAGGGCTGCCAGGACATCGTGTCGCCGTCTTCGCTCATCGTCATCCGTGCCGTCGCGAGCGCGCGACATGCGGCGTCCCCACGCCGCTAGGGACGCATCGCCTGAGGCAACGGAAAATGGAGAACCGGTTCGACATTCTCCATTTCGTCTTGATTCCCCCTACTCTCGCCGGCCCTTGAAGGCGACGATGGCCAACGGCGGCAGGGTGACGTTGATCGACTGCGGCTGCCCGTGCCAGGAGACCGGCGCACTCTTCACCCCGCCGATGTTGCCCTGCCCGCTGCCGCCGTACAGGTTGGCATCGCTGTTCATGACCTCTTGCCAATGGCCCGGCCAGGGGACGCCGATGCGGTAGTTGTGCCGTGGGATCGGCGTGAAGTTGCACCCGAGGATGACGGCTTCCTGCTGATTTCGCCCGCGCCGCCGGAAGGTCAGGACGCACTGCTCGGCATCGTTGCAGTCGATCCAGTCGAAGCCGGCCGGGTCGCAGTCGAGCTCGTGCAGCGACGGTTCGCCGCGGTACCACGTGTTCAGGTCGCGGACCCAACGCTGCAGACCGACGTGGGCGGGGAACTCGAGCAGGTTCCAGTCCAGGCTGCCCTCGTGGCTCCATTCGCTCCACTGTCCGAGCTCGCCGCCCATGAACAGCAGCTTCTTGCCCGGCTGTGTGTACATGTAGCCGTAGAGCAGTCGCAGGTTGGCCATCTTCTGCCAGTCGTCCCCGGGCATCTTCCCCAGCAGCGAGCCCTTGCCGTAGACGACCTCGTCGTGAGACAGCGGCAGGACGAAGTTCTCCGAGAACGCGTAGACCAGCCGAAACGTGAGCTGGCTGTGATGGAATTTTCGGTGGATCGGATCGCGGGACATGTACTGCAAGGTGTCGTGCATCCACCCCATGTCCCACTTGAACCCGAAGCCGAGCCCGCCAACGTACAACGGTCGCGACACCATCGGCCACGCGGTCGACTCCTCGGCAAAGGTCTGGACGCCGGGCTCCTCCTTGTAGACCTGCTCGTTCAAGCGCCGCAGGAAGTCGAGCGCCTCGAGATTCTCGCGACCGCCGTGGATGTTGGGAATCCACTCGCCTTCCTTGCGCGAGTAG
>CAZYMF010000012.1:45189-48709 GCA_964648215.1 uncultured Binatia bacterium (SeqCode) | reverse complement strand
GGGCGGTATAGCTTCTCCATGCTCACGGAGATCGATCGCGACATCTGGATCGCGGATGGACCGAGCGTGCCGTTCTTGGGCATTCCCTATCCGACGCGCATGGCCGTGGTGCGGCTGGCGCACGGGGCGCTGTGGGTCTGGTCGCCGATCCGGCTCGACGACGGGTTGAAAACCGAGGTGGCCGCACTCGGGCCGGTGCGCTATCTCGTCTCGCCCAACAAGATCCACCACCTCTTCCTCGGCGAGTGGCAGCAGGCGTTTCCCGAGGCCAGGCTCTACGCCTCGCCGGGGCTGGCGAAGCGACGGCGCGACCTGCGTTTCGACGCCGAGCTCGGCGACGAGCCCGATCCCGCGTGGGCCGCCGACGTCGATCAGGTGATCTTCCACGGCAGCTTCTTCATGGAGGAGGTGGTGTTCTTCCATCACCCGTCGCGCACGGCGCTGGTGACGGATCTGGTGCAGCGGTTCGATCCCGCCACGGTGCCCGGCTGGCGCGGGGTCATCATGCGGCTCGACAGCCTGGTCGGACCGCAGGGCAGCACGCCGCGCGAGTGGCGCCTCACGTTCTGGAACCGGGCGGCGGCGCGGCGCGCCAAAGGCAAGCTCCTCGACTGGAAACCGCGCCGGGCCATCATCGCCCACGGCGAGTGGATTCGCGACGACGCGCGGGAGGTGCTGGCGCGGTCGCTGCGGTGGATAGGGTGAGAGGCTAGCCGAAGGCTGCGCGCAGACGCGACGACTGTCGTGGTCGGCGCTGCGAAGTCACTCGCAACCGTTGCGTGTGACTTTGACGCGTCTCCTGCGGGGCTTCGCCCCTGCACCCCACGAGGGGGAAACCGAAGGGCGCGGTTTCCCCCTCGTGCTCCCCTTTCGCGCCCGCTGCGCGTGCTATGGGTCGCTGCCTTCCGAGTCGGCCTCGCGCCGAGGTCTCTCTGAACAACGCCGGGCGTTCCCGCCAATGGTGGGCTCGTGAGCGCAAGCGGCGGCCTCTGAGCTCTGTGGAGCGAGAGCCGCAAGCTCCAAGTCACAAGTTCAAAGCCGGACGTCCTCTCCGGCTTGCCGCTTGAAGCTTGCATCTTGCAGCTATTCTTCTCTTGCCGGGACGCAGGGGCGATGGCCCCGCAAGCGGCGACGCGTAACAACTCGTAGCTGTTGCGTGAAAGGACGGACGTTCCCGGCGCTACGCCGCAACCAATCGCAACGGCAGCTTGGTCACGCCGCGGAAGACGATGCTGGGGTGCAGCGGCAGCGGCTCGTCGTCGGTGCGCTCGAAGGAGCGGGTGCGCGCGAGCAGCGTGCGCAGCGCCACCTGGGCTTCGAGGCGGGCCAGGTTGGCGCCGAGGCAGTAGTGCGTGCCGTAGCCGAAGGCGAGGTGGCGGCTGTCGTCGCGGGCGACGTCGAAGCGCTCGCCGTCGGCGAAGACCTCCTCGTCGCGATTGGCCGATCCCAGCCAGGACACCACGAACTGACCGGGCTCGATGGTGTGGCCGTGGAGCTCGACCCGCCGCGTCGCCCGCCGCGGGTCCATCTGCACCGGCGAGGAGTAGCGCAACACTTCCTCGACCGCCGACTCCAGCAGGCCGGGTTCGGCGCGCAGACGGGCGAGCTCGTCCGGGTGCGCCAGCAGCTCGAGCACGGCGTTGCCGATCAACGTCGTCGTGGTCTCGTTGCCGGCGACGAGCAGCAGCACCAGCATCCGTACCATCTCGTCCTGCGTCAGCTTCGACCCCTCGACCTCGGCCTGCACCAGGCCGGTGAGCAGATCCTCGCGCGGCTGCCGCCGCCGCTCCTCGGCCAGGCGCACGAAGTAGCTTCCCATCTCTCCGATCAGCTTGCCGAGCCGCTGCAGCCGCTCGGGCGGCGGCGGCATGAACAGCGCGTTGCCGAGGTTGGCCACCGCCTCGTCCGACCACTCCTTGAACTGCTCGCGGTCCGCCGGGGGCACGCCGATGATCTCGGCGATGATGATCACCGGCAGCGGGTAGGTCAGCGCCTGGACGAAGTCGACCTCGCGCCGCTCGAGCGCCTCGTCGAGCAGCTCGTTGGCGATGTCCACCATGCGCGGCTCGAGGCGGCGAATGATCCGCGGCGTGAAGGCCTGGTTCACCAGGCCGCGCAGGCGCGTGTGCTGCGGCGGATCCTGCCCGAGCATGCTCGGCTCGGGGAAGTTCTCCGGATCGACTCCCGGCGGCGGCGGAAACCGACTCGACCAGGTGGCCGGGTCCTTCAAGATCGCCTGGACGTCAGCGTAACGAAACACCGAGGTGATGGGCAAGCCTGTGTGCGGATGGACGGGATGCTCGCGCCGTCCCCGGGCGTAGAGCGAGAACGGGTTGCGCCGCGTGTCGAGATCGAAGGGGTTGAAGTCGAAGTCGTCGCCCATCGGGTCACGTCCTTGGAGACGGCGGACGTCAGCCGCCGTCTTCGCTCTTCAGGGGTTGATAGTAGGGCCGGCCCGCTTGCACCCACTCGGTGTAGAGCTCGGCAAACGCGGGGCCCATCGGATCGAGGCCGCGAATCGGCATCGATCCGCGCCGGATGGTGAAGTCGTGCGGCGCCAGCTCGCCGGCGTGGACGAAGTGGCGCTCGGCGGCCTCGGCCCTGCCCGCCCGGTGCAGATGCCAGGCGAGGGTGAACTCGGCGCGCGCCATCTGCTGCTCCGGCGTCGGCAGCATCTGCTGCCGCCTCACCTCGTCCGCGCTCAGCGGCGCGTTGCCTTCCTTGACCCACCGGCGCAGCGCGTCCAGGTGCGGCGCCGACTCGATGCCGGTGAGATCCTTGAACTGATCGCTGCCGAAGGCGACGTCGTTCGGCCGCGCGATCCGACCCTGCTCGTCGATCCACACCACCGTCGGCACGTTGATCATGTCGTAGAGATCGGCGACGAGGTGCTCGCTGTCGATCAGGCTCGGGTGCGCCGGCGCCGCCGCCTCGATGAACGGCCGCGCGTCCTCCGGCGACTTGTCGAGCGCCACGGTGATCACGACGAACCCCTGATCCTTCAACTCCTCGTACATTGCCTGCCAGACCGGCAGGTCGTAGCGGCACCCTCACCAGGAGGCGTAGGCGACCAGCAGCACCTTCTTGCCGCGGTAGTCCGAGAGGCGATGAGTGCGGCCGGCGAGGTCGGGGAGGGTGAAGTCGGGCGCCGTCAACGAGGCGAGCCGGGCGGAGCGCTCGGCGGCGGAGGCGCCGAGGCAGGCCATACGCTCGTCGAGGTCGACGGCCAGCGGCCGCCGCAGCAGCGCGGCGAAGGCGGCGAGGTCGACGCCGTCGGCGGTGACGAGATCGGCCTTGCCGCTCGCCGGTACGCAGACGTCGTTCTTGCAGAAGCCCTGCGGCTTGAGCTCCCAGCCGAGCGCGGCCTGCAGCTGCTCCGGCGCCACGCGCAGCTTCCCGTCGGCGATCGTTCCCCGCACCTCGACCGGACGCTCCTCGTCGAGGAGTGTGAAGGTGGACGTTTTCACGTTGGCCTCCTGTCGCTGCTTCTGGGCTAGGGCGAATCCAGGGTTGTGTCAAT
>CAZYMF010000012.1:14616-45089 GCA_964648215.1 uncultured Binatia bacterium (SeqCode) | reverse complement strand
CACTGCGGGCACGGGCAGAGCTGGCGTAGATAGGGATAGGAGTAGATGCCGGTGTCGTGGCCGTCCTGCCAGCTCAGGCTGACGGCGTAGTTGCCGACTGCCTGGATGCCGGCGAGCTGGGCGCGCGGGAAGCTGAGGAAGGTGCGTTGGCCGCCGTGGCCCTGGCACACGGCGCAGGGGCACCAGCCGCGCAGGTACGCGTACTCGTACTCGCCGACGTGGCCGTCGCTCCACGTGATGCGAACCGCGCCCTGCTCGTGCAGGTGTCGGATCTCGGTCGGGCGCAGGCGCCCGGATGCGCTCGTCGTCGTCATCGCCTTGTTGGGCGATCATAGCGAACTGCGCCCGCGTCGCAACCGGCGACGAGACCTCTTCCTCGGACCGAGACGAGGCGCAAGCGTCCCGGGTCGCCTTCTCGGCCCTTCGTGGGTAGAGTACCCGGCCGTGACCATGGAGACCGGCAGACTGGCAGCGGTGCTGCGCCGGGTGCGGGCGCAGCTCGAGCCGCTGCGCGGCCGCGGCGATGCCGTCGCGGCGGCTCTCGATCTGCTCGAACGCGATCTGCTGCCGCGCTCGGCCGGGGGTGACGCCTACCTCGTCGCCGGCATCGTCGGCCCCAACAACGCCGGCAAGTCGGCCCTGTTCAACGCGCTGGTCGGGCGCCCGCTGAGCCCGTCGGTGCCGGCCGGCGGCGCGACGCGACGCCTCGTCGGCGCCGCGCACCCGGACCTGCTCGCTCGCTTGCGCGCCGAGCCGACCCTGGCCCGCTTCCGCCTGCGCTCGTTTGCCGCCGGCGGCGGAGCGCCCGAGGATGCCCTCCAGCCCGCCGCCGATCCCGCCGAGCTGCTGGTCGCCGCCGAGCCGAAGCTGCCCGGCGAGCTGATGCTCATCGATACGCCCGACTTCGACAGCGTGCTGGAGGACAACCGTCTGGCCAGCGAGTCGCTGCTCGCGGTCGCCGACCTGGTGATCGCGGTGGTGACGCGCCACTCGTACCAGAACCGCGCCGTCGTGCTGTTTCTCGAGCGCTGGTTCGGGCACGGGCGGCCGTGGATGCTGGTCTACAACGAAGCGATCGACGAGGCGGTGGCGCGTGCGCACGCGGCCAAGCTGGTGAGTGACGTCGGCACCCCGCCGCTGGCCGCGTTCTGGGCGCCGCACGATCTCGAGGTACAACGCGGGCACGTGGCGCTGGACCCGCAGGCGCTGTCGCTCGCGGAGGCACGGCCGAGCCCGCAGTCTCTGCGCGAGCTGCTCTTCGATCTGCGGCAGATCGCCGAGGTCAAATCCCGCGCCTTTGCCGCCGCGGTCGCCCGGCTGCGCGACGCGCTCGACCAGATCGCTGAAATGCTCGTTGCCGATGCCGCGCAAGCGCGCGCGGTGCTGGCCGTGGCGGAGACGCGGGCTTTCGAAGCCGGAATCGGGGCGGCGTCGGCGGCGATGCCCGCCGAGCCCTTCATCACCGCCTTTCGCACCGTTCTCGACCGGCGCAGCAACGTCTTCAGCCGCGGCTGGCGCGCCGCCATCCGCCAGGTCCGCCTCGGCCTGGAGAGCCTGCCGGCGCTGCTGCGCGGCCGCCGTCCGGCCGGCAACGAAGCAGACGGCACCACCAGCCTGGCGGCGATCGAGCGAGCCGAGCTGCGCAAAGTGTGGCCGGCGTTCTGGGAGGATCTGGTGCGTGATCTCGGACCCGAGGCGCGGCACGTGGCCCGGCGCAGTGCCGCTCCGGCCGTCGCGGCACTCCTCGACGCCGACCTGAGCGATCGCCGGCGCGCGACGGCCCAGGACGAGGCCGAACGCGTTCTGGCGGCGCAACCCGCCGAGGTCGACCCGTTTCGCCAGTCCTGCGAGGCGCTGGTCGAGGAGGCGATCGAGAGACGCGGCTTCGATCTGGACATTCAGGCGGCCGCCGACATCGCGACCTTGATGCCGGTGGCGCTGGCCGCGGCGGTCATCGTCAAGACCGGTGGTCTCGGCTCGGACATCGCCGTCGCCGGCGGCGGCGCGATCAGCACCTTTCTGTTCGAGAAGTACGCACACCTGCTCGGCAGCGGCATCACCGCCGAGGCGCGCCGGCGCTGGTCCGAGCTGCGCGGGCGCCAGCTGGCGCGGCTGCTGATCGACGCCGCGCTTCCCGACGCCGCGTCACGCTTGCGGCAGTCGGCGGAGCGCGACTCGCAGCTCGCCACCGAGCTGCGCGCGACGGGGAGGACGCTGTCATGAAGTCGATCGACGTCGGTGACGAGCTGCGCGCGCGGCTCGATACTCTGCGCGACCGCTTGCACGAGGAGGTGGCGCGCGTCTCCGCGCTGCGCGGAGTGACACAACGACGGCGAGAGCTCGACCGCTTGCTCGCCGATCTGGACCGGCAGATCGAGCGGGCGCAGCGCGCCGCGGTGATCACGCTGGTCGGCGCCACGGGGGCCGGCAAGTCGACGCTGTTGAACGCGCTGGCCGGCGCCGCCATTGCCACCGAAGGCATCGACCGCCCGACGACGCGGCAGCCGGTGATCTATGCGCCGCGCGACGCCGACCTCGGGGATCTCGTCGCTGGTGCCGTCAGCCCCCCGGGCGGACACGAGAGCGAGGGGGCGCCGGTGGTGGTGCGCTATGCGGCGGGCGCGACGGCGAGCGGGCCGTGGACGGCGCAGATCCTGATCGACGCGCCCGACCTGAACAGTGTCGACGAGCAGCACCGCGCGGTCGTGGCCGAGCTGGCCGAGCGCAGCGACGTGCTGCTGGTCGTGCTCCACCATCAGTCGGTGATCGAACAGGCTTCGGTCTCCTTCCTCGACGCGTTTGCCGGCAGAAGGCGGCTACTCTTCGTCCTCAACCGCGCCGACGAGCTGACGGCGAGCGCGCGCGACGCGCTGTTGGAGCAGGTGAAACGGCTTGCGGCCGAGCGCTGGCAGGCGCCGGCGGCGCCGGTGATCGCCGTCAGCGCCCGCGCGGCGCAGACGCAGCCTCGCGCCGAGGGCTGGCCCGAGCTCTGTCACGCGTTGCACGAGCTGGTGCGCGAGAGCGCCATCAGCGGCGCGCGCCGCCTCAACGCTCTGGGCACGGCGGCGAGGATCGAGTCGATCTTCGACGCGGTCCGTTCCGCCGCCGCCGCCGATCTCGCCGCCCTTCCCGACGAGGTGGCGGCCGGCTTCGAGGAGCTGCAGCGTCGCTGCGCGGCCGAGGTGTCCGAGCGCCTGGATCTGCGGCGCGCCGATCTCACCGAGCTGCTGTGGACCGAGGCGGCCAAGCGTTGGGACGGTCCCGGCGGTTGGGCCGTGCGCACGGGCGGCGTCGGCTCGCTCGGCTTGGGAGCCGGGGCCGCGCTGGCCAGCCGCAATCCCCTGCTGGCCGCCGGCGCCGCCGCCGGGGCCGTGGCCGTCGATCAGGTACAGCGAGCGCTGCGCGAGCGCCGCGTCGGCGATCCGGCCGGCTTGCTGCCGGGAGCGACGGAGTTCGCCAGTTGGTACGCCGCCGCGCTCTCCCCGGCGCGGGTGCGGGCGGGCCGCTTGACCGGCGAGCCCGAGGTGTTCGGCTTGCCCGGTGCCGACTCCGCCCGCGCCAACGCCGCCGTGGCGGTCGAGGAGTCGTGGAACCGGCTGCTCGACCGCGATCTGCCCGCCGCCGCCGAGCGCAGCCTGCTGCGCTTCTTCCGCTTGCTGCTCGATCTGCCCGTGTACGGGCTCGCCGGCTGGGTGATCTACCGCGTCGCGAACGGCTTCTTTGGCGGCGACTACGCCGGCCTCGACTTTCTAGTCAATGCCGTGCTGCTGCTGGCCGCCTACCTGTTCGCGGTTCGCTTCGCCGTCCGCCGCGGGCTCTCGCGGCGGGCGCGCCGTCTGCTGCGCGAGGTGATCCAGCGCACCCGCGACGCCCTCGGTCACCAGGCGACGGCGGTGCAGCAAGCCGTGCACCGGGCGACGGCCGACCAGACCGGCGCGCTCGATCGTCTCGCCTCCCTCGCCGAGAGCTGGCGGCGGTCGCTCGCCGAGTGATCGAGGAAGGCGGCTTCCAATCCGGTGGCACGGGCTTCCACCCTGTGCCCCTCTGCGTCTCGGGATCTTCCCGCCTTCGGCGACGCTTCCCCCACCACGGCGCCTGGGTTACAGAGGAGTCGCGAAGGAGAAGCGATGGAGCGAGTCGTCGGGCCCGAGCGTCCGGGCGGGCAGGGGCTGGATTGCAATCAAGAGGAATCGGGCAATCGTGCCATTCTGGCGCTGTTGACCGATCCGCAGGTGCGTGATCACGTCGACCTGGTGATCACCTGCCGCGGCGATACCTACGAGGTGTGGTCGGGGCGCGGGCTGGTGCGCTTTCGGCGAGTCCTGTGCAACGGCCGCTTCGACTACCGTGTCGCCGAGCAGATCGGCGTCAATCCGATCGCTGATCAGCGGCACACGGCGATTGCCACCTGTGCCGAGGAGCTGCAGGCGGCCGCGGCGTCGGGACATCGCACGGAGGACGCAAACCACGCGTTCATCGAGCCCGAGCAGGTGAGCTATCCCTACGCCTACGAGCGCATCGCGCAGCTCTTCGACAGCCCCAATGCGCCCGACATCGTAGTCAGCCCGAAGCCGTACACCTTCGGCCGGCAACCGGGACAGCACGGGACGCTCGACGTCGTCCAGTCGCGGGCGCCGCTGGCGTTCGCCGGTCCCGGCGTCAAGCCCGGTCTCTACGAGACGGCGCCGCGCCACGTCGACATTGCCCCCACCGTCTGTCGCCTGATGGAGTTTCCCCGCATCGACGGCAAGGACGCCACCGGCCGCACCGCGGGCGAGCGCGGCCAGGCGCCCGACGTCTACCTGAAGCGGCAGGACGGGCGCGTGCTCGACGAGATCCTCGACACGAGCGGGGTCAAGCCCGAGCGTGTGTACTTCGTCATCTTCGACGGCCTCAGCAACAGTGAGCTGCGCCACCTGCTCGAGGTCAACGATCCGGCGATCACGCACCTGCGCCGCCTCCTCGATCGCAGCGCCCGCTTCGCCTACGGCTCGACGGTGAACTTCCCGTCGATCACCTGGCCGAGCCACAGCACCATCTTCACCGGCGCCTGGGGCGGACACCACGATGTCGTCAATCCCACCTACTACGACCGGGCCGCGCGCCAGGCGCTGGCGCCGCAGGGGCAGGGGATCCAGACCGAGGGCTATCTCGGCGACGGCGTCGAGACGCTCTACGAGGCGTTTCATCGGGTTCTCGGCGGGGATGCCTTCACCGCCAACATCCACGAGCCGCAGGGACGGGGCGCCGATCACGCCGCGCTCGAGCGCCGCGTCGTCGGCCCGCGCGATCGCCTGCGCGCGTTGACCGAGTCGTTCGCCGAGGCCATCGATCCGCGTTACGCCGCCGACGGCAAGGAAGGCGTGCATCGCGAGGCGGTGCTGGACGCGCGCGGAATGGCGCAGCTCACGGTGCTCTTCGACGACCCGTCGCACCCGCTGCCGGTGCTGGTGGCGCACGAGTTTGCTCTCACCGACGGCGCCGGGCACGACTACGGCCCGCACGGCGACGGCCTGCGGGCGGCGATCGCGGAGACCGACCGCCGCCTCGGCCAGGTGCTCGACCTGCTGGCGGAGAAGGGGCTGCTCGATGCCACGCTCTTCGTCTTCACCAGCGATCACGGCATGGCGGCGCAGGACGTCACCCTGGGAGCGAACCCGGCGCGACATCCGGAGCGTATCGGCCTCAAGACGGTGACCGGCGAGCCGATGATCTGGCTGCGCGACCTCGATGTCGAGGTGGAGCCGGCGCCGGACGGCCGCACGGCCCGGGTGACGGTGCTCGACAACGATGCGGATCGCTCAGGGGAGAAGCCGCCGGTGGCGGGCGCCGAGGTCATCGTTCACACGCACGCGGACAACGTCATCGCGCGCCTGCGGACCAATGACGCGGGTGTGGCCGGCTTCGCCACGCCTGCGGACGTCCAGCCGGCAGAGATCGGGCTCTCGATCCGCCACCCCGATTTCAACCCGCGCCATCTGACGCTGGATGGGGCCAATATCGTCGTCGATCTGCGGGAGCAGCTGTATGGGTCTGGCGAATAGCACCAAGTTTCAAGCTGCAAGCGACAAGCCGGAGAGGAATTGACGATCGGGTCACTGAGTCACTGACGATTGTCGGAACATTCAATGAGCCGCCGAGCCGCTGTGCGGGGTCAAGGAGACCACGCGGCGTTCAAACTGCATAGGTCAGAGGCCACCGCTCGCATCGATGCGCCCGCCATTGGCGGGAACGCCCGGTGCTGTTGGTCATAGCCCCCGCGCGAGGTTGCGAAGCGGCACCGTTCTTTTCGTGAAAGAGGACACGACCCTCAACCTGCAGAGTCCAGAGGCCGCCGCTGGCGTTGACGAGCCCACCATTGGCGGGAGCGCCCGGCAGCGTTGAGAGAGACACGCTGAGCGAGGCCGGCTCACGCCGACGCGGCCCATGGCACGCGCAGCGGGCGCGAAGGGGGAGCGCGAGGGGGAAACCGCGCCTTTCGGTTTCCCCCTCGTGGGGGCAGGGCGAAGCCCGCAGGAGACGGTCGCGCTCCCACGCAACGGTTGCGAGTGATTCCGCAGCGCCGGTTGCGGGGCTATCGCCCCTGCACCCCAGCGAGGGAAGGACCAGAGGGGCGCTGGTCCTTCCCTCACACTCCCTTCTCCGCGCCCCGGAGCCGGGCAATGGGCCTCGTCTCCGGATCTCGCCGGAAATGTAGGACGGCCTAGCCATCGACCTGCCGTTGGAGTCGGATGCCCGGCGGAGAAGATTAGGAGAGAAGAGAGAGCGCTTCGCTCCGTGCCCTCTTGCCTCGGTCTCGCCGCCTGGTAAGCAAGAATCCCAAACGACGGAGGTTCGCATGCTCGAGGTTGGCGACAAGGCTCCCGCATTCACCCTGCCCGATCAGGACGGCAAGAAGGTCTCGCTCAAGTCGTTGCTCGGCAACGGGGTCGTGGTGCTGTACTTCTATCCCAAGGACAACACCCCCGGGTGCACCAAGGAGGCGTGCAGCTTCCGCGATGACTACTCGGCCTTCAAGAGAGCGGGGGCGCAGATCGTCGGCGTCTCCACCGACAGCGCCGCCTCGCACACCAAGTTCCGCAGCAAGTTCGATCTCCCGTTTCCGTTGCTCGCCGACGAGGACAAGGAAGTCGTGCAGGGCTATGGGGTGTGGAAGAACAAGGTGCTCTACGGCCGGAAGTTCAAGGGCATCGAGCGCACCACCTTCGTCATCGACAAGAAGGGAATCGTTCGCGCGGTCTTCCCCAAGGTGAAGGTCGACGGTCACAGCACGGCGGTGCTCGAGGCGGTGAAGGCCGCCAAGTAGGTCGTCTTGCTTCGCCGGGGCGCGCCCGGGTAGTCAGAGCCGGCATGGGCGCGAAGCGAACGGCGGTTCCCCGCCTTCACGATGTCGCCGCCGTCGTGTTCGATCTCGACGGGGTGCTGGTAGACTCGGAGCCGATTCACTTCCGTGCCGCCAACCGCGTGCTCGCGCGCTACGGCGCGGCCATCGGCGAGGAGGACTACCGGCGCTACATCGGCCTCGGCGAGCGCGCCACGTGGAGCGACTGGCGCCGGCGCAACGGAATCGCCGATTCGGTCGAGCGGCTGCTCGAGTTGCACACCGAGGCGCGGCTGGCCGAGATCCGCGCCGGCGTGCCGGCAATCGCCGAGGCGGTGGATCTCGCGCGACGGCTGCACGACGGGGGCGTGCTTCTGGCGATCGCCTCGTCGTCGACGCGCGAGGTGATCGACGCGCTGCTGGACGCTCTGGGCGTGAGCGACGTCTTTGCCGTGCGCGTCTCCGGCGAGGACCCGGAGATGCGCGCGAGCAAGCCGGCGCCCGACGTCTACCTGCAGGCGGCGGCGCGGCTGGCGTTGGCGCCGGCGGCGTGCCTGGCGATCGAGGACTCGGGCCCCGGCGTGACCGCCGCCCATCGCGCCGGCATGACGGTGATCGCGGTGCCCAACCGCTGGACCGCGGACCAGGACTTCCGTGACGCCGACGCGGTGTTGGAGAGCTTGCGCTACTTCCCGTTGCTCGTTCTCTGACGCCGGCGCGCGACTTCACGCCGCGGCGGTCGTCGACTCCACGGGCAGAACGTCGGCGAAGACGAAGCCGTCGCGCTCGACCACCTCGCCGACGCGGACGGGAATCTCGCGGTCGAACATCGGACCGCGGTGGACGAAGCTGTGGAACTCGCCGTTCTCGCCGCAGGGGTCGACGCCCGGCGGCAGGTCGCGCAGCAGGGACGAGTCGAAGCGGCGGCCGGCAAAGCTCGGCGGCAGCTTGTTGGGGTCGATGCAGGTGAGGTAGGCGCTCAGCCCGGCGGCGAGCATCTCGCGAGCGAGCTCACCGGTGGATCGCAGCCAGAGCGGGAACACCGGAGTGATGCCGGTGCCGGCGAGCTGCTTCTCGCGGTAGGCGCGGATGTCGGCGAGAAACAGATCGCCGAAGGCGAACGCGCTCACACCCTCGGCCCGAGCGCGCTCGAGCACACGCGCCATGGCGGCCTCGTACTGTTCGTTGCTGCACGGCGACGGGATCGGCACCGTCCACAACGGCAGGCCCGCCGCCTGCGCTTGCCTCGCCAGGAGTTGCGCCCGCACGGCGTGCATGGCGACGCGATCGGCGCTCGTGTTGATCGTCGTCACCAGGCCGGCGATCTCGTACTGGTTCTGCCGGCGTAGCGCGTGGAGCGTCCAGGCGCTGTCCTTGCCGCTGCTCCACGACAGCAGTGCCTTCGGTCTGGCCATGATCACCCCCAGGGGAAGATTCGGTAGAGCATGCGCCCCAGCGTCACCGCAGCCGGATCGCCGGGCCTGACCTCGCCTCGCGCCGCCTCGACACCGACGAGGATCTGCTGCCACGAAGGCGCCTGGCTGCGATCGGGGTAGCGGAGCACGAAGCTGATCTCGACCCGCTGCTGCGCCTTGAGACGGCCGAGGTCGAACGTCCGTACGCCGTCTGCATCGCTGGTTTCGAAGCGCCGGTCGACCTTGCCGAAGCTGCGCACCTTCAAGGGCATGATCGCCGCCTGCACGACGTCGCGGCGCAGGCGGACGCGCACGTCCTCCTGCGCCTCACGGCCGGTGTTGCCGACCTCGAGCGTGTAGATGAACAGGCAGTCGCCGCTCTTGAGGCAGGTGGTGATCGGCGGCGAGGCGGAGTACAGCACTTCCTCCTCCGGCATTCGGAAGATCGAAGCGCCCCCGCCCACCAGAACGAGCAGCCCGATGGCGAGCAGCGTGTGACGGATCCCGCGAACCATTTCGACCTCGTCCTACCACGGTCCGCAGCGGGTTTCTGCTAAGTTCGCGCCCTTCGAGACGGCCGCTGAGGAAACGCGGCCTCCTCAGGGCGAGCGGTATATGTTGATATTCTCATAGATACATTCCCGCTCACCCTGAGGAGGTGCCATCTGTCCAGGCGCCGTCTCGAAGGGTGCGCGCTGGGCACGGCGCCGCATTGGCACTACGCGCGAGCGTACATGGCGACGATGCCGGCGCCGCCCAAGCCGAGGTTGTGCTGCAGCGCCACCTTGACGCCCTCGACCTGGCGCTTCTCGGCCTCGCCGCGCAGCTGCCAGGTGAGCTCGGCGCACTGGCCGACACCGGTGGCGCCGAGTGGATGTCCCTTCGACAGCAGGCCGCCCGACGGGTTCACCACCCAGCGGCCGCCGTAGGTGCAGGCATTCTCCTCGACCAGCTTCTCGCCCTCGCCTTCCGCGCACAGGCCGAGCCCCTCGTAGGTGATGAGCTCGTTGCTGCTGAAGCAGTCGTGCAGCTCGATGACCTGGACGTCCTTCGGCCCCAGCCCCGCCTGCTCGTACACCGAACTTGCCGCGCGCTCGGTCATGCCCATGCCGATCATGCCGATGTTGCCGCGGCCGAAGTCCTCGAACTTGTCGGTGGCCATCGCCATGCCGAGGATCTCGATCGCGCGCGGGTGCGGTCGCTGCTTGAGGAAATCCTCCGACACCAGAACGGCCGCCGCGGCACCGTCGGAGGTGGGGCAGCACTGCAGCAGGGTGAGCGGCTCGTAGACCATGCGCGAAGCCAGCACCTCTTCGAGGCTGAACGCGTCGCGGTACTGGGCGCGCGGATTGTTCACCGAGTGGCGGTGGTTCTTGACCGCGATCTTGGCGAAGGTCTCCGGCTTGGTGCCGTACTTCTCCATGTGGTCGCGGCCGCCGTTGCCGAACATGCGCGCGGCGATCGGCGCCTTCTTCTTCTCGGCCGTCTCCTTGGCGACCTCCTGCAGGCCCTGGAGCTGGTTCTCCAGCGGGCCCTTCTGCATCTTCTCGAAGCCGAGCGCGAGCACGCACTCGTTCTGGCCGAAGCGGATCGCGTTGTAGCCGAGCAGCAGCGCGGTGGAGCCGGTCGAGCAGTTGTTGT
Organism: uncultured Binatia bacterium (SeqCode); assembly: GCA_964648215.1. Classification (GTDB taxonomy): domain Bacteria; phylum Desulfobacterota; class Binatia; order HRBIN30; family JACQVA1; genus CAZYMF01. The sequence continues at coordinate 34,712 of CAZYMF010000012.1, read as the reverse complement.
TGACGTTGTAGACCGGGATGCCGCTCATGCCGATGTTGTAGATGCACTGCTGCCCGAGCGTGCTCATGCCGTTGACGTAGCCGCAGAAGGCCTGCTCGATCTGGTCGAACTCGACCCCCGCGTCGGCGAGCGCCTGGCTCCCGGCCTCCTTGGTGAGGTCGCGAACGTCGAGCTCACAACGCTCGAACTTGGTCATGCCGACCCCGACGACGTACACGCGTCTGCCCTTACCCATGTCAGGCTCCTTGCACGGATGAATTCGAATTCGGCTGGTGAAAGCCATAGCGACAGCGGGACCCGCGGGTCAAACGCCGGCCGGCAGACCCCAGGCCTGCCGGCGGTCAGCGGTCGAGCTTCAGCTCGCGCCGCAGCCAGGCTACGTCGATCGGGGGCAGCGAGGCGGGGCGCGACTCGTTGTGCTCTTCGAACTCGTCGAGCAGCGCCGCCACCCGCGCGCGGCCCTCTCGACTGCGCGCGGCCTCGCGAGGCGTGGCGCCGTCCAGGGCCGGCAACGGCATGTCGGCCCAACGCTGGTAATGGTCGCGCGAGTACTCCTTGATGATTTCCCCGGTGTCGGGATGCTCGTGCTCGTCGCACTCGGGATCGTCGCAGAGGTACGACTCGTCCTCGTCCGGCTCTTCGCTCTCGAGATCGAGCAGCGACGGCGTGTCGTCGTCCTCCTCGTCCAGGTCCGAGGCGGACAGGAGCAGAAACTCCGCCAGCTCCAGCACCTCGCGTTTCATCGCCGCCTGGATCGCCTCTGCCGCCGACAGACCGGCGGTCAGCTCGGGCCGCATCAGCTCTTGCGTCAGCTCCTCGAGCTCGTCGCGGGCGCTGGGCGGAAAGACCAACGGTGTCATCAGGGTGATGGCGTCGTCGCGCGGACCGACGAAGCGGCAGAACCAGACCTCGCCGACGTCGCCTTCGGTCCCATCCGGGTCGTCGGTCTCGCCGACGATCCACTCGGCGCCGGTGCCCAGCTCGCGCATGCGCTTGGTGCCGCCCGTGGGAAGCAGCTCGATGAGCTCGTAGAAGGCGGCGTAGCTCGGAATCAGATCGAGCAGCAGGCGCCGAGCCGGCGGGGCGAGCGTGGCTTCCTCCCGCTCGAGAAAGAGCTGGGCGACGGTCTTCCGCGACTCCGGCAGGCGGAGGTCGAGTAGCAGGTAGCCGACGTGCAGGGAATCGGGAACGCCGTCGGGCTCGCCCGGTCGAAAGCGCTCCTCGAACTCCTCGCTCTTGTGCCGCAACCAGCTCCCGTTGCGCTGGCGACACAGCAGCTCGTAGTGGGGCATGAGGAGCTCGCCGACGAGATCGACGTATTGCAGGAACCGTTGCTCGGTGCGGCTGTCCCCGAACTCGTCGCGCGGTCCGGGCTCCTGCTCGTCCTGCGGCGGCGGTGTTTGCAGCTCCCCGCAGCACTTCTTGAACTTGCGGCCGCTGCCGCAGGGGCAGGGGTCGTTGCGTGCGATCTTCGGCAAGGGGCGGCCGAGCTGGGCCTCGAGGGCATTGCCGAGCGAGCTCTTGGGCTCCGCGGTGGTGCTGGCGTTGGCCCGTTCGTAGGCCAGCGCCACGGCCTTGAGGGCGAGAAAGGTGGCGCCGACGGCAGGCTCGATCTCGGGGTCCTGTTCGGTCTCCTCGAACATCAGCCGCATCAGCTCGGCCAGCAGCTCCGGCTCGGCGAGGTCGCGCTGGAACAGCATGCGCCGCAGCGCCAGCTCGGGCTCGACCCCGACCAGCTGCTCGAAGCCGTGCTCGGCGTCGTTTGCCGCCGCCTCCATGGTCGCGGCGCCGACGCGCGTCGCCGGGCGCCCGAGCACCGCCTGGTAGACCTTGTCGATCGTCAGCGCCAGCTGCAGGGTGAAGCCGGTCGCCTCCTGCCCTTCGTCTTCGAGCGTGGCGAACACGTACCCGCTCACGAACGGCTGCCGATCGGTGAAACGCTGCGCTTCGCTCTCGGCGCGACGCCGTGACCACGCCGCGATCGTTTCGGCCTGCTCGCGAACCGTTTTCGCGGTGATGAGACCCATGAACCCCTCGCTGCTCGACTCACGCTACTCGGCTTCGCGGGCGGTGTAAACCGGTGAATCGCCGCTTCGGAGTCGCGCGCCGCGCGGTTGCCGAGGACGGGCGAAGTCGGCACGGGCCGCGCCCGGAGAATTCCACGATGGCGGGAACGCCGTTGCCCGCGCGTGCTTGACGGCGTCGCGACAAAGCGCCAGCGTGGCGCGAAAAGTCCGCCCCCGGCGGGCGCGCGAGGATCGCATGGAGATCTATCTGGACGGCGAATGGCATTCCCAGGACACGGCGCGGGTGTCGGTGTTCGACCATGGGCTGCTCTACGGTGACGGCGTCTTCGAGGGCATTCGCGTCTACAACCGTCGCGTCTTCCGGCTCGATGCGCATCTCGATCGCCTCTACGCCTCGGCGCTTGCCCTGGCGCTGGCGATCCCGCTCGATCGCGGCGAGATGCAGCAGGCGGTGCGGGAGACCGTGCGCCGCAACCGCATGGAGGACGCCTACATCCGGCTCGTGGTCACCCGCGGCGTCGGCGATCTCGGGATCGATCCGCGCACCTGCCCGCGGCCGAGCGTGATCATCATCGTCACCGACATCCACGTCTACCCGGCCGAGCTCTACGCCGCCGGCGTCAAGGTCATCACCTCGGCAACGCGACAGGTCTCGCACGAGGCCTTCGATCCGCGGGTGAAGTCGCTCAACTATCTCAAGAACGTTCTGGCCAAGATCGACGCGCAACGCGCCGGAGCGCACGAGGCGATCCTGTTGAACGCCGCGGGCTTCATCGCCGAGTGCACCGCGGACAACCTGTTCGTCGTGCGCGGCGGCCGGTTGCTGACCCCGTCGCCGCAGGACGGGGCGCTGGAGGGGATCACGCGCGGCGCGGTCCTGGAGCTCGCCGGCGAGGCCGGCATCGCCGCCGGCGAGGCGCGGCTGACCCGTTACGACGTCTACACCGCGGACGAGTGCTTCGTCAGCGGCACCGGCGCCGAGCTGATGCCGATCACCGCGGCCGACGGCCGCGCGATCGCCGACGGCAAGCCCGGCCCGATCACCCGCCGGCTCACCGAGGCGTTCCACGCCCTCGTCCGCCACGAGGGCGAGCCGCTGTGGTGAGGTTGGCCGCCCAATTCGTATGGACGCGTCGGCGACGGAGCGCGGGCTCAGGCCGCGCGTGCGGTCGACTCCCGCATCAGCCGATACGTCGTTGCCGCGGCCAGGACCAGCGGAACGGCCCCGAGCCCGATGAAGATGAGGTCGCCCGGGAGTCGCGCCCACTCGATGAGACGGGCGATATGCTGATTGAGAAACTCCGGCCCACGGGCGTGCCAGTAACCGTGGTTGAGCACGTCCCAGAGCTGGAGCACGCCGCCAGGGAAGAGGTTGGTCACCACCATCAGTGCCAAACCGCCGTTCAGCCCCCAGAACGATACCCGCACGTAGCGCTCCACCCGTTCCCATTGCTCGTCGGCCAGCACTTGACGGAACGCGAAGACCATGAGCGCGATCGCCAGCATTCCGAACACCCCCATCATGGCCGCGTGACCGTGGTTCGGGGTCAGGATCGTGCCGACTTCGAAGTAACTCACGATCGGCAGGTTGATCAGAAAGCCGAAGATGCCGGCGCCAAGGAAGTTCCAGAAGCCGACCGCCATGAGAAAATAAAACGTCCACTTGTGCGGCACCGAAACCCGTTTGCCGCACACATCGCACTCCGAGCGCGTGAGCCGGACGAAGTCCCACGCGTCGAGCGTCAACAGCGTCAACGGCACTACCTCCATCGCCGAGAAGGACGCTGCGATCGCCATCGTCAGTGTGCCTTGGCCGGTCCAGTACCAGTGATGGCCGGTGCCGAGAATGCCGCTGCCGAGGTAGAGGATGGCGTCGAGATACACCACGCGCGCCGCCGTTTGGTGCGACACGATGCCGAGCTGATGGAAGATGATCGCTACCATCACGGTCACGAACAGCTCGAAGAAGCCTTCGACCCACAGGTGGATGATCCAGAAGCGCCAGGTGTCGACCACCGAGAAGTTGGTGGCGCTACCGAAGAACATTGCCGGCAGGTAGAAAAGCGGAATCGCAGCCGCCGAATAGAGGAAGAGCGAGGAGATCTCGCGGTGCTCGGCGTGGTGGCGTGCCGGCGCGATGCCGCGGAAGAGCAGGAACAGCCATAGCACCAGCCCGATGGCCAGCAGCACCTGCCAGGCGCGACCGAGATCGAGATATTCCCAGCCCTGATCACCGAGCCAGAACCACAGATTGCCGAGCAGTTGATTGATGCCGAGAATCTCGCCGAGCAAGCTGCCGACGACGACCAGCACCAGCGCGGCGAACAGAATGTTGACGCCCTTGACCTGACCTTGTGGCTCACGGCCTCCCAGCGAAGGAGCCAGGAAGAGGCCTCCAGCGACGTACGCCGTCGCGATCCAGAAGATTGCCAACTGCAGGTGCCACGTGCGCACGATGTTGCTCGGCAGCCAGCGGGACAGATCAATGCCGTAGAAGACACCGGGATCGGCGCGGTAGTGCGCCGTTGCGCCGCCGACCAATGTTTGCGCAAGGAACAGCAGGGCCACGATGACGAAGTACTTGACCGTAGCCCGTTGGCTGTCGGTGGTGACGCCGGGCAGCAGCTGCGGGTGCACGTGCTCGCCCTTGGCTTTCCAGCCGAGGAAGTCGAAGCGGCCGAAGGCGAACAGCACCAGCGCGGTGCCGCCGAGGAGCGTGATCAGGCTGAGCGCGCTCCACAGCACCGCCTCGCTGCTGGGTGTGTTGCCGGCGCTGGGATCGTAGGGGAAGTTGTTGGTGTAGGAGTAAGGCTTGCCCGGACGCCGCGCCGCCGAGGCCCATGCCGTCCAGGCGAAGAAGGCGGTCAGCTGCCTCAGCTCTCGGGGATCGCTGATGTAGTGGCGCGGCAGGCCGGCGCTGGCGGTGGGGTCGCGGAAATGGCGCGTCCACTTGTCTACCTGCCTGAGGTAGGAGGCCGTCTCCGCGGCGGAGAAAATCAGCGTTTTGGTGGCCGGATCGTAGCGGTTTTCCTGCAGCAGCGCGGCGGTGTCGGCATCGATCGCCTCGCGCTCGGCTCCACCGAGCGCGCCGGCAGCGGTGCGATAGCGCTGCTGCGCCAGCGCCTCGCGCACGTCGCCCGCCAGGGTGTGCAAGTATTCGGCGGAGAAGTCCGGACCGAGATAGGCACCGTGGCCCCAGATGGTACCGTTCTCCATCAGGCCGTAGCGCAGGAAGACCTGCTGCCCGGTCGTGATGTCGGCGCCGGTGAACAGCAGCTGGCCCGCTGGTCCGACCACCTTGTCGGGGATCGGTGGGGCGTCGCGATACGTCTTGGCCGCCAGCCAGAGCAGAATGCTCAGGCCGACGATGATGATCAGGATGACGGTATGCCTCCACCAGGGAGAGAGGCTCTCCCCGCCTTCTACACCTTGCATGCTCTCTCCTCTCGCGTTCCAACGAAGACGACAGATCCGCCGCCGACCCACCGCTTCAAGGCGGCGAGCCCGGCTGAGACTTGAGCAACAGCAGCAGCAGGATCAGCGGCGTCCGGGCCTGGATGCGGTGGCGTAGCTGCGCCGGCATGTGGACCCAGAAGCCGGCGTCGGCTTGGTGAACGTCGTCGCCGAGCGTCACCTGCGCCTGGCCTTGGACCACTTGCAGCACCGCCGGCATCGACGCGGTGTGCTCGGAAAGCTCCTGGCCGGCGCTGAAGGCGAACAGAACCACCTTGACCTGATCGTCGTTGTGGAGCGTGCGGCTGAGGATGCCATCGGGGGGAATCTCCTGGGCGGCGAGATCCGGCACTGACGTGTAGGGACTGTTCATGGCTCGTCTCCGTTCGGGAACAGTTGCTCGGCTTGCTCGCCGTAGCCGGCGCGTTCGAGGGCGCGCCGGGTGGCGGCCCGCACCCTGGGGCTGTCGGCGTGGGTGGCGACCGGCACGTCGGGAGCACGGCGGAGCCGATCCAGCACCGCATCGACCTCGGCACCCAGGATTTGCTCACACTCCTGGTAGAGCCCGCCGGGCCCTTCCTCGATGGGGTTGTGCCCGGCGAGGATCGAGCGAATGGCGGCGACGATGGCGTGCGTCGGCGACGGCACCAGCAGGGCGGCGAGCGCGCCGTGGTCGAGGCGCAGCCTGGCGGCGATCGGCAGCGGCTCGCCGCCGCGTCGCTGCTGCACCTCGGGCAGCAGAATCTTCTCCTCCATGCCGATGTGCTTCAGCAGCCCGGCGCGGAACTGCGCGTACGCGGCCCGATCGATCGCGTCGGGGCGCGCCACTGCTTGCCGCAGCAGGCCGTCGAGCCGCACGTGGTCGTCGGCGAGAAAACGGTAAAGCGGGCCCACCGGCGAGTTCATGCTCTTCTGCACCGCTACACTCCCTTCCCGCGCTACTCGGCGTGCCGATGCTCCTGGGGGTGGCCGTGCGTCTCGGCCTGTGTGGCCCGGTACACACCTTCGACGTAATGGACGTACGACACGTACGCCTCGACGTATCGCCGGCCGGCGGCGACATCGTTCGGGTCGTATTGGCTGCGCGATCGGGCTCCCTCGAAGTGCTGGCGCGCTCCACTCTCGGCAGCCTCGGTCAGCAGTTTGAGCACGGGCGCTACTTTCCCGTCGCGCAGTGCCTGGTCGGCGGCCGGAATGGCCGGGCCGAGATCGCGACCCGCCGGCTTCAAGCCGGTGTAGGGCGCGCCCTCGCCGGCGCGATGGATGCGCACCAAGGTTTCGAAGAAATACGTGTCGGCCAACTCCTTCGCCTCGGGGCCGAGCTTTCGAACCGCCATCGAACGCTCGAAGGCCCGGCGCACGGCGCTTTCATTTGCGGGCCGGACCCAGATGAGGGCCTGGTTGAGGTTGCCGGACTCGAGCGCCTGGCGCGCGGCGCCGACGACCGGGCCATCGATCCCGTCGCAGTGTGCCCAGCCGGTCACAGGGCTCATGGTGATCAAGGCTGCCAGCGCGATCAAAGCCAAAAAGGAACGGTTCATAAGTTGTCCCCTCGTCATCGCGGTTGCCATGGTCAACGTATGGAGCATCTCCCGTACCAGCGTCGCCATGGGCACCAGCGCGACGGCGAAAAGCCACACCGGGCTTGGCTTTTGCGCCCGTGGCGAGGACGGCGTGTGGGGCTCAGGAAAGTGTCCCGGGACAGTCGAACGGCAGACGCGGACTGGCGAAAACACGTGGAGCCCAGAGGGCGCTACCTGTCTCGCCGTGCGTGAGACAGTCGGGCCGTCTCGGTCACTCAATTCCCTTCGGCGGGATGGTGATGTCGAGCTCTGCGAGCTTGCGGTAGAAGGTGGCCCGGCCGACGCCCAGCGCGCGCGCAGCGCGCAGGCGGTTGCCGCCGGTCTTCTGCAGCGCGGCCTCGATCATGGCACGGGTGAGCGGGATGGTGCCCGTTCGTCGCGGCGTGCGTTGGCTGCTGCGGATCTCGGGCGGTAGATGCTCCGCGCCGACGTGTTTGCTGCGGCATTTGATCACGGCGAAGGCCACGGCGTTCTCGATTTCGCGCACGTTGCCCGGCCAGCGATGATCGAGCAGGCAGTCGAGCGCCGCGGCGCTGAAGCCCTCGATCGCCTTGCCTTCCTGCTCGGCGAGGCGCCCGAGGAAATGCTGCGCCAGCAGCGGAATGTCGGCGCGCCGCTCGCGCAGGGGGGGAACATGGATGGGAATCACGCTCAGGCGGTAGAAGAGGTCCTCGCGAAAGCGGCCGCGCGCCACCAGCGCGCGCAAGTCGCGGTTGGTGGCGGCAATGACGCGGCAGTCGATGGGGATGACGCGCGCCTCGCCAACGCGTTCGATCTCCTTCTCCTGCAGCACGCGCAGCAGCTTCACTTGCAGGTTGGGCGACAGCTCGCCGATCTCGTCGAGAAGGATGGTGCCGCCGCCGGCGAGCTCGAACCGGCCGACCTTGTCGCGCACGGCACCGGTGAAGGCGCCACGGACGTGCCCGAACAGCTCCGACTCGAGCAGCCCTTCGCTCAAGGCCGAGCAGTTGACCTTGACCAGCGGCCCGCTGGCGCGCCGGCCGGTGGCATGGATGGCCTCGGCGACCAGCTCCTTGCCAACGCCAGTCTCGCCGAGCAGAAGCACGGTTGCCTCCGAGGCGGCCACGTCCTCGATCTGCTCGTGGAGAGCGCGCATGGCCGGGCTGCGGCCGACCAACTTCGGAAACCCGGCACGACCGCGCACTTCATTGCGCAGGCGGGCAAGCTCGGTGATGTCGCGGAAGACGGCGACCACCCCCAACGACGAGCCGTCGGGGGCGCGGACGGTGGACGTGTTGAGAACGATCAGACGGCCCTGGCCATCACGCCCCTTGATCATGACCTCCTGGTCACGGACGCCGTCGATACCCGCGGCGGCTTGCTCAACGATACAGCCGTGCCCGCACAGATAGCCGTGAAAGATCTCGGGGCAGGGTGCGCCGACGGCGTCGCTGCGGCTCCAGCCGGTGATTTGCTCGGCAGCGGCGTTGAACTTCGTCACCCGCATGGCCTCGTCACACACCAGCACCCCGTCCGACATGCTGTCGAGAACGGCGTCGAAGTACTGCTTCTCGTGCGCCAGCCGCTCGGCCTCTGTCTCCTGTCTCATGAGACAAGCAGCATAACCGAGCGTGGCCGAGCGGGCCAGTGGGGTGTGCTTACGACGAGGACTCGCGGCCCTTGAACTCGTCCATCGAGGCGTTGATGCCGAGAAAGCCGGCCAGCCAATCGAAGGCGGCCACCGGGAGGATGCGCATCAGCGGTACGGTATACACGATCGGCGGCATGAACAGCCGGCGCTTGTCGCGCTGGATCGCCGCCACGATCCTCTCGGCGACGTGATTCTCGTCGAGGATCGGCAGCAGCCACGGGAAACGCGACTTGACGCCGTGGAACATGCCGGTGTCGATGTAGAAGGGGCAGACCACCGTGGTCTTGACCGCCGGCGCGATCCGGTGCAGCTCGCCGCGCAGCGACTCGTCGAAGGCCATCGCCGCCCACTTGCTGGCGGCGTAGTCGGCGAGCTTGGGGACGCCGATCAGCGCGGAGGCGGAGGCGATGGTGACGACGTGGCCGCGATTGCGCTCGACCATCTGCGGCAAGAAGGCCTTGGCCGTCCAGAACAGGCTGAGCGTGTTGATGGCGAAGGTGGCCTCGACCTTGTCGTCGGGCACATCGAGGATGCTCTTGCCGCTGACGATGCCGGCGTTGTTGATCAGAATGTCGACGGCGCCCGCCGCGCTCTTGGTCTCCTCGGCGACGCGGTACACGTTCTCGCGCCGGGAGACGTCGCAGAGAAAACCGCGCGCCGTTTCCTTCCCCGCCGCGCCGAGCTCGCCGACGACCTTGTCGAGGTTCTCCCGATGGATGTCCCACACGCTGACGCGGCCGCCGAGCCTGGCCAGCCCGAGAGCCGTGAGGCGGCCGATGCCGCTGGCGCCGCCGGTGATCAGGACGTGCCTTCCTGCAATCTCACTCATCGTCTTGCCCCCTCATCTCGTTGCGAGCCTCGAGTGCGGGCCCTCCTGCGCGGCGACTGCCGATGGGGCCGCTGCGGGCCACGACGATTCGCTTAACACTTGAGCGTGGCGGCGCAAGGGCAGTGGCCGCGCCGCCGGGTCACTCAGCAGAGGAGGTCGGCGACGCGATCGACCTCGTCGGGATCGGCGGTCGTGGGCACGAGGATGAGCTCGTCGGTCCCCAGATCCGCGAGCACGCGGGCGGCGTCGCGCAGCGCCGCGGCCGAAGTGGCCTTGACGGTGGGGGCGAGCGCCCGGGCAACGTCGTCACCGAGGAAGCAGAGGTAGCGCTGCAGGTACTCGTCCATCTGCCGGCGCGCCTTCGGGCCGAGGGCGAACCAGAAGCTCATCACCAGCCGCGGCGGCTTGCGCCCGCGCTTCTGCCAGGCATGGCGGGCGGTGTCGTAGGCGAAGGCAACCTCGTCTCGGGACGGACCGAAGCTGAAGCCGCAGATGCCGTCGGCCCAGCGCGCGGCGCGGCGGATGGCCTGCGGCGCCAGCACGCCCGCCAGCAGCTCCGGCCCGCCCGGCTGCAGCGGCAGCGGCTCCACCGGGCGGTGCGCCCCTGCGACGACGTTCTCCCCGGCCCAGACCCGGCGCATGCGGGCGATCTGCTCCTCCATGCGCCTGGTGCGGTTGCCGTCGAACGACGCGTCGACGGCGCGGTAGTCTTCCACGCGCGCGCCGACGCCGAGGCCGAGCGTGACGCGGCCGTTGGAGATGACGTCCAGCGTCGCCACCTGCTTGGCGATCAACACCGGGCTGTGCATCGGCAGGACGATGACGGTGAGAGCGAGACGGACCCGCTCGGTCACGGCGGCGGCCGCCGCCACGGTCACCATGATCTCCGGATTGGGGAAGGTGATACGCTCGCCGGCGGCCAGGCTGGTGTACGGCCCGGCATCGATGCGCCGCGCCCATTCCAGGATGGTCCGGCGATCCAACCCCGGCACCATCACCGGCAGGTTCATTCCGATCTTCATGCCCGCTCCTCGTCCGTCGTGTGCTCGTAGACGGGGACGCTTTGCGGTGTCAACCCGCCGAGTCCGCGAGTCCGCGATGCCGGCCGTTGCGTGAGCGAGGTCGTCACGATATTGGGCAGGCACCGTAGGGTTCGTCTCTACCGGCCTTGCAGCGGCGCTCGTCGGCGCTGCGCCCCGGCCTTGGCGAGAAGAGGGGCAGCGGTCAATGAAAGAGGGGGAAGCCATGACGGAAGAGCGTGTTCGTGGTCCATTTCTGACGGTGATGGCGGTGCTGTTCGGTGTGCTCGCCTTGTCGAACTTCACCAAGGCGCTGCAGCACCTGCGAGATCCGGGGCATTTGGGGATCGTGATCTTCGGCGTGCGTTTCGAGAGCGTGCGGTCGAACTTGCTTCTCGGACCGTTGCTGGGTCTGGTGCTCGCTGCCTACGCGTACGGTCTGTGGAAGCTCAAGCCGTGGGTGGCGCCGCTGTCGATCGTCTACGCGTTCTACGTTCCGCTGAACCTGGTGCTCTTCTGGTACCTCCAAACCGGTCCCGAGATCCCGCCGCTCGGCTTCATCCTGGTCTATCTGGCCGTGGCCTTCACCGGCTCGATCGGCACGGCGCTGTACCTGGCTTACCATCGCGACAAGCTGGCCACCTAGCTAGTAGTCCGTCCCATAGGTGCTGCGCTGTGTCGTGCACGAGTCCCTTCTCCCGGATGGGAGAAGGTCAGGATGAGGGGGACGAAATTGACCGGCGAAGCCCACCTTGTTTCGCTCCTCGCAGCAACGAGTTTCCCTTGACGGCCGCGCCCGGTTCTGCTGAGCCAGCAGCGGAGGTGACGACCCGATGAAGATCGATGCCTTTGGCGCCGGAATCGAGCTGCATCGAGCCGGCGATCGCGCCCGCGCCATTGCGCAGGCGGGGTTCGACGGCTTGTGGCTGGCGGAGTCGGGCCGGACGGCCTATCTGACGTGCGCGGCGACCACGCTGGCGGCACCGGAGATCGACGTCGGCACGGCGGTGGCGATCGCCTTCCCGCGCAGCCCGATGATCACCGCCCAGATTGCCTGGGAGCTGGCGGAGGCGAGCGGGGGCCGCTTCATCCTCGGCCTCGGCACGCAGGTGAAGGCTCACATCGAGCGCCGCTTCTCGACCGTCTACGACCATCCTGGCGCGCGCCTGCGCGAGTACGTGCTGGCTCTGCGCGCCATCTTCCGCGCCTTCAGCGGGCAGGAGCGATTGAATTTCAAGGGCGACTTCTACTCCTTCAGCCTGCTCGGCATGTGGGCGCCGGGATCGATCGAGCACCCGAACATCCCGATCTATCTCGCCGCCGTGCGCCCGTGGATGCTGCGCGCCACCGGCGAGGTGGCCGACGGCGTGCACGTGCACCCATTCCACTCGCGGCGCTATCTCGACGAGGTCATCCGTCCCAACGTGGCCGCCGGGGCGAAGAAGGCGGGGCGCGATCCGTCCGCGATCGAGCTGGCCTGTCCCGTGTTCACCATCGTCGGTGATACCGAGGAGGAGCGCGCCGAATGGCGACAGCGCGCCCGCTTCCAGATCGCGTTCTACGGCTCGACCCCGGCGTACGCCGGCGTCTTCGAGCTGCACGGCTGGCACGGCGTGTCGCAGCGTCTCCACGGGCTGCAGCGCGCCGGCGACATCGCCGGCATGGCCGACACGATCAACGACGAGATGCTCGATGCCTTTGCCGTCACCTGCACCTGGGACGAGCTGCCGCAACGCCTGGTGGACAAGTACCGCGGCGTCGCCGCTCGTCTGATCATGTACTTTGCCCACGAGGCCTGGGAAAAGGGCCCGGAGACGATGGAGCGCTGGCGCGACGCGATCGCGCGCACGCGCACTCTGCTGGCGAGATCGCAGCGATGACCGCGTCAGCGAACAGGGGGCGCCGCCGCACCTGGCTGCTGGGTCTTCTCCTGACAGCGCTGGCGTTGCCGGCCGGCGCCGATCCGGTACCCTGCGCGCGCATGGAGATCGGCAGCGTCATCGTCGCCGAGAACGGGCTCCGGGTGATCGAGCCCGCGGTCAGGGGACTGGCGGCCGGCGACGTTCTCGAGCAGCTGAACAGTCACGAGCTGCACACCTGTGCCGACCTCGCCGCGGCGCTGCGGGAGGCCCGCGAGCGCGGGCTCGCCCTGCTCTTCCTCGTTGTCCGCGACCAGCAGAGGATCGCTGTCTTCGCCCTCTGGCCGCGCGCCGCGGCGGTTGCTGCGCCGGCGACTCCCGCGGTCGAGTCGACGCCGACTCCGGTCGCGGTGTCGCCGCGCGACAGCGAGGTGGTCGGCGACATGCTCTCTCGCCTGGTCGCTTTCGGGCAGACGCTGCAAGCGAGTCTCCCGGTGCTCACCACCCAGCCGTGGGCGAGCCGGATCGGCGATTTGCAGCAGGCGTGCGCGGAGGGGCAAGCGCACACCCCGGCCGTCGGCGTGCTCGCGCCGATCCTGGCCTACTACCGGACGGTTGCCGAGATCCTGCGTTACAAGGAGAAGGCCGAGCGCGAGGCAGGCTACACGCGCCCGCAGCCGAACGTCGTCCTCGATTACCACAGCGGTCCCCCGGTCGGCACGTGGATGCATCGCTACCCGTTCCTGCGCGAGAGCATCGTCGAGCATCCCGGTCCCAGCCTCATCGGCGGCGAGAGCAACGGGCGCTGGTCGCCCGACCAAGCCGTGCGGCTGCTCGTCGAGCGCGCGCTCGCCGACGCGGCGGCGTTGCGCCGGCGACTGGATGGCGAAGGGGCCGGGTGAGAAGACCGTGAAGCCGCGGTTGGTGCGGCTTCTGTTCGCCTTCGCGGCGTTGGCGGCCGCGTTCGGCGCCATCATCTGGATCGCGCTCGAGTCGCGCGAGATCGTCATTCTGCATCCGCGCGGCCGGAAAGGCGGCTCGGCCGCTGCCCCTGGGCTGAACCAGAGGTGGAAGTCTGCTAGTGTGCACGGGTCTGGATCGCCTCCGGCGGTCCGGCAGGGGAGAAGAACTTGGAGCCAGCTCTGGCCGTACGCGAACGCAGACAATCACTGGGAGAGGAGATCGCCAACAGCGTCAGCCACGGCGTGGGCCTGGTGGCGGCACTGATCGCGATCCCGTTCCTGATCGTCCACGTGCTGCGGCACGGGGGCGAAGCCGAGGTGGTCGGCGCCGGCGTGTTCGCGGCCACCGTGGTTCTGCTGTACCTGGCCTCCACCGTCTATCACGCGCTGCCGGGAAGCAAGGCGAAGCGTGTCTTCCGGGTCCTCGATCACGCGGCGATCTTTCTGCTCATCGCCGGTACCTACACGCCCTTCACCCTCGGCGTGCTGCGCGGCAACTGGGGATGGACGCTGTTCGGGCTGATCTGGAGCCTCGCCGTCTTCGGCGTGGTGATGAAGGCGGTGGGGGGAGTGAAGCACCCGCGGCTGTCCACGGCTCTCTACCTCGGCATGGGCTGGCTCGTCGTGATCGCCATCCGGCCGCTGTGGCTCCACGTGCCCGAGGCGGGTCTCTTCTGGATCGCCGCCGGCGGCCTCGCCTACACGGCGGGGGTCGCCTTCTATGCCGCGGAGCGGCTGCGCTACGCCCACTTCGTCTGGCACCTGTTCGTTCTCGCCGGCACCACCTGCCACTTCGTCGCCGTGCTGTGGTACGCGGGCCTGACCCGTTGACCAAGCACCGCCCGGCGGCTTGCTGCACCCGCCCGGGCCGTCCGGTGAATACCCCGGACGCGTAGCGTTTCACCTTGAACTCAGCGGGCGGCCGGCAAACTCGTCATTGCGAGGAGCGAAGCGACGAAGCAATCTGGCCGCCCGTAGCAGAAACCGTCGCGGCGGCCGCTGCCCAGCGCGGCGAGATTGCTTCGCCTTCGGCTCGCAATGACAGGAGAGGCTCCGTAGCCACAGGTGCCCGGGGGATGGTCTTGTATCGGGCCGCCGAGCGGCGCTACGGTGACTACGGCTCGTTGCCCACGCGCGGCCACAGGAGGTTGGCATGGCCTACTCGCACTATGAACGTCTCACCGCGCTCGACGCGACGTTTCTCGAGGTCGAGGACCAGAACGCTCACATGCACGTGGGCGCCGTTGCGCTGTTCGACGCCGCGCCGCTGACGACGCCGCAAGGGGTCACCGATCTCGATCGCATCCGCCGCATGGTCGAGGTCAGCCTTCCTCGCGTGCCGCGCTACCAGCAGCGGCTGGCGTGGATTCCGCTCTTCGGCTACCCGGTGTGGGTCGACGACGAGCGCTTCAACATCGACTACCACGTCCGTCACGTGCGCCTGCCGGCACCGGGCGACGAGCGCCTGCTCAAGCGCCTGACCGGTCGCATCATGTCGCAGCAGCTCGATCGCGGGAAGCCGCTGTGGGAGATGTGGGTCGTCGACGGCATCGAAGGCGACCGCGTCGCTCTCCTCACCAAGGCGCACCACTGCATGATCGACGGCGTCGGCAGCGTCGAGCTCACCGGCGCTCTGATGCGGGCACAGCCGGAGCTGGAGCGCCGCCTCGACAAGCCGCAGCGTTGGATCCCGCGCCCGGCGCCGGGCCCCGGTGATCTGCTGTTGGGCGAGCTGAAGCGTCGGGCGGGCGAGCCGCTCGCTGCCCTGAGCGCGGCGCGCGAGGCGGTGTCCGATCCGATGACCAGCGTGCGCGCCATCCGCGACGCGGTCCGGGGCATCGGCGAAGCCGTCGGCGCCGGCATTCTTCCCGCTTCGCCGACGCCGCTGAACGTCGACATCGGCCCGCACCGCCGTTTCGATTGGCTGGAGATGCAGATCGACGACGCCAAGGGGATCAAGAACGGTCTCGGCGGCACGCTCAACGACGTCGTTCTCGCCGTGGTCACCGGCGCGTTGCGGCGCTTTCTGCGCTCGCGCGGCCTGCGGGTCGAGGACCTCGACTTTCGCGCCATGATTCCGGTGAACGTGCGCGGCGAGCGGCAGCGGGAGAGCCTGGGAAACCAGATCACCATGATGGTGGCGCGGCTGCCGCTCGACGAGGCGGATCCGCGCCGGCGCCTGCAGCGGGTGAGCGAGGCGACGCGCGAGCTGAAGCACTCGAAGCAGCCGCTCGGGGTGAAGACGCTGGAGGAGATCAGCGACTGGACGCTGACGACGCTGTTCTCCGCCTTCGTGCGTCTCTCGACGGCGTCGCGCCCGTACAACGTCGTCGTCACCAACGTTCCCGGACCGCAAATCCCGACCTACTTCCTCGGTGCCCAGATGCGTTCGGTCTACCCGCTGGTGCCGCTCAACAAGAACCAGGCGCTCGGCATTGCCCTGTTCAGCTACGACAAGGGGCTGTACTGGGGCCTCAACGCCGACTGGGACGCGATGCCCGATCTGCACGAAGTCGCCGAGTCCATCGACCTCGAGTACCGGCGACTGCGTGAGGCGGCACAGCTGGGTCCGATCGAGATCGCCGACCTGAAGGCGAAGCGGCCGACCAAGCGGGCGCGCCCGCGGAGCAAGGCGCGGCGGCACGCCTCCTGACCCGGGAAGCGTGAACGGTTTGCGACGGGGTGCCGTTTCGGACACTCTCGGCCACATGCCCCGGCAAGCGCCAGCCGCGCCCCCGGCGCGCGACACGACGGTGCGCGAGAGCATTCGCCGCGAGCTGGAGAACCGCGCGGCGACCGCGCGCGACCTGTCGCGGTTGATCGGCATTCCCGAGCACGACGTCGCCGGACACCTCGAGCACGTCGAGCGTTCGCTCAGTCACCGCGGCGAGACCCTGGT
Source organism: uncultured Binatia bacterium (SeqCode) (assembly GCA_964648215.1). Taxonomy (GTDB): domain Bacteria; phylum Desulfobacterota; class Binatia; order HRBIN30; family JACQVA1; genus CAZYMF01. Next base: position 18,469 of record CAZYMF010000012.1, on the reverse strand, counting down.
GGTCGAGCCGGCCGCCTGTCTCGACTGCGGCTTCGAGTTCGCTCACCGCCATCGCTTCAGCCGGCCGAGCGGCTGCCCACGCTGCCGCAGCCGCCGCATCTCGTTCCCGCGTTTTCGCATCGTACGCTGAGCTGGGCCCGCGTGAGAGGCCGGACATTGCCGATGACCGAGAGTGTCGATTTTCTCGACGAGCGCGGGTCGACTCCGACTTCCCCCTTTGGCAAAGGGGGACCGAGGGGGATTTGTCCGAATGGTTCCATCTCGAAATCCCCCCTGACCCCCCTTTGCCAAAGGGAGGGACTCCGACGCCGGAGAAAATCGACAGCCCCGACCCCGGGGGGGAAAGTTGGCCCGGTCTGCGGTCGAAACGTGAACGTCGAATGCCGGCGTGCCTGGGCGCTGGTGGTTGCGCTGGCCCTCGCCGTCGTCGGCTGCCGGAATCCGGTGGTGTCGCAGCTCGGCGCCAGTGACGGCGCTCACCTCACCGACGGTATCGCCGCCGGCGAGGTGACCTCCTCGACCGCTGTCGTCTGGGGGCGATGCGACCAGCCGGCGCTGCTGCAGGCCGTGCTGAAAGCGAAGTCGGGCGGACCGGAGCAGGTGCGGCAGGTGGCGGTCGACGCCGGCCACGACTTCACCGGTAAGGTGCTCTTCGACGGGCTGGCGCCGGCGACCGCGTACGAGTACCGGGTCTGGTGCCACGGTGCGACGGCGAGTCGGGACGGCGAGGTCGCCGCGGCGCGCGGAGTTTTTCGCACCGCGCCCGCGGCCGAGGATCCCCGGCCGGTGCGCTTCGTGTGGAGCGGGGATCTCGCCGGCCAGAACGCCTGCCGCGACGCCCGCGAAGGCTACACCGTGCTCGATCGCGTGGCCGAGCAGTCGCCCGACTTCTTCATCGGCCTCGGCGACATGATCTACGCCGACGATCGCTGCGCGGCGATCGGCCGCTACGGCAACCGGCAGATCGTCGGCCCCAAGACTCCTTCGTTGGACCTGGCCGGGTTCTGGGCGCACTGGCGGTACAACCGCGTCGATCCCGCCTCGCAACGACTGCTGGCGTCGACCGCCTACTACGGCGTGTGGGACGATCACGAGGTGATGAGCGACTTCGGCCCGCATCACGATACGCTGCGGCAAGCTCCGCGACGGCACCTGCTTCCCATCGGTCTGCAGGCATTTCTCGACTACCAGCCGATGATCCCGCCCGCGGCGGCCCCGAAACGGCTCTATCGCCGCATCCGCTGGGGCAAGGAGGTCGAGCTCTTCTTTCTCGACACGCGCCAGTACCGCGACGCCAACATTCTGCCCGACACCGGGCTGAGACCGAAGACCATGCTGGGCGCGGCGCAGCGGCAGTGGCTGATCGACGGCTTGACGCATTCGGATGCGACCTGGAAGGTCGTCGTCTGCAGCGTGCCGCTGTCGATTCCGACCGGGAACGAGCGCAAGGGGCACGACGGTTGGGCCGCCTACCCCGGGCAGACCGGGTTCGAGCGCGAGCTGTTGTCGATTCTGCGAGAGCTGGAGCTTCACCACGTGCGCAACCAGGTGTGGATCACCACCGACGTGCATTTCGCCACCGTCTTCCGCTACACGCCCTTTCCCGAGGATGCCGGCTTCCAGCTGCACGAGTTCACGACCGGGCCGCTCAACGCCGGCGTGTTTCCGCGCCCGGATCTCGCCCCGACTCTCCACCCCGAGCGGCTCTTCTTCAACGGCCCGGAGAGCGCCGACGCCATCAAGAGCTTCGACGAGGCCAAACACTGGTTCACCTTCAGCGTCGTCGACATCGACGAGGACGGCGATCTAACGCTGCGCATCGTCAACGGCGTCGGCAAAACCGTCTACCGCCTGGCTCTGGAGCCGCAGACGTAGCGAGTCACAAGCTGCAAGTGACAAGCGCCAAGCCGGCGAGCGAGCGTCGGGTGGGCACTCGAAGCACGCCGCCTTCATAACGTGGTTCGATGCCATGCGAGACCCCGGGCACGGACGGGCCGGATCGGAGAAGGACGGCGCGAGCAACTTTCACCGGCGCATCGCGTTAGAGGGTGTGACGCTTGAAAGGCGATGCCTATGTCCAGATCCGATCGACCGGCCGTTCGCGGTCCCCTTCAGTTCCGCTACGCCCTGTGCCGGTGCTGGCGCGCGGGTGTGACACTCTTGCTCGCCGCGGCCCTCGCCGGCGCCGCCGTTCCCGTCCGTGCCCAGGACGAGGGAAAGGTCGGCAGAACACCGCCGCGTCTCAGCTTCGTCGACGGCAGCGTCTCCTTCTGGCGCGTCGGCTACGAGAATTGGGAGGCGGCGCGTCTCAACATCGCCATGGCCCCCGGTGATCTGCTCTACACCGGCGCCGATTCCAACTTCGAGCTGCAAGTGGCCGGACGCGCCTTCGTCCGCGCCGGTGCCGATACGCAGCTCGGTCTGGTCAGCCAGGAGCCCGACTACCTGCAGCTCAAGGTGACCGCGGGTACCGCCGCGATCGACGTGCGCCAGATCGCGCCCGGCCATACCATCGAGGTCGACACCCCGAACTCGGCTCTGACCATCGATCGTCCCGGCTACTATCGCGTCGACGTGCACCAGGACACCACGGCGGTCAGCGCGCGGCGCGGCGGCCGGGCCGTGCTGACGCTGGCCGGCGGCCGGTCCTCCGACATCGGCGCGGGGGAACAGGTCGTGATCCAGGGCACGGCAACGCCGCAGCTGGCCACGTATCAGGCCCCCGCTCTCGATGGCTGGGACCGTTGGAACTACGGTCGCACCGACCAGCTACTGCAGGCGAGCAGCGATCGTTATGTTCCGGCCGACATGTACGGCGTCGCCGACCTCGACCGCTACGGCGGCTGGCGCGTGGTGCCGACCTACGGTCGCGTCTGGGTGCCGGCGGTGGCCACGGGGTGGGCGCCTTACAGCACCGGGCGGTGGATGTGGGATCCTTACTACGGTTGGACCTGGGTCGACGCGGCCGCCTGGGGCTGGGCCCCGTTTCACTACGGCCGCTGGGTCCATCTCGACAGCTACTGGGCCTGGGCGCCGGGCCCGATCCCGGTCGCGTTCCGCCCGGTGTACGCGCCGGCGCTGGTGGCGTTCTTCGGCGGCTCCGGTGTGCAGGTGAGCGTGGGCATCGGCGGGCCCTTCGTCAGCTGGGTGGCGCTCGGCTGGGGTGATCCGCTGGTGCCGTGGTGGGGGCCGGTAGGATTCATCGGTCGCCCCTGGTGGGCGGGCTGGTCCGGACCACGCCATACCCACCGCGACCGCTGGTACCACAACGTGCGCGTGCACGACGCCGTGGTCGGCGTGCCGCGGGGCGAGTTCGGTCACGGCGCGCGTAAGATGACCCGCTTTGGGCACATCGAGCAGCGTCACCTCGCGCCGCTCGAAGTGGCGCGATTCAAGCCGGTGCGGACACGCACCGCGCCGCCGCGCGAGCAGCCGCGCCCGGTTTTCACCACGCGCGAACATCCCAGCAAGTCGGCCCGGCTGGGCGCGGAGAGGGCGGCGCCGCCGCCGCAGGCGGGCCAGGTCCCGCGCCAGCCGCGCAGTGAGCGGCTGCAGACGCGCGAGCAGCAGCGAGTCGCACCGCCCCCGCGCCAGGCGGCACCGCCGATGCGTGCGCCCGGCGCCGAGGTCCGCCAGCCGCGCAGTGAGCGGCTGCAGACGCGCGAGCAGCAGCGGGTCGCACCGCCTCCGCGCCAGGCGGCACCGCCGGTGCGCGCGCCGAACGTCGAGGTCCGCCAGCCGCGCAGCGAGCGGCTGCAGACGCGCGAGCAGCAGCGGGTCGCACCGCCTCGGCAGCAAGCGGCACCGCCGGTGCGCGCGCCGAACGTCGAGGTCCGCCAGCCGCGCAGCGAGC
>CAZYMF010000012.1:3212-14516 GCA_964648215.1 uncultured Binatia bacterium (SeqCode) | reverse complement strand
GCGGCACCGCCGGTGCGCGCGCCGAACGTCGAGGTCCGCCAGCCGCGCAGCGAGCGGCTGCAGACGCGCGAGCAGCAGCGGGTCGCACCGCCTCGGCAGCAAGCGGCACCGCCGGTGCGCGCGCCGAACGTCGAGGTCCGCCAGCCGCGCAGTGAGAGGCTACAGCAGCGTCGCGAGGCCGCGCCGGCGCCGCTTCCCCGCGCGGTGCCGCCGGTCCAGAGGGCGCCGGCCAACCCGCCGCCGCAGCAACGCAGCTACCAGCCGCGCAGCGAGCGGCTGCAGCAGCATCACCAGGCCGCGCCGCCGCGCGTACAGGCGCCGGCACCACGGGCGCAATCCCACAGCAGCCGCAGCGAGCGGGCGCAGGAGCGCCACTGACGGGCCGCGCGCCCGCGCCTCAGTAGCCGGCGGCGGCCAGCGCGCGCTGCAGCTGCACCTCGGTCGAGCCGTAGTGCTGCTCGAGCGTCTTGCCGCGCTTGAAGTAGCAGTGCAGGTCGAGCTCCCAGGTGAAGCCGATGCCGCCGTGCATCTGGACCGCCTCGCCGCAGACCAGCCGCGACGCATCGCCGGCGTAGGCCTTGGCGCTGGCGCAAGCGAGCGCGGTGCTGGCGTCGTCGGTGTCGAAGCACCAGGCGGCGCGGTAGACGGCCGAGCGCGTCGACTCGGTCTTGAGCAGCATGTCGGCGAGGCGGTGCTGCAGCGCCTGGAACGCGCCGATAGGTCGCTTGAAGGCCTGCCGCGTTTGCACGTACTCGACGGTCATCTCGAGCGCGCGGCTCATCACGCCCAGCAACATGGCGCCGGCGCCGATGGCGGCGAGCTGATCGATGCGTTGGAGCAAGCTGGGATCACCGACGCGGGTGGCGGCGTGGTCGAGCGTCACCTGGCCGAAGCGCTGCGCCGGGTCGAGCGTCGGCATGGCGACCACGTCGTAGGGCTTCTCCACCAGACAGAGGGCCGCGGGCGTCGTCACCAGCAAGACGTCGGTCTGCGCCGCGAACGGGACGAAGTACTTGACCCCGCGCGCGCGGCCACCTTCGAGGCGGGTCGGTGTGACGTCGGTCCCGGCGAAGACGGAGTCCTCCCGGGCGATGGTGACCAGCCGGGTGCCGCCGGCGATCTCCTTCACCAGGGAGTCCTGCCCGCCGGCGGCGGCGAGCAGCGTTGCCGCCAGCACGACGTCGAGATAGGGCCCGGGCATGCAGGCACGGCCGGCCTCCTCGAGCACGGCGGCGAGCTCGACGGCGCCGAGACCCTGGCCGTCGACGCTCGGTGGCAGCAGCAAGCCGAGGTAGCCCATCTCGGCCAGCCGCGCCCACTCCGCGGGCGCGTAGCCGCGGGAATCGTCCTCCATCACCTTGCGGGCCTTCTCGATCGGCCACTCGCTGGCGAGGAAGTCGCGGGTGGAACGGCGCAGCAGCTCCTGGTCTTCGGACAGATCGAACTTCATGGCGATTCACTCAGGCTTGCGGCAGGTTCAACACCCGCTTGGCGATGATGTTGCGTTGGATCTCCGAGGAGCCGGAGTAGATGGTGCCGGCGCGCGACCAGAGGAACTCCCGCTCCCAGTCGACGTCGGCGCGGGCCGCGACGCTGGTGCGGCGCAGCTGTGCGCCGGGGCCGAGGATGTCGAGGGCGGTCTCGCGAAAACGCTTGTCGAACTCGCTCCAGAAGAGCTTCTCGATCGACGATTCGGGGCCCGGCTTCTTGCCGTCGGCGAAGTTGGCGAGGGTGCGCAGACCGTTGGCGCGCATGACCTCGTTCTCCACCAGCAAGCGGGCCAGCTTCTCGCGCGCGGCGGTGTCGCTGCGACCGATCTCCTTGCACGCTTGCGCCAGCCGCCGCACGTCGCGCTCGAAGCGGGCGGCGAACGCCAGCGACATGGCGCCGCGCTCGTAGGCGAGCACGGTCATGGCGATGCGCCAGCCCTCGCCGATCTGCCCGACGAGATTCTCCTTCGGCACGCGCGCGTCCTCGAAGAACACCTCGCCGAACTCGCTCTCGCCGGTGATCTGGCGCAGCCGGCGCACGGTCACGCCGGGGGTGTCGAGCTTGCAGAGGACGAAGGAGATGCCGCCGTAGCGATCGCTCGAGTCGGTGCGGCAGAGGACGAAGATCCAGTCGGCCCAGGGGCCGAACGTGGTCCAGATCTTCTGGCCGTTGAGCACGAAGTGGTCGCCGTCGAGCTGGGCGCTGGTGCGCAGCGAGGCGAGGTCGCTGCCGGCGCCGGGCTCGCTGAAGCCCTGGCACCAGATCTCGTCGGCCGCCAGCATGGGCGGGATGAAACGGCGGCGCTGCTCCTCCGTGCCGTGGTGGATGAGGGCGGGGCCGAGCAGGCCGATGCCGAGGGAGTTGAGAATCTGCGGCGCGTCGGCGCGCGCCATCTCCTCCTCGAAGATGGCTTGCTCCACCTCGGTGGCGCCGCGGCCACCCCACTCGGCGGGCCAGCCCATGCCGAGATAGCCGGCCTTGTGCAGCTTGCGCTGCCAGCGCCGGCGCAGCTCGACCAGGCTGTCCTCGGTCGCCTGCGGATCGCGCACTTCCTCGCCCCACGGGCGCTCGAGGTTGGCGTCGAGCCAGGTGCGCAGCTCGTCGCGGAACTTCAGGTGCTCTTCGGTGAGTTGCAGATCCATGGCGCCACCTTCTAGGGAGATGGCCCCGGAACGTCAACCGGGATTGGTGACGCACGTTTCGCGGTTCGCTGACGAAGAGCATGCGGCGGTCCTGGAGCCCGACTTTGACATTGCTCGCGATGCGAGGCCGGGGTAGGGTTCCTGGTCGAGAACCTAGCCTCGGACCCTGCATGAGGATGTGAATCGATGGAAAAGAAATCGGAGTTCGATGTCGTCATCGTCGGCGGTGGGCACAACGCGCTCACCTGCGCCGCCTACCTCGGGCGTGCCGGTGTGGACGTGTGCATCCTGGAGGGCCGGCACGAGTGGGGCGGCGCCGTCTACACCGCCGAGCACACCGCTCCCGGTTTCTGTCACAACATCCACTCCAACTTCATGGAGTTCCTCCACATCATGCCGTTCTTCGCGGACTTCGACCTGGAGAGCCTGGGGGCGCGCACCATCTACCCGGACGCCCAGGCCGGCATGCCCTTCGCCGACGGCCGGCCGCCGATCATCATCTACCGCAACGACATGATCGAGCGGACGTGCAAGAACTTCGCGGTCTACTCGCAACGCGATGCCGACACCTGGCGCGCGCTCAAGACCAAGGCGAACGAGCTCGAGCCGCTGATGGCCATGGGGCTGTACACGCCGCCCCAGCGCATCAACTTCGACGAGGGCGCACCGCCGGCGCAGCAGGGCTCGGCGATGCTGATGAAGATGTTCGGCCTCGATCCGGAAATGGCCTACAAGTCGATCCGCGACTGCATCGACGAGCTGTTCGAGACCGACGAGATCCGCGCCCTCTTCTATCGGGTGGCGGTGGAGTTCTGCGGTCCGCCGATCGAATGGCCGGGGACCGGCGGGCTGTTCATCTTCTCCTGTCTGTTCATGCCCGGCTGCTGGCGCATGATCGTCGGCGGCAGCCATCGGCTCAACGGCGCCATGGTCACCGCCTGCCTCAAGGAAGGCGTCACCATGCGCGAGGCCAGTCGGATCAAGAAGATCCTCGTCGAGGGCGGCAAGGCCGTGGGCGTCGAGACCGCCGACGGCCGCAAGTACATGGCGCGCCAGGCCGTCGTCAGCGGCATCGGGTTGAAGGATACCTTCCTCGATCTCGTCGGCGAGGAGCACCTCTCTCCCTACTACCAGCGGCGGGTGAAGAACTTCAAAGACGGGCCCGACCAGGTCCTCGGCTCGGTGGCCATGGCGCTGCACCAGGCGCCCGACTACAAGTCGGCGGCGCGCGACCCGGACATCAACATGGCGTGGTACCAGGTGGTCGGCTACGACTCGGCCAAGGACGTGCTCGACTACAACCGCGCCGGTCACATCGACCGCATTCCCGAGCTGCCCGCCGCCGGTGTCTGGATCAACTCCCTGTGGGACAAGACCCAGGCGCCGCCGGGGAAACACAACCTCACCGGCTGGTACTTCTTCCCGCGCGCCAGCGCCCTCAGCGAGGCGCAGTGGGACGAGATCAAGGCGACCTACAACGGCAGACTCCTCGCGCTCTACGAAAAGTTCGCGCCCAACATGACGCCGGAGAACGTGATCGCCGACTACCTGCACACGCCGCTCGATCAGGAGCGCGGCATGCGGATGCGGGAAGGCGACTTCGGCCACGGCGCCATGAGCATCGATCAGCTCGGCCCGCTGCGGCCGTTTGCCGGCGCCGCGCGCTACGCCACGGAGATTCCCGGCCTGTACCTGTGCGGTAGCTGCTGCGCTCCGGGCGGCGGGGTGACGGCCGGGCCCGGCTACAACTGCTTCAAGGTGCTCTGCGAAGACTTCGCCTACCGCGAAGTTTGGCGGAACGCCGCGCGCGTCTACTGAGAGTCGGATCGCAAGGGGCACGAATCATGGGCATGTTCGACAAGGGCTTCGACGCAATCGTCATCGGCGCGGGACACAACGGCATGGCTCTGGCCGCCTACCTGGCCAAGAGCGGCTGGAGCGTGGCGGTGCTCGAGCGCCGCACGGAGGAAGGCGGTGGCCTGAGCACCGAGGAGGTCACCGAGCCCAACTTCCTGCACAACCTGCACTCCAACTACCACTCCCTGGTCGGGTTGAGCCCCGCCTACGACGACCTCGATCTGCTCGACAACGGCGTCGACTACGTCCTGCCCGAGGTGCAGATGGGCAGCGTCTTCTCCGACGGTACGGCGCTGACCATCCACACCGACATGCGCAAGACCTACGAGAGCTTCGCGCGCTTCTCGAAGAAGGACGCGGACACGTGGATGCGCCTGTGGGAGGAGGTCGGCGGCTACATGGATCTCATGGTGCGCACGCTCATGTACGCGCCGCCCATCCATCTGAACGATCTCACCCGGGCGCTGGCGTCGTGGGGGGTGGAGGAACGTTCGGAGTTTCTGACCGCGCGGCTGCGCACGATGTCGGTGGCCGACTTCCTCGACAAGCACTTCGAGAACGACCGCATCAAGGCGATGCTCGCCTTCGATGCCGCCATCTGCGCCTACCAGCCGCACATCAAGGGCCTGGCGGTCAGCTACCCCGTGCTGCTCGGCAAGATCACCAACTGGCATCTGTGCAAGGGCGGCAGCCACCGGCTGGCGCACGCGTTGCTGCGCGTCATCGTCAAGGCCGGGGGGCGCGTCTTCCCCCAGGTCCCGGTCGAAGAGATCGTGGTCGAGAACGGGCGCGCCGTCGGCGTGCGCACCCCCGACGGTTTCGTCAAGGCCCACAAGCTGGTCGTCTCCAGCGTCGACGTGAACCAGACCTTCGAGAAGCTTCTCAAGCCGGAGCACGTGCCGCAGCCGACCGCGGCGGCCGTTCACGAGGTCGAGTACCAGGATGCCACCCTCTTCAACGTGCATCTGGCGATGAACGGATTTCCCCGTTACAAGGCGGCCGCCTTCGATCCGGACATCGATCGGGCATGGATCGTGAACATCGGCTTCGAATCGCTCGCCGACTTCAAGGAGGAGTTCGACCGCATCCGGCGCGGCGTGCTGCCGAAGACGCCGCGGCTCAACGTCGCCGTCAACTCGCTGTACGATCCGACCGACGCGCCGCCCGGCAAAGCCACCGGGCTGATCCGCGTCTTCGCCCCCTTCGCGCTCGCCGACGGCGGGGAGGAAGCATGGCGGCAGGTCGCCAGGGATTTTGGCAGGCGCAGCGTCGAACGCTGGGCCAGCGTGTGCACGAACCTCGACGACGGCTTGATCCGGCAGTGGGTGACCGAGACGCCGCACGACATCAGCCAGAAGATGATCAACTACCGTTTCGGCGACTGGATGGTGGGGCGCATCCATCCCAAGAGCCTGCTCGAGCACCGACCCACCGACGAGCTGGCGCAGTACCGCACGCCGATCGCGGGCCTGTACCTGTGCGGCGCCTCGCAGCACCCGCACGGCTACATCACCTTTGCTCCCGGGTACAATTGTCTCAGCGTCATCGCCGACGACTTCAACCTGGAGAAGTGGTGGGTGCAGATCTGATTCGAGGAGCGTGCGCGGTGCGTCGGGACCGGCGGTGAATCGTGACGGGTGAGGCGAGCGGCGAGGCAATCCCCGTGGTCCTCGCGAACGGCGAGCAGGCGAGCGGGCTGGCGGACATGCTGCAGCAGTTCATCGAGCAGACGATAGCGGTCTCCGCGCGCAAGGCGCGGCAAGCGCGCCGGCTGTCGGGCCGGGTCGTGTTTCGTTCCGCCGAAGACGAGGATGTGTGCGTGCGCATCACCTTCGGCCGCGACCGGGTCGAGCTGCACGACTGCGGCAGCCCCGGCGCGGGCGAGGCCGCGATCAGCGGCGACTTCCTCACCATCGCCCATCTCACCTCGGGCCAGGACAATCCATTTCGGCTGCTGGCGCAGCGCAAGCTGAAGATCCGGTTCTCCGTTCAGCAACTGCCCTTTCTCCTCGGCATGCTCCGCTTCATGCAGATCGACGGCGACGCGCGTCGCGCCGCTCGCGCTCGCCGGCTGTGGGCCGGCGCCGCGCTCGCCATCGCCACCGCTGCCGCCCTCTACTGGTACGTCACCGCCAACCCGTGACGGGTGAAGCCTCGACTCTTCTGGAAGGAGATCCGATGTCGGTCATCTACTCAGACGCCTGGTACGAAGACATGAAGCAGCTCATCAACGGGGCGGAGCAGCTCGGCAAGATGCTGTCCCAGAAGCGCATCGTCTTCTCCCTGGAGGTGATCGGCGACGGCGTCTCGCCGTACGTGCCGAAGGACGGCGCGCTCTACTTTCTGCTGGCGTTCGAAAACGGCCGAGTGGTCGAGTTCCGGCCGCTGCCCGAGCGCCACGACGGCAAAGGTCTCAACTTTCGCTTCACCGCGCCGGCCACGGTCTGGGAGGGAGTCGCCGCCGGTCAGACGGACCCGATCAAGTCGGGCCTGCGCGGCGAGATCAAGGTGCGGGGCGACATGCGCTTCCTGATGGAGAACGCCGACGCGGTCAAGCTCGCGATCGACCTCTACGGCCACCAGGTGAACACCGAGTGGCCGCTCGGCCGCCCGCCCTACGCAGCTGCGTAGCCGCTCGTGCCGCGTCTCGTAAGTAGCGGGATCATGCGCATAGAGGTTCCCTCTCCCTCCGGGAGAGAAGGGTCAGGGTGAGGGGGCCAGGGCACTTGGTTTCGAACGTATCTTCGCGCTTTGCGTCGCGTCGCTTGTCCTCCTGAGACACGACACTACTGTCGCACGCCCTGGCGCCAATGCGGCCCTCGTTTCTCGCGCACCGGGTTGGGTGAGATCGGGAAGGCGAGCAGGCGGCACTCGATGGCGCCGTTGTACAGCACGTGGCGGCGGGCGGCGCGCAGGCCGATGCGTTTGGCCAGACCGACGTTGCCGGCGAGCACGTAAGCGGTCCAGCCCATGAACTTGCGCCGCAGCGTATCCCCCAGGGTGGCGTAGAGCTCCGCCAGCTTCTCGCTGTTTCCCAGACGCGCGCCGTACGGCGGGTTGGTCACCAGCAGGCCGCGGACCTCGCCTTCGACGCGTGCCGTGATCGGCTCGCAGTCGGCGAGGGCGCGCTTCTCGATGTGGACCCTGCCGCGCAAGCCGGCGCGCTCGACGTTGGCGAGAGCGCCGCGCACCGCCGCGGCATCGGCGTCGTAGCCGCGAATCGGCGGCAGCCGCCGCGGGTCGCGGATCTCGCGCTCTTCCGCCTCCTGCAACAGCCGCTGCCACGAGGCCGGCTCGTGCCCTTTCCAACCGAGGAATCCGAAGTACGTCCGCGCGCGGCCGGGGGCGACGTCGGCCGCCATCAGCGCGGCCTCGATCGGCAGCGTTCCCGAGCCGCACATCGGGTCGATCAGCGGCGCGCCGGCGCGCGCCAGCTGCGGCCACTGCGCCAGCAACAGCACCGCGGCGGCGAGGTTTTCCTTGAGCGGGGCGACGCCGCCGCGCTCGCGGTAGCTGCGGCGGTGCTGGCTCTCTCCCGAGAGATCGATGCTGACCGTGGCGCGATCGTCGTGGAGGTAGACGTTCACCCGGACGTCGGGTCGCTCCACCGCAACCGACGGGCGCGTTCCGGTCTGATCGCGGAGCTGGTCGACGACGGCGTCCTTGGTCTTCAGCGCGCCGAAGTGCGAATGCGTGATGGCGGAGCGCGAGGTGGCGAAATCCACCGCCAGGGTGCCGCCCGTTCCGATGTGATCCAGCCACCGGATGGTGCGCACGCCGGCGTAGAGAGCCTCCGGAGTGGGCGCCGGGAACGACGCCAGCGGCAGCAGCACCCGGTTGGCGACGCGCGACCACAGGCAGGCGCTGTAGGCGGTTTCCAGCGAGCCTTGGAACGACACGCCGGCGCGACCGACCGTGGCTTCCTCCGCCCCGATGCCGCGCAGCTCGGCGGCGAGCAGCTCCTCCATGCCCTTGGCGGTGGTGGCGAAGAACGAGCGGGCAGCGGCCATCACGGGAGAATCGCACGCGGCGGTGGGGTTATCCAGGGGGGCGCCGGGGGGGAATGAGAAACAGGAAACAGTCGTCGCGAAGCCGGTGGCTTTGCCCGAGAGGGATGAAAGTGACCAGCGATCGGGCTGCCCTTTCACTCCTTGTCCCCCATCGTCCGTCATCCCGGCAATCTTCAGGCCGGGATCCATCCGGAGAGATGGCCGCGACAGCGCTCGGCGCAGCACGCTTTACGCATGGATTCCCGCCAGAAGATTGCGGGAATGACCGAGGGGCGGGAGGCCCCTGGGTCGGCTGCGGCACCGCGACTCCTACCCATCCGATCTTCGAAGCCGGAAACCGGAAGATGAAAAACGGACCAATGAGGCCGAGGCTCAACGACGCGGGCCGAGGACCGGGCTGCGCATGATGCCGAACCGGATCAGGCGGGTGGTCAGACCGGGGAGCAGGCGATAGAGACGCCACACCAGGCTGGCGCCGCCGGTGATCGGAATGATGGCGCGGTTGCGGGCGACGCCGCGCAGGATGTCCTCGGCGCAGCGCTCGGCCGGGTACAGCTTCACCGGAAGACTCCGGAACAAGGTTTCGCTATCGGTGTTGAGCAGCTTGGCGCTGTGCTTGATCGGCGTGTCGATCAGCCCGGGGCAGACGACGCTGACCTTGACGCCGAACGCGTCCGCTTCCTCGCGCAGCGAGATCGACAGGCCGACCACCGCGTGCTTGGTGGTGGCGTAGCCCACCGCGCCCGGGGTCGGCGCCAAACCGGCGATCGAGGCGGTGTTGACGATGTGGCCGAATCCCTGACGGATCATCAGCGGGTAGGCCGCTGCGACGCCGTGAATGACGCCGCGCAGATTGATGTCGACCAGCGCGTTCCAGTCGGCCAGCGTCATCTCGCGGGCGGCGCCGAGGATCGCGATCCCGGCGTTGTTGAACAGGTAGTCGATGCGGCCGTAGGTCTGCGCCGTTTTGTCGAGCAGAGCTTCGACGGCAGCGGCGTCGCGCACGTCGAGCGCCGCCGCTTCGCCTCCGATCTCGGCGGCCGTCGCTTCCGCTTGCGCCCCGTTGACGTCGGCGAGCACCACGCGACCGCCGCGACGAGCGAGCGCGGCCCCGACGGCACGCCCGATCCCTGACGCGCCGCCGGTGACGACCGCAACCTTGTCTGCAAACACGTCCATCCGTCGTTCGCCGGCCCGCCTCAAAGCACGGGGGACACGGCCGAAGCAAGCCCCGCCCGCCTCGGCGTGTTGTCTCCCGCTCGGTGGGGGCGGACCTTGCCGGAACGAGCCAACGAGCGGCCTTTACCCCATCGCCGGAGACCGACTTTTCCACTAGGATTGCAGATAGCGCCTGCCCGCTGTGACGCTGGAGACTCAGCCCGTGCCACCGAACGTTTCCGCGCAGAATCTCGCCCTCCTGTTGGGACTCTCCTTCTTCTTCGGCCTGGCCTACGAGGACTTCTACGCCCGGCGCGGGCTGAGACGCCCGGGAGGCGTGCGGACGTTTCCGCTGCTGGCTCTTCTGGGCGCGGGGCTGTACCTGGTCGAGCCGGCATACGGCCTGGCGTTCGTCGCCGGGCTCGCCGTCCTCGGGGCGTGGCTCTACGCCTGGTATCGATCCCACGTCACCTGGGAACGATCGGAGGCCGTCGCCGCAACCGCCGAGGAGTCCGCCGCGCCGACGGCGGAAGCCGGTGGCGGCGCCGGGCTGATGGGCCCGGTGTGCAATCTCCTCGCCTACCTGATCGGCCCGACGGCGCTACGCGAGCCGGCGTGGATCACCGTCAGCCTGACGGTCAGCGCGGTTCTGCTGCTCGGCGCGCGCGAGCCGCTGCACCAGCTGGCGCGCCGCATCCCGTTCGACGAGATCGCCACCTTCGGCAAGTTCCTGGTCCTCACCGGGATCGTCCTGCCGTTGCTGCCAGACCAGCCGGTGACGTCGTTGACCGAGATCACGCCGCACCAGCTCTGGCTCGCCGTGGTCGTCGTCAGCTCGCTCTCGTACGGAAGCTATCTGGTGCAACGCTACGTCTCGCCGGCGCGGGGCGTGCTCCTGACCGCGGTGCTCGGCGGGCTCTACTCCTCCACCGCCACGACGGTGGTGCTGGCCCGGCGCGTGGGCGAGGATCCCGGCGCCGTCGGTGACATCCAGGCCGGCATCGTCCTGGCCACGGCGCTGATGTACCTGCGTGTGCTGGTGGTGGTGGCGGTGTTCAATCTGCCTCTGGCCCGCGTTCTGGCTCCCGGCCTGGTGGGCCTCAGTGCGCTCGGTGCCGGACTGGCAGCGGCCTGTTACGGGCGGCTTCGCCGCGGCCGGTCGACCGGGGCGGCGTTCGCGCAACCACGGAACCCCCTGGAGCTGAGCGCCGCCTTCATCTTCGCCGTCATGTTCGTCGTCGTCTCCCTCGGCTCCACCTGGGCCAAGGCGCGTTTCGGTCACGCCGGCGTGTACTCGCTGGCGGCCATCGTCGGCGTGACCGACATCGACCCTTTCGTCCTGAGCCTCGCCCAGGGTGGCGTACAGGGAATGGCTGCCACCGCGATGACCGTCGCCATCCTCATCGCGGCGGCGTCCAACAATCTGCTCAAGGCCGCCTACGCTGTCGTCTTCGCCGGCCGGCGCAACAGCCTTCCCGCCTTCGCCGCCCTCGTGCTCCTGGCGGTCGCCACTGTCGGCGTGGCCGCGGCGATGGCGGGAATCTTCGGCTGACGCGCCTCTACCGCTTCTTCAACCTCTTCATCGCGCCGCGCTCGTGCTTGGCGCGCGCGGCGAAGGTCTGCAGCGGGGTGACGTCCCACTCGAG
>CAZYMF010000012.1:0-3112 GCA_964648215.1 uncultured Binatia bacterium (SeqCode) | reverse complement strand
CGCCGTCGCGCATGAGCACCTGCCCGTTCACGATGGTGGCGCTGTAGCCGACGGCGCCCTGATGAAAGTGCGGGGCGCCGGCGGGGAGGTCGTGGCGGACCTCGGGTAGCCGGAGATCGAGCCGGTCGTAGTCGATCACGTTGACGTCGGCGTAGGCGCCGGCGCGCAGCACGCCGCGCCCGCGCAGGCCCCACATCTCGGCGAGCTCGCCGGTGAGCTTGTGAATCGCGCGCTCCAGCGGCACCAGCTTGCGGTGCCGGGCCCAGTAGGCGAGGAAGAAGGTGGCGAAGCCGGCGTCCGAGGTCTGACTGGTGTGCGCCCCCGAGTCGCCCAGGCCGATGGTGCTGCGCGGATGCGAGAGCATCTCGCCCGCTGCCTCGAGGTCGGTGTTGTAGAGCGGGATCAAGAAGAAGTTGCGGAAGTCGTGCTCGAGGATCAGGTCGAGCATTACCTCGCCGGCGTGCCTCCCGGAGCGGGCGCCGATGGCGACGACGCTCTTGTTCGGGCCGGTCTCGTAGGCGAGCACCCCCTTGTCGTCGAGCGGGAAGACGTGCTCGATGCGCGCCATGCCGCCGAGAATGTCGCCGCTGCTCTCGGCCAGGCTGGCGATCAGCTTCGCCCGCACCGCGGGATCGCGCAGCCGCACGCGTAGCTCGTCGACCGGCTTGTCGAACAGGTCGAACGCGGCCGGGAAGAGCGAGAGTGGTGATAGAGCAGATCCAAAACCGAGCAGGACGCCGACGCTGCGCACCGCCACCTGCGGCACGATGAGCGCACCCTGCTCGGTGGCCGCGTCGGCGCGGCGCAGCACCTCGCGCCAGATGTCCGGGTACTTCAGGTTCTGGATCAACGACAGGCTGATCGGACGATTCGCTTCGCGCGCCACCGGCACCATCCACTCGAACTCGCGCTCGAAGCCGGCCGCGTCCTCGCCGGCGCCGCCGTAGGGGATCACTTCCAGGATGCCGGCACCCGCCTCGGCCAGGGCGCCGGCGATGGCGGAAAGCTCGCGGCGGTCGGCGAACGTCCCCGGCACGGGATCCCACGCCGGCGTGCGATGCATGGTGGTCCGGCCGGTGTCGAAGCCGAGCGCCCCGGCCTGCATCGCCTCGCGGACGTGCCGGCGCATCAGCGCCAGCTCCGCGTCGGTGGCGGGCGCGTCGGTGGCGCCGCGCTCGCCCATGGCGTAGACGCGCAGCGGCGCGTGACTCAAGTGGGCGCCTACGTTCAACCCGAGCGGCAGCCGCGCCAGCGCGTCGAGGTACTCGGGGAAGGTCTCCCAGTCCCAACGCAACCCGGCCTTGAGGGCGGCCTGCGGGATGTCCTCGACTCCCTCCATGAGGAACATGAGATAGTCGCGGTCCTTCTCCTTGCAGGGGGCGAAGCCGACACCGCAGTTGCCGACGATGACCGAGGTGACGCCGTGCAGGTGCGACGGCGAGCCGAGCGGGTCCCAGGTGATCTGCGCGTCGAGGTGCGTGTGGATGTCGACGAAGCCCGGGGTGACGATCTTGCCGCGGGCGTCGATGACCTCGGCGGCGGCGCCGTCGTACTTGCCCACGGCGGTAATTCGGTCCCCGGTGACGGCGACGTCGGTCTCGAACGCCGGAGCGCCCGTGCCGTCGACAACGGTTCCTCCGCGGATCACGAGATCAGCTTTCACGCCCGCCTCCTGCTTGTTCTGAAACGCAGGCACCGTAGCGCGGACGCCGGCGATCGGGCAAGCGCGACGGTGTCGTCGATTGACGTCGGCAGTGCTCTTCGCATACGCAAGCGCGCAATGCGGAGCGCCTACGACCTCTGAGCCCGAGCGGCACCCACTCGACCGTCTGGAGCGGGGGCTGACATTGACCGATGCCACCATGCTGGTGGTGTCCTCGGTCATCGGCGTCGGCATCTTCCTCACCCCCGGCACGGTCGCCAACATCCTTCCGCAACCCGGCCTGTTCCTGGGGGCGTGGCTGGTCGGCGGCCTACTGTCGCTCGCCGGGGCGCTGGCCAACGCCGAGCTGGGAGCGATGTATCCCCGCGCCGGCGGCGACTACGTCTACCTGCGCGAGGCCTACCATCCCCTCGCCGGCTTTCTCGTCGGCTGGCTGTCGTTCTTCGTCATCTACGCCGGCACGGTGGCGACGCTCGCCGTCGGCTTCGCCGAAGGGCTGGATCATTTCATCGCCCTCGGCGCCACCGGCAAGATGGTCGCGGCGGTCGGTATCACCGTGGCGACCTCGTGGATCAACTACGTCGGCGTGCGCACCGGCGCCCGCTTCAACAACGCCACCGGTTACCTGAAGATCGCGGCGCTCGTCGGCCTGGCGGTGGCGGGACCGCTGCTCGGCAGCGGCCACCTGTCCCACTTGGTGGCCCCGGTGGCCGAGGCGAAGGTACCCTTGGCCGGCTACGGTCTGGCGCTGTCGCCGGTGCTCTTCTCCTATCTCGGCTGGAACGCCTCGGTGTACGTCGCCAGCGAGATCCGCGATCCCGGACGCAACGTGCCGCGTTCGCTGTTCGTCGGTCTGGCGATCTGCACCGGCATCTACCTGCTGATCAACGCGGTCTACCTCTACGCCCTGCCCATCGGCGAGCTGCGCGGCGAGGTCCGTGTCGGCGAGGCGGCGGCGCGGGCGCTGTTCGGCGCCCGCGGCGGAGCGATCATGGCGGCGCTGGTGCTGGCGTCGATCGTCGGTTGCCTCAACGCGACGATCCTCGTCGGCCCGCGCATCGCCTACGCGATGGCGCTCGACGGCTTGTTCTTCGGCGGCGTCGAGCGCGTCCACGAGCGCCATCGCACGCCCCACGTCGCCATCGCCGTGCAGGGGCTGACGGCGGTCGCCCTGATCGTCGTCCTGCGCCGCTTCCCCAGCGTGCTCGACTACACCACCTTCGCCATCGTCCTGGCCACCATGGCCGACGTCGCGGCGCTGTACACCTTGCGCCGCAAGCAGCCGCACAGACCGCGTCCCTACCGCGCCTGGGGCTATCCCGCGGTGCCGGCGCTCTATCTCCTGGCCAACGCCGGCATCGCCGGAGCGATGATCTGGGGCCGCCCACTCGAATGTGGCATCGCCATCGCCGTGACGGCGACCGGGGTACCGTTCTATCTCGGGTTCGA
>CAZYMF010000011.1:35689-49822 GCA_964648215.1 uncultured Binatia bacterium (SeqCode) | reverse complement strand
GGCACCATGGCCAATCAGCTCGCCGTGCGCGCTCTCACGCACCACGGCGACGTCGTTCTCGCCGGCGAAGGCGCCCACATCCTGCGCTACGAGTCGGGCGCGGCGGCCGCGCTCTCCGGCGTGCAGATCAAGACCGTCGGCCGCCGCGGGCTATTCGACGTCGACGACGTGCGCGGCGCCATGGTCCCGGCCGATCACCACTACGCGCCGGTGACTCTGGTGGCGCTGGAGAACACGCACAACACCGCCGGCGGCCGCGTCTTTCCCCTCGCGATCGTGCAGGGCGTCGCGGGCTTCGCGCGGGACAGGGGTTTGCGGCTCCACCTCGATGGCGCGCGGCTGTTCAATGCCGTCGTCGCCACCGGCATCGCCGCCGCCACGTGGGCCGAGCCCTTCGACACGGTCTCGTTCTGCCTGTCCAAGGGGCTCGGCGCGCCGGTCGGGTCGCTGGTGTGCGGCGCGAGCGAGGTGATCGATCGCGTCCACCGCTTCCGCAAGATGTACGGCGGCGGCATGCGCCAGGTGGGAATCCTCGCCGCCGCCGGGCTGCATGCTCTGGAGCACCACGTCGACCGCTTGGCCGAGGATCACCGCAACGCGCAGCGTCTCGCCGCCGGGCTCCAGCGCCTCGGTCTGAAGGTCGACCCGGCGCCCGAGACCAACATGGTGCTGTTCGAGGTCGAGGACACCATGGCGTTTCTCGGCGCGGCCAGCGCGTGCGGGGTGTTGATGAACCCGGTGGCGGAGCGGCGCTTCCGCGCCGTCACCCATCTCGACGTGACCGCGGCCGACATCGCCGAGGCACTCGATCGTCTGGGTCGGGCGCTGGCAGAGCTGTGAGCCGACTCTCTTCCCCCTCTCCTGGCGCCTCGCGGCGCGCGAGCGAGTTTGCGTGCCACGCGTTCGTGCGGCAAGAGAGGGTGCCCGCGGTGGAACGCCGCGTTGGATGGGAGGCCACGACAAATGACGAATCGCATCGATAACCGTGTCACCCGGCTCCTCGGCGTGCGCTATCCGATCATTCAGGCTCCCATGGGCTGGATCGCCCGGGCCCGGCTCGCCTCGGCAGTGTCGAACGCGGGCGGGCTCGGCATCATCGAGACGTCGTCGGGGGAGCTCGACGCCGTGCGCGACGAGATCCGCAAGATGAAGGACCTCACCGACAAGCCGTTCGGCGTCAACATCGCGCAGCTCTTCGTGCGCGATCCCAGCATCGTCGAGTTCGTCGTCGACCAGGGCGTGCGCTTCGTCACCACTTCGGCCGGCGATCCGCGGCAGTACACGGCGAAGCTGAAGGCGGCCGGGCTGACCGTGTTCCACGTGGTGCCGTCGCTCAGCGCCGCGCTCAAGGCCGTCGCCGCCGGTGTCGACGGCCTCGTCGTCGAAGGCGGCGAGGGCGGCGGCTTCAAGAACCCGCGCGACGTGGCGACGATGGTGCTGCTGCCGCTGGTGTGCTCCAAGGTCGAGGTGCCGGTGATCGCCGCCGGCGGCATCTGCGACGGGCCGAGCATGGCCGCCGCCTTCGCCCTCGGCGCCGAGGGCGTGCAGATGGGCTCGCGCATGGTGTCGGCCGCGGAGTCGCCGGTGCACGAGAACTGGAAACATGCCATCGTCGCCGCGGCGGAGACCGACACCGTTTTCCTCAACCGCTTCAGCCGCCCCGGCCTGCGGGCACTGCGGACGAACAGGACGACCGAGCTCGAGCGCGCCGAGCACGTCGGCATGGACGTCTTCGGCCGCGTCATGGACCTCTACTTCGGCGGCGACATGGAAGCCTCGATCGCCCTCTGCGGCCAGGTCGCCGGCCGCATCGAGGAGATCAAGCCCGTCAAGCAGATCATCGAGGAGACCATAGACGGGTTCGAGGAGACGATCGGGCGGCTTTCCAGCCTGCGCGCCGGCGGAGCAACCTCAGCCGCATAACGAAGAGGTTGTTTGTTGTTGGGTTGTTGGGCGGTCCAACCCAACAACCAAGAACATAGCGACCCAAGAACCTTCGCTGAAGCGCGCGGGATTCATCGCCGCGCCGCCGAGGGCTTGACTGCAGCCGCTCGCTGGACGACGGATAGCGGGGTAGGATGCGGCCGCGGGGGCGAGGGACGATGGGGATGACAGAGACGGAAACGTTCACCGACGAAGAGCAGCGCTTGCTGGCGCCGCATTTCACCGATCTGAGCGGGCCGGTGTTCGCGTTGCGCAATCTGCCCGAGGTGGTCAAGGGCGCCCTGTTCGCCCGCTACTCGCGTTCGCCGAAGTCGTTGCGGCGGCTCTTCCTCGACGAGTTCGCCGACCAGGTGGGAGAGGCGCAGGGCGAGGCCGAGGTCGGCGTCGCCCGCGCCGACAAGCTCTACGAGCGGGTCTTCGACGAGTACGGCGACGACTCGGTGGCGCAGCTCGGCGGCGCCCACCTCGCCTGCGAGGGCGCCTCCAACATTCTCACCAAGGTGCTCGAGTGGGGCCGCCTGATGGCCTACCTCGAGCAATCGACGCGCTACATTCCCTACACCGATCGTCGCGGCGGCCGCTGGAAGTACCTGGTGCCGTCCGAGCTCGACCGGAGCCCGCTGCGCGGCCGTTACGTCGAGTGCCTCGATCGCGCCTTCGAGACGTACGCGCGCTGGATCGAGCCCGTCGAGGCACACTTCCGCGACCGTTACCCGAAGGAGCCGGGGGATCCCGACGGCGTGTACAAGCGGACGATCCGCGCCAAGGCCCTCGATACCTTGCGCGGCCTGCTGCCGGCGGCGACGCAGTCGAACGTCGGGCTCTACGGCACCGGGCAGGCGTACGAGGCGTTGCTGCTGCGCATGCGGGTGCATCCGCTGGCCGAGGTGCGCGAGTATGCCGATCTGATGCTGGTCGAGCTGCGCAAGGTGATCCCGTCGTTTCTCAAGCGCGTCGATCGTCCCGACCGCGGCGGCGCGTGGAGCGAGTACCTGCGGCAGACGCGCTCGGCCACCGAGGCGCTCGCCGGGCGGCTCCTCGCCGATGCCACCGCCGAGCCGCGTCCGGAGGTCACGCTCACCGACCACGACCCCGACGGCGAGGTGAAGGTCGTGGCGGCAGCGTTCTACGCGGTGTCCGACCTGCCCGACGATCAGCTTCTCGCGCTCGCCCGCCGGATGACGCCGAGCGAGCGCCAGGAGGTGCTCGACGCCTACGTCGGTGCGCGCCGCAACCGCCGGCACAAGCCCGGCCGCGCCTTCGAGCGCACGGTGTATCGCTTCGACATCGTTACCGACTACGGCGCCTTCCGCGACCTGCAGCGCCACCGCATGCTGACCCTCGAGTGGCAGCCGCTCGGCCCGCGCCACGGCTACGCGGTGCCCGACGCGGTCGAGGATGTCGGTGCGCGCGGCGAGTGGGAGCGGGTGCTGGAGGAGTCTGCGGGGCTCTACCACGCGCTGGCGGAGGCGGGCCTGCGTGACGTGGCCTCGTACGCCGTCAGCATGGCCTACCGGGTGCGATTCTACATGGAGCTCAACGCGCGCGAGGCGATGCACATGATCGAGCTGCGCACGGCGCCGCAAGGGCATCCGTCGTACCGCCGCGTCTGCCAGGCGATGCACCGGCTGATCGCCGAGGAGGCGGGGCATCGCGCGCTGGCGGCGGCGATGTCGTTCACCGATCACTCGGCGGTGGAGCTCGAGCGCCTGCACGCCGAGCGCGCCAGCGAGCGCCGCCGCCAGGGCCGGCCCTCCTGAGTCGACCCTGGCCGAGCCTCGTCCCTGCGGCCGATGAGCGCGCAGCAACCCTTCACGCCCGACGAAGCCTACTGCGTCTACTGCCACGCGCCCGCCGCCGGGCCGTGCGCCGTTTGCGGCGCGCTCTGCTGCGGCGACTGCGTCGAGCTGGTGATGGGCCTCACCACGCGCCGCGCCGTCTGCCGTTCGTGCCTGCAGAAGGGCCAGCGCCCGGCCGGCGCCTGGACGGCGCGCCGGATCGCCTGGGTCGCCGCCGCCGCGTTGGTTGCCCTGGCGCTGGCGATCTACGCGTCGCGGTGAAACAGCGTAGAGCGTTCTTTCTTCTCCGCCGGGCATCCGACTCCAACGGTGGATCGAGAGATCGGCCGTCCTACATTTCCGGCGTTGTCGAGTGGGCGTTCTCGCCAATGGTGGGCCACTCGACGCCAGCGGCGGCCTCTGGGCGCTGTAGGTTGGGCGCCGTATCCCCAATATCGAGGACGGCCCAGTCGTCGGGACTGCGCACGGCCGGGGGCCATGCTTGGCCCCGCTCAACCCGCCTTGCTCGCGGCACGCACCAGCGTGTCGATGGCGTTGCGCGTGCCTTCGGGCGTCTCGACCGGACGCAGCACGTGCTCGACCCGTTGCACGACCAGGCCGAGAGAGAGCAGGTCGGCGCGGATCTCCTCCGGCTCCCACAGCACCTCCGGGCTCTGCGGCCCGCCGGTGCCTTCGGCCAGGTTGCGGCGGGCGTGACCGATCATGAACAGCAGGCCGCCCGGGGCGAGAGCGCCAGCGGTATGCTGCAGCACGGTGCGCCGCTGCTCCGCGGGCAGGTGGAGATAGGCGATGACGACGAGCTGGAACTTCCCGCGCTCCGGCTCGAAGGAGGTGGCGTCGGCCTCGATCCACTCGACCTCGACCCCCTGCTCGCGGGCCAACCGCCGCGCCCGGTCGACGGCGACGTCGGAGTAGTCCACCGCCGTCACCCGCCATCCCTGCTTGGCCAGCCAGATGGCGTTGCGCCCTTCGCCGCAGGCGAGGTCGAGCGCCCGCCCGCTCGACGCGACGCCGCCGAGCTCCTCGGCGAGAAAGCGGTTCGGCTCGGCGCCCCAGACGAGATCCTTGGCGGAGTAGCGGGTGTTCCAGTCCTGTCGGTCCATGGCGCCAGTATGAGCGGCGGGCAGAATTTTTCCAGAGCCGGGGTGCGGCCCGGACCGCATCGTGGAGGTACGGGCGGCGAGCCTGTACGAGAGAGCTACCCGGTGCGCGATGCCTTCGCGGTCTCGCCCACCTGCACGCGCTCCGCCGCGGCGATCGGCTGCGGGGCGGTGGACAGCACGCTGGCGGCCAGCAGCACCAGCGAGATCCAGATCAGGTCGGACAGCAGCAGGTGCACGATCTGCAACGGCACCGGGGCGAGGAACCAGACGTTGAGCAGCCCCGCGGTGAGCTGCGCCATGTAGAGACCGAGCAGCGCGAGTGCCAGCTTGCGGCTGGTGAGGCTCGGGCGCCGGCTCACCGCCGACACCGCCACCAGCAACAGGCAGAGCCCGACCGCGATGGCCAGCGTCGGGTGCCAGATGCGCAGCCGGATGAAGACGTGCGCGGTGGGGGAGAACGTCTGCGCTTCGGCCTGGGCGAGAGTGGTGGCGGGGAAGAGCGTGTCGCCGAGCGCGGTCACCGCGCCGCTGACGCCGAGCACCAGCACGCCGAGCAGGGCCAGGGCGAAGACGACCGGCAGCCGCCCCTGCCCCCGCAGCCGCAGCGCGCCGCCGCCGGAGGCCCACCACGCCGTCAGCGTCAGCACCGCCACCAGCAGAAAGGTGTTCACCAGATGCCCCGCCACCCAGAAGCCGCGCGCCGCCGACATGTTGTGCGCCACCAGCTTCAGCAGCACCAGCCCGGCGCCGATGAGCGCCTCGGTGACGATGAAGAACCCGGAGAGGCCGGCCCCCAGACGCACCCGATGGCCGCGCGGATAGCTGCGCCAGGCGCCGACGACGAGAGCGGCGATCAGAATGAGCGCCAGGCCGCTGCTCAGGCGATGGCTGAACTCGATGATCGTCGTCACCGCCGGATCGCGCGGCAGCACCTCGCCGTTGCACAGTGGCCAGTGATTGCCGCAGCCGGCCCCCGATCCGGTTGCGCGTACGAGCGCGCCCCACAGGATGACGAGGACGTTGAATCCGAGAACGCCCCAGGCAAACTTCGCGTAGCGGGAGAGCGGTGTTTGCATGCCTGCAGTCAACACCCGGAGCCGGGGAAAATCTAGCGCGGGAGAAAAGAAGAAGGAGTTTTACAACGGATTAAACGGATTGAACGGATTTTTCCGGGGTCGACGGCAATGCCGCTTCCGCCGGCGCCCGGGTTGTGGAAAATGGTGCGCGTGAGAAATGAGCAGACAGCTTCGTCGCCGAGCCGTCGGCGCTCGTTTGCTCGGGCGGCGGTGATCTCGGTCGCCTTGCTATTGCTCGCCGCCGGCGCCCGGGCCGATCCGCGAGCGGAGATTCGCCACCTGGCGGGCAGCGACGGCGTCGTCTACGTCGTCGACGCCGGCAACCACGTCCTCTTCGATCTCGGCGGCGAGCAGCCGTTCATTCCCGCTTCGACGCTGAAGCTGTTCACCTCGCTGCTGGCCATCGATCATCTCGGGCTCGACTCGCACTTTCGCACCGAGTTCTTCCTCGATGGCGATCGTTTGGTGGTGAAGGGCCACGGCGATCCCTTTCTGGTCTCCGAGGAGCTCGATCGGGTCGGGGCCGCCCTGGCGCCGCGGCTCGCCGGCAAGCGGCTGAAGGGAGTGGTCGTCGACGACTCGTACTTCGCGCCGCACATTCAAGTGCCCGGCGTCGGCGGGTCGGCGCGCGTCTACGATGCGCCCAACGCCGCGCTCGCCGTCAACTTCAACACCATCAACGTGCGGCGGCGGGGGAGCAAGATCGTCTCGGCGGAAGCGCAGACGCCGCTGACGCCGTTGGCCCGCGCGCTGGCGCGCCGGCGGCGGATCCACTCGACTCTGCGCATCAACCTCGGCCACCGCGACGGCGAGATCGCGCGCTACGCCGGCGAGCTGATCGCGGCCAAGCTGCGCGCGCACGGCGTGCGCGTCGGCGACGAGGTGACGATGGGTCGCGCGCCCGCCGGGCCGCCGCTCTACGTGCACGCCAACAGCCGCGATCTCGACGAGGTGCTGCGCGAGATGCTCTTCCACTCCAACAACTTCGTCGCCAATCAGCTCTTCCTGGCGATCGGCGCGGCGGTGCAGGGGCCGCCGGCGAGCCTGGCCAAGAGTGTCGCCGTCGCCAACCGGTACATCGCCGCGCATCCGTCGCTGCGGGGCCTGGTCGTCACCGAGGGCTCCGGCATCTCGTACCACAACCGCGCCACGGCGCCGGCGATGGCGGCGCTGCTGCGGATGTTCGCGCCGTACAAGGAGCTGCTGCGGCAGAAGCACGGCACCCCCAACAAGACCGGGACGCTGCGGACGGTCAAGTCGGTGATCGGCTATCTCGACACCCCCGGCCGGGGCACCGTCCGCTTCGTGATCAGCGTCGGCGGGCCGCACGAGAGCCGCCGCTGGCAGGTGCTCGCGGCGGTGGAGCACTGGCTGAGCCAGGGCGGGGGTTGAGTCAGCGCCGCGGCAGCTCGATGGTCAGGTCGTTGTCGGTGGGCGGGCGATCGCTGAAGGAGTTGACGTAGGCGGCCACCGCCTCTTCGCCCAGCTCCGCCGCGGTGTAGGCGAACTGGGCGTCGCCGTTGGCAATCGACGGCCACCAGTCGCGCAGCTTCTCGGCCGTCACCGCGGCGCGGTCGCGGGCGTAGCGAAAGGGCGGCGCCGTCAAGGCGTCGGCGACCACGTTGACGAAGGCGTCGGCGGTGAAACGACGCGAGAACGCCTGCAGGTCGGGCTCGGACGGAATCGAGCGCAGGCGGCGACTGCGGATGTCGAGGACCCCGTCGCGCAGGGTGAGAATGCGATAGGCGTGCGGATAGCCGGCGAGCGACGCCGTGGCGATGTTGTAGAGCCCGTTCTCCTCGGTCACGTCCTGGATGTGGAGATGGCCGGTGAGGGTCAGGCGGACGCGATGCCGGCGCAGCAGGGCCTTGAGCTCGGCCGAGTTCTCGACGTGGAACCAGGAGAACATCGGGTTGACCGATTCCGCCGGCACGTGGTCGATGATGCTGTGGTGCAGCATCAGGATGGTCTCGCGCCGGGGATCGCGTTGCCGCGACAGATCCTCGTCGAGCCAGGCCAGCACCTCGGGGCTGATCTGGCCGCAGTCCTCGTCCGGCTTGGCGGAGCACAGGCCGACGAGGTGGATGTCCGGGGTCGGGTCGCAGCTGTAGGCGGTGCGCTGCGTGCTGTCGAAGCCGAAGTCGCCGTACCAGCGTGGGATCTCCGTCGTGCGCACGGGGGTGACGTCGGGATCGAGGTACTCCGGCGGCCGCAGCTTGGGTGGTCGCGGCTGGTCGTGATTGCCGGAGACCAGGAATACCGGCTTGCGAAAGCGCGTGAGCAGCTCGCGCGCGCGCTGGTGGTTGTAGGGCTCCGAGTCGCGGGTGAGATCGCCCGCCACGAGGACGAAGTCGAGCTCGGGCAGGGCGTTGATCTCGTCGATGGCGGTCTCCAGCAGCTCCACCGAGCGGTCGTACATCGTCGGCTCGTTGGGAATCGCCGGCGCCACCCAGCCCGTGTCCGGGTTGGTGACGGTGACGTGGGGGTCCGAGATCAGCGCGATGGTGGTCACGACGCCCGATCGTGTCGGGATCGCGGCGGCGAGTCAACTTGCGCGGCCGATCACTTTCCGGCGGAAGGGACCGGGCGGGGCCCGAGGACCTCGAGAAGATCGTGCGCGTCGATCTTCTCCTGCTGGAGCAGGCGCTGGGCCAGCGTATCGAGCAGGTCGCGCTTCTCGGTCAGGAACTGCTTGGCCTCTTCGTAGCATTGCCGCAGGATCTCGAGCTGCTCCTCGCCGATCAGCTGCTCGATCTCGGCCGAGTGCGGCGCCGATTGCGGCCCCTGGCCGAGAAAGCCGGGCGCGGTGCCGGACACCAGCGACAGGTTGGGCAGCCGCCGGCTCATGCCGTACACCGTCAGCATCTCGCGCGCGATGCGGCTGGCCTTCTCGATGTCGTCGGAGGCGCCGGTGGAGATCTGCCCGAAGGTGATCTCCTCGGCGGCGCGCCCGCCCATGAGAACGCGGATGCGCCCGAGCAGCTCGTCGTGCGACATCAGGTAGCGGTCCTCGAGGGGCGCCTGCAGCGTGTAGCCGAGAGCGCCGCGGCCGCGCGGCACGATCGAGACGCGCTGCACCGGGTCGGCGCCCGGGGTGAAGTAGCCGATGAGCGTGTGGCCCGACTCGTGATAGGCGACGATGCGCCGCTCGGGCTGGCTGACGATCGAGCTCTTCTTCTCCAGGCCGCCGACGATGCGCTCGAAGGCGTCCTGGAAGTCGTTCATGGTGATGCGCGGATGGTTGCGGCGCGAGGCGACGATGGCGGCCTCGTTGCAGAGATTGGCGATGTCGGCGCCGACGAAGCCGGGCGTCTCCCCGGCCAGGCGCGCCAGGTCGACGTCGGAGTCCAGCGCCAGCTTGCGCGTGTGCACCTGAAAGATCGCCAGTCGGCCGTCGCGCGCGGGGCGATCGACGAGGATCTGGCGATCGAAGCGGCCGGGTCGCATGAGGGCGGGATCGAGAACCTCGGGGCGGTTGGTTGCCGCCATGATCACGACCCCGACGCTGCCCTCGAAACCGTCCATCTCCACCAGCAGCTGATTGAGAGTGTTCTCGCGCTCGTCGTAGCCGCCGATGGCGGCGCCCTGGCCGGCGCGCGACTTGCCGATGGCGTCGAGCTCGTCAATGAAGATGATGCACGGCGCCTTCTTCTTCGCCTCGACGAAGAGATCGCGCACACGCGCCGCACCGACGCCGACGAACATCTCGACGAAGTCCGAGCCGCTCAGGCTGAAGAACGGCACGGCCGCCTCGCCGGCGACCGCCCGTGCGAGCAGCGTCTTGCCCGTGCCCGGCGGGCCGACGAGCAGCACCCCTTTGGGGAGCTTGGCGCCGAGCTTGGTGTAGCGGCCGGGCTCCTTGAGAAAGGAGACGATCTCGCGCGTTTCCTCGACCGCCTCGTCGACGCCGGCGACGTCGCTGAAACGGACGGCGGTGTTGGGATCGGCCTCGTAGATCTTGGCCTTGCTCTTGCCGACGTTGAGCGCGCCGGGCCCCTGGCCCATGCGCCGCATGATGAAGGCCCAGATGCCGACCATCACGGCCAGGGGCAGGATCCAGTTGTCGAGGAAGTTGCCGAGCCAGTGCGACTCGACCTCGGCGCGGAAGGTGACGCCGTGCGCCTCCAGGGTCTTGAGCAGGGTGTCGTCCGCCAGCGGCACTACGGTGAAGCTGCGCCGTTCCTTTGCCGCCGCGGCCTTCTCGGCGGTCTTGATCTTCGACTCCATCCCGCTGACGCCCGAGAACAGGTCGGTCAGGTGTAAGCGCCAGGGGGTGTGCTTGCTGGGAACGGCAGCGGGCGCGGCCGGCTTGCCCCCCGCGGCCTCGGCCGGGGCCTTCATCTCCCCGTAGATGCGGTCGCTGGTGATGACGACGCTGGCGACCTGGTTGTCGGTGACCCGATGCAGGAAGTCGCTGTAAGCGATTGCCGGCGGCCGCGGGCTCGAAAACAGGAGCGTGTCGAGAAGCAGGATCAGCCCGAGCCCCCAGAGATAGTAGAGCAGGCTGAAACGGGCGCGGGGAGCGGTTTTCTTTGGGTTCATGGCATCGCCAGCGTAGGCGATCCGAGTTCGTCCTGCCAGACCCGGGGGCGATGTCGCTCCCCGCTTGCTCGCCTGGCTCGTGTCGGCCTCGCCACGGACAGGCATCGGGAGGCGGCACCTGGCAACCTTGCTCCTTCTCGGCTAAGAGTTTGTGATGCAGAGCAGCCTCAGCGCTTCCTTTCACACTAGCCCCGGTCTCCATCAGCTGGCCAAGCTGCTCTTCCGAATCTTCGGCTGGAAGACGGAGGGCGTCGTTGCCCAGCCGGCCCGCTTCGTCATCATCGCCGCGCCGCACACCTCGAACTGGGACGCGGTGGTCATGGTAACGGCGGCCTACGTCTTCGGCGTCAAGCTCTCGTGGTTCATCAAGGACGCGGCGTTCTTCTTCCCGCTCGGCGTGGTCATCCGCTTCTTCGGTGGTATCCCGATCGATCGTCGCCGGCGGAGCAACGTCGTCGACCAGGCGATCGAGCGTTTCGGAAGCGGCGCGTCGCTGATTCTGGCCGTGCCGCCCGAAGGTACGCGCAAGCATTCGACGCATTGGAAAACCGGCTTCTACCACATCGCCCACGGCGCGGGTGTGCCGATCGTGCTCGGCTACGTCGACTACAAGCGCAAGGTCGCCGGCTTGGGGCCGGCGTTCGTGCCCACCGGGGACATCGAGGCGGACTTCCACGTGTTCCGGGACTTCTATGCCAACGTGACACCGAAGCATCCGGCGCAACGGGGAGCGGTGACGCTCCGTCCGACGCCGCCCGGCTGAGCCGCCGCCGGCGCCGCTGCCACCGGGGTGGTGCCGTGGGAGCGCTGCGTCGTTGGATGCCGGCAGTTACAGACTACGAGGCAGAAGAACTTGCAGGGAGTTTGTAACAACTGCGGTGGCGGTGCTCGGGCTCACATTCCGGGTTGCGGCCGGGCTTCTTGGCACAGTTTAGGCTTCCTTGGCTGGGCAGGTAAGGAGGTACGAAGACATGTCTGACGTCACTGCTACTACGGGTCACGCTTTTCCCGCACGGGAAGAATCGAGGGTTGCGTTCGGCGGCTCGCTGACCGAAGCGAGCACCGGTGCCGCCGCGGTGGTCCTGGCGGTACTGGGCTTGTTGCAGATCGCCCCGGTCGAGCTGATGTCGATCGCCACCATCGTGGTCGGCGCCTCACTGTTGCTTCTGGGCGCGGTGATCGGCGCCCGCTTCGCGCAGGTGGCGGCCACCGAGGCACCGCCGCTGCGCGAGATGATCAGCGAAGGGATGGTGACGGAGTGGCTGTGCGGTGCGACCGGCGTCGTGCTGGGAGTTCTGGCACTGGTGGGAACCCACGCCGCCGTCCTGGTGCCGGTTGCGGCCATCGTCTTCGGCGCCGGCCTGCTGGTGGCGACCGGGACGGTATCGCGGTTGGGCCCGCTGACGACCCGCCACGAGGCTCACGCCCCCGAGGCGATCTACGTTACCCCGGCGCCGAGCATGCTGGCCGCGTTCGCCGGCATCATCCTCGGTATCCTGGCGCTGTCCGGGTTCAACCCGGTCACGCTCTCCCTGGTGGCGATGCTGACCTTCGGCGTTGCCGTCATCCTGACCGGAACCTCGTTCGCGACGATGATGTTCGCGACATTCTGGGCCGAGGCGGAGAGATAGGAAGCGACTCTCCGGGCGGGATCGAGGTCGAGCCTCTCGCGAGGCTCGACCTTTTTTTCGTCGTTGCCCCGGGAGACGAGCTACACTTCCGCTGGCGAGCCGTACCCAGCCACGGCCAGCCCCACCTCTTGCCCATGGGAGAGCTCGAGGTTGTGACCGTCGGGGTGCACGATGTAGGCCCAGTAGCCGACCGGATGGCCGTGATCGAAGGGTCCGATCACCTGGAGCCCCTCGGCACGAGCCTGGGCGACGCGCTGATCCACCTCCGCGCGGCTGGCGACGGCGACACCGAGATGACAGAAGAGCCCGCCCAGGCAGTGATCGATCGCCGGCGCCTGAATCAGCACGATGACGAAGGGGCGGGTGAGGTCGCTCAGCCACACCACGGTGGTGTCGGTGCCGGGATCGGTGCGCCGGTGCACGACCTGCATGGCGGCGTAGCGTGCGTAGAAGGCGACGCTGCCCTCGATGTCGGTGACGGGCAAGGCCACGTGCGTCGCCCCGACGTCGAGGGAGCGTGCGCCGGGGTCGGCTCCGGTTACGCCTGCGGGCGGATCGTTCGGCATGCGCTCGCTCTTACACCAAATCTCCGGTTCATGCAGCCCAGCCGCCGGAAGTAGTGGGGCATTTTCGATTTCAGCGGGCGGTTGCAAGCGCTTGGCGCCAGGCGGTTGGCGGTTCGCAGGAAGAACGACACCGCGTCCCCTTCGGCTTGCCACTTGGAGCTTGTCCCTTGTCGCTATCGCCCGCGATCCATGCACACCGAGGCGATCAACGATCCGACGGCGAGGACGGCTCCGACGACGAAGGCGCGGGCGAGAGCGGGGCCGGTGTTGATGCCGCCGTACACCATGGTCAGCGTGGTGATCCCGAAGGCCACGCCGACCTGGGCGGTCAGACGATTGGCGGCGGCGGCGATCCCGAGGTCCGACGTCGGCACCGCGCTGGCCACCGCCGCGGTCAGGGGCGGGCCGGCGATGCCGTTGCCGAGCCCCTGCAGCACCAGGCCGAGGCAGAGGACGCCGAGCGATACGGTGACGGTGCCGAGGGCGACGACCGCCAGCGAGACGGCGACGATGGCCGATCCGAGGCTGGCGGTGACGCGCTCGCCCAGGCGGGTGCCGAGGTGACCACCGAGCGGAGAAGACACGGTCAGGGTGAGCGTGCGGCTGAGCATGATGCCGGCGGTGGCCGTGATCGAGTAGTGGAAGATCTGGAGCAGCACGATCGGCGCGATCACGAACGCTCCCATGTAGGCCGCGCCCATGAAGGAGCCCGCCACCAGGGCGGCGGTGAAGTTGCGGCGCCGGAAATAGGCCAGCGGCAGCAGGGGCGCCACCACGCGATTCTCCACACGGACGAAGGCGACCAGACCGATCACCCCGGCGGCGACGGCGGCCCAGATCTCCAGAGCTCCGGGGCCGACGTCGCGACTGCGACCGAGAGCGAGCATGAGGCCGGCCACGCCGATGGCCAGCGAGGTTGCGCCGGCGACATCGAAGCGCGCCTCGTGCCGCGGGGTCTCGCGCAAAATCACGCCGGCCACGGCGAGCGCTATCAGGGAAAAGGCGGCTTGCAGCACGAAGACGATGCGCCAGCCGAACATGTCGACGAGCGGCCCTCCGGCCACCAAGCCCGCCGCCGGCGCGGCCGCCCCCATCATCGCCCACCAACCCATCGCGCGCACGCGGTCGTGTGGCTCGTAGACGCTGAAGATGATCGCCATCGACGTCGGCTGGGTCGCGGCGCCGACAACGGCGGCGACGATCCGCAACCCGATCAGCGAGGGGGCGTCCCATGCGAACGCCGTCGCCAGCGCGGCGACCGAGGCCGCGGCGAAGCCGCCGAGGAAGACGCGGCGGTGCCCGTGCAGGTCGCCGAGCTTGCCGAGCAGCGGCAGGGCGATCGCGGAGAGCAGGACGGGCGCGGAGATGACCCACGCGATCGTCGTCTCGCGCACCCCGAACTCGTTGGCGATTTCGGTCAGCGAGATCGTCAGGATGGTGATCGGGAAGCTGGTGGCGAACACGCCGGTGAG
>CAZYMF010000011.1:0-35589 GCA_964648215.1 uncultured Binatia bacterium (SeqCode) | reverse complement strand
TCAGCGAGATCGTCAGGATGGTGATCGGGAAGCTGGTGGCGAACACGCCGGTGAGAGCGGCGATGAGGACCCAGGTCGGATACGTCCCCCGCGCTTCCAGGCGGGTGATCATGCGTCCCCGTGTCCCGGGTGGCGTCGAGGCGCGCACCGGGGGGCGGGGCATGAGTTGCTTCGAGGAGTTCACGGAGGGCTCACCAAGACCAGGTTCGTGAAGTATGCGCCCGGCGGCGACGCGGTGTTCAAATCACCTCGATGACGAAATGACAACCGCCCCCGGGCAAGGAATCGGTTGACCGCAGCCGGCCCTCTGGCGGATGCTGGTGCCGAAAGAGAGGGTCCGTTTATGGCCTGGTTCGAGGACTTTCGGGACAAGCCGGTTCTCGTCACCGGCGCTTCGAGCGGCATCGGCCGCGAGACGGCGCTTGCCTTCGGCGCCGTGGGCGCGCGCGTGGCGCTGGTCGCACGGCGGCGCGCGGCGCTGGAGATGGTGGCCAAGGAGATCAGCGCCAAGGGCGGCAGCGCTCTCGTCGTCCCGGCCGACGTCACGCGGGCGACCGACGTGCGTGCCTGCTTTCGCCGTGTGCGCGAGGAGCTGGGCGACGTCGACGTGGTGGTCAACAACGCCGGCGTGCTGATCCCGTCGCGCGTCGTCGACCTCAAGCCGGCCGACCTGACGGCCATGCTGCGGGTCAACCTGTTCGGCGCGCTGCTGGTGATGCAGAACGCCGTCCGGCACATGCAGAAGAACACCAGCGGCGGTTGCATCGTCAACGTCGCCTCGCTCGCCGGTCGCCGCGGCGTGTCGCCGCTGGGCGGCTACTGCGCCAGCAAGTTTGCCCTGGTCGGGTTGACGGAGGCGCTGCGCGCCGAGCTGCACGGCACCGGCATCCACGTCGCCCTGGTGATGCCCGGCGTCATCGACACCCCGATGGCCCGCGATGAGGAAGTGGGCGGGCTGTGGCCCTCCGCTCTGAACATGCCGCCGTCGTGGGTGGTGTGGGCCATCTTCGCCGCCGCCCGCTTCCGCCTGGTGGAGATCTCCGTGCCGCCCGGCTCCGCCACCTTCGAGAAGCTGGCCGCCCTGATGCCCGGGGTGGCCGACTCGATGGTGCACTGGGGCACCCGCGCGACGCGCTGGCTCGCCGATCTGCTCGGCAACGGCGAGCACGAGCGGACGTGAAGGGATGCCGCGTCGTTTTCCCTTGACCTCGGTCCGGCGGCAGGGCTATGCAAACAAAAGATGTTTCGGGCCACCCAGAGGCGCTGGCCCTTCTTCCTCGGCACGAGCGCTCTCGTCTCACTCCTCCTCGGCGTTCCGCGTTGTTCCGACGCCACGACCGCCACGCCGTCGGCGACCCGGGCGCCGACTCCGACGGCAACGCCTATCGACTGCGGCCCCGTACACACCTGGGTCGATCCCGCCACCTCGCCGACCGCCGCGCTGAGCCAGGTCGTCAGCGGGACCATCGATCAGGTGCGGGGACCCCTGACCCGGCTGCGCGTCTGCGGCGAGGCCGGCTGCGTTTTCGTCCTCGGTCTCCCCGCGCAGCCGACCTACAACTACGCCTACACGGTGACGGTCGATCTCGTGGCGAACGCCGTCAATCATCTGGAGGTCTGCGCGCTCAATTGCCCGGGGGAAGACTCCTGCACCCGCACCGACAGGAACGGCGGGTTGCTGGATATCGCGCAGGGCGCGCCGGCGTCGCCTACCCCGCCCCAGACGCCGGGCACGCCGTCTCCGACGCCGACGCCGATTCCAACTCCCACGGCGGTTGTCTGCACGGGTGACTGCGACGACAACAGTCACGTGACCGTCGACGAGCTGGTCACGGGAATCGATATCACCCTCGGCAACCTCTCTCTCGATGCCTGCCCCGCCGTCGCCTGCGACGGCGGCCAGACGGTGCCGGTGTACTGCCTCACCCGGGCCGTCAACGCCGCGCTGAGCGACTGCGGCTCGCCGTGAAGTTCGGTTTCCCCTCTGGGTCTCTTCGCTTTCAGCCTTTCGCTTTCGGCCGTTCTTTGCCCGCCACGCGGCCAAAGAACTCGAGCAGCACCCGCGCCAGCTCCTCCGGCTGCTCCAGATGAGGGTGGTGGCCGGCGCCGGCGAGCGTTGCCCGTTGCGCGTGTAGCGTGGCCACCCGCTCGTCGACGTCGCCGGCGGGCAGCCGCAGCCAGCTATCGGCCCCTTCGATGTAGAGGACCGGACAGGTGACCCGTCGCCAGAAGGCGCGGGCCTGGGCGAGCGGGGTCGGCTGCGGCGCACGCGTCTGGTGCAACGGATCGAACTTCCACAGGCGTTCTCCGCCCACCTCGCGGGTACCGTGCTTGACCAGATGGAGAGCCGCGTCCTCCGACAGATGCGGTGAACGCTCGCGCAGCCGCGCCGCGGCGGCCGCCGCGGACACCGGCCGCCGCGGCCGCGCCGCCGCTCGGTCGAGATCGTGTAGCCAGGTAACGACGCGCTCCGGCGCCGTGTCCGGGTCGCTTTCGGGAACGCCGAGCCCTTCGATGGAGACCAGGGCATCGAGGCGCTCCGGCTCGGTGCCGGCGTAGAGCACGGCCGCGCCGCCGCCCATCGAGTGGCCGACCAGGAGGACGCGGTCGGCGAGGGCGCGCACGACGCCGGCCAGGTCGGCGACGTAGTCGACGAAGTGGTAGTAGCCGCCGGCGCCGATCCACGACGAGTCGCCGTGACCGCGCCAGTCGAGGGCGAAGACGTGATAGCCGGCCGCCACCAGCCGCGGCGCGACCCAGTCCCAGACGTGCGCGTGCTCGAGAAAGCCGTGCAGCAGGAGCACGACGGGGCCCGCGTCACCCCACTCCAGCAGGTGCAGCTCGAGACGATTGGCGGTGACGAAGCGATCGCGCGGCGCCGGGCTCATCTGGATCTCGTGGCCGAAGACCGCCGCCGCACTAGCGGGTCGAGTCGGGATCGCGCTGCGGGGTGACGATGCCGCCCGACATCACCAGCTTGAAGGCCTCCTCGACGGTCATCGACAAGGGAATAATGTCGTCTTCCGGAACCAGGACATAGTAACCCGAGGTGGGGTTGGGCGTGGTCGGCACGAACACGTTCATGACGCGGGCCGCGGTGCGCTCCTGCACCTCGCCCTCGGTGACCCCGGTGACCAGGCCGATGGCGTAGACGCCCTTGCGCGGGTACTCGAGCAGGACGACGCGGCGGAAGTTCTCGTGCTGCGGCAGCAGGATCGCCTCCACCAGGCGTTTGACGGCGACGTAGACGCCGCGGAAGACGGGAATGCGCAGCAGGACTCTGTTGGCGTAGCGCGTGACGCGCTGGGTGACGACGTTGGAGACCACCATCCCCAGCACGACGATCATCACCAGGGTAATCAACGCGCCCAGGCCCGGGATGTAGAACGGCAGCAGGTGCTCCGGACGCAGGAACGCCGGCAGGAGCTGCATGCCCGATTCGAGCAGGTCGACCAACCAGTGGATGATCCAGATGGTGATCACCAGCGGCAGGACGGCGAGCAGACCCGCCAGGAAGTTGCGCCGTACGAAGTGCTGCAGCCGCGTGAAATAGGAGTCGCCGGGCATGGAGGCGGTCTAGCGGGCGGAAGGCGTCGCTGCAACCGTTGTTTGCCCCCCGGTTGACGCGGCCATCGCGGCGGGGCAAGAAAGCCGGCACGGGGGGTCGGCCGGAAGAAATGGAGAATGGGAAACCGAGAACAGGGAATGTGGAACCGGTGAACGAAGGTCGCGCTACTGGCCGGTCTTCCGTGCCCAATTCCCGGTTCCCGGTTCTCCATTCTCTTCTGCACGCTCTTCGCTCTGAGG
Organism: uncultured Binatia bacterium (SeqCode); assembly: GCA_964648215.1. GTDB lineage: Bacteria > Desulfobacterota > Binatia > HRBIN30 > JACQVA1 > CAZYMF01. The sequence continues at coordinate 31,782 of CAZYMF010000011.1, read as the reverse complement.
CGATGCCTCGTTAGCCATGAGACGTCTGGGACAGATCGTCGCGATCCTCGCCGCCATCCTCGTGGTGGCCGCCGTGCTCATTCGTCTCACCCTTGGCGGCGGCAAGCGGCTGGAAGACCGCAGCGCCGCGCCGACGCTGCCGGGCTCGGCGCTGCAGGTGGTGGCCAACCTCGACTATCCGCCGGGGAACATCGCCGTTTCGCCCACGGGCCGGGTGTTCTTCACCCTCCACCCCGACGGCAACCCGCCCGCCCGGGTGCTCGAGCTCGTCGACGGCAAGCCGGTGCCGTACCCGAACGAGGCCTTCCAGCACGCCGAGAAGGGGAAGCCGCACTTCCAGACCGTCCTCTCGCTGCGCATCGATCGGCAGGGTCGGCTGTGGACGCTCGACTACGCCAACTACGGCATGGGTCAGCCGCGGCTGTTGGCCTTCGACCTCGCCAGCAACCGCCTGGTGCAGCAGTACGACTTCCCCTCCGAGGTCGCCGGCTTTCTCTCCATGCTCAACGACTTTCAGGTCGATCCGGCTGGCGAGAAGATCTACATTGCCGAGTCGAGCCCGATCCTGCAGCGGCCGGCGATCATCGTCTACGACACGGTCAACAAGACCAGTCGCCGTGTGCTCGACAACGATCCATCGGTGCGCGCCGGCGACTACATCATCCAGACGCCCGAGCGCGATATGACCATCTACGGCCTGGCGACGCTGCGCATCGGCGTCGACTCGATCGCCTTGGATAAGCGCGGCGAGTGGCTGTACTACGGCTCGGTCACCGGGGACCGCATGTACCGCATCGCCACCAAGGACCTGAACGACACCTCCCTGTCCCCCGCGGCGCTGTCGGCGAAGGTGCAGGACTTCGCCGCCAAGACGTTGAGCGACGGCCTCACCATGGACGAGCGCGACGACATCTATCTCAGCGACATGGAGCACTCGGCCATTCTCATGCTGGGCCCGGACGGCAAGCTGACGACGCTGCTCAAGGACTCGCGGCTGCGCTGGCCCGACGGCTTCAGCTTCGGCCCCGACGGCTGGCTCTACGTCACCTGCAGCTCGCTGCAGCACGTCCTGTTCGTCAGCAGCGCTCACATGCGCGCCCACGCGCCCTACCAGATCTTCCGCTTCAAGCCGGGCCCGAGCGGCGTTCCGGGCCAGTGAATCGACGACGCTCTTCGGAGGGAGACATGACAGACAAACGCAACCCGTGGCAAACCGGTCTCGCCGTCATCGCCCTGTTGGCGCTGGTCGCCGCCGTCTCGCCCCGCGACGCCTGGGCCGGCGGCGACTGGAACGACGCGCAGGTCCAGTGGCTTTCGTACAAGGACGGCCTGGCCGCGGCGAAGAAGGAGAAGAAGCCGATCTGCCTGATCTTCTACACCGACTGGTGCCCGCACTGCGCGAACTACAGCGGCGTGTTCCACGACCCCAAGGTGGTCGAGATGTCGAAGAAGTTCGTCATGATTCGCCTCAACAACGACAAGGAGAAGGAGCTCAGCAAGCAGTACGAGGGCGACGGTCGCTACATCCCGCGCACGTTCTTTCTCTCCTCGGACGGCAAGCTCGATGCGGCCATCCACGTCCCGCGCGATCGTTTCCAGTACTTCTACGACGAGAAGAATCCCGCCTCCGTGCTCGCGGGCATGGACGAGGCGTTGAAGAAGCTGCACTGACGCGCACGATCGTGGCACCCGCCTTGCGCGTGGACGGGCGCCGCGTCATGCTCAGCGCCGCGATGACGGAAGTGAGCTTCCCCGGCGCCGTCGACCCCGAGCGCGCGCACACGATCGAGTCGGCCGGCGTGCGCCTGCACGCGCTCGAGTGGGGCGATCCGCAGGCGCCGCCGGTGGTGCTGTGCCACGGCATGTGGGACCACGCGCGCAGCTTCGCGGTTCTGGCGCCGTTGCTGGCGCAGCGCCATCGCGTGATCGCGCTCGATGCCCGTGGCCACGGCGATTCGGAGTGGGCGCCCGCTTATACCTGGGCGGCGGACATCCTCGACATCGTCAACGTCCTGCGCTGGCTCGGCCGGCGGGTGCACCTGATCGGTCACAGCAAAGGCGGCGGGCAGGTCACCGAGGCGGCCTGCGTCGCGCCCGATCTCGTCTCGAAAGTGGTCAACCTCGACGGCTTCGGCCCGCCGTCGCTGCCCGAGGACGAGAAGCCGACTCCGGAGCGCATGGCGCACTTTCTCGACGCGCGCCGGCGCCTCGCGCAGCGCCGCTGGCGCCCTTACCCCAGCCTCGACGACCTCGTCGAGCGCCGCCGGACGCAGAACCCGCGCCTGTCGCGCGAGTGGTTGCGTTACTTCCTGTTCCACGGGGCGCAGGAGAGCGAGGACGGCTGGCGATGGAAGCACGACCCGCACATGGGTCAGGGCTTCGGTCCCTGGCGTCCCGACTGGATCGGTCCGGGCTATGGCGCGCTGCGCGCGCCGTTGCTGGCGGTGTCCGGCTCGGAGCCGGACACGTGGGGCCCGCTGCCGCCGGCGATTCTCGCCGAGCGGGTGGCGCACGTGAAGCATCTCGAACGGGCGACGGTCGCCGGCGCCGGCCACTTCGTTCACATGGAGAAGCCGCGGGAGACGGCCGCCCTGATCGCCGACTTCCTGGGGTCGTGATGCGGCTGACGCACGGACGCGTGACTCTCGAGCTCCACGAGCTGCGTCAGGCCGCCGGCCCGGCGTTGCTGCTCCTGCACGAGCTCTACGGCTCGGCGGCGAGCTGGGGCGAGGCGCCGGCGATGTGGCCGGGCGCGGTCTACGCGCTCGACTTCTGCGGCCACGGCCGTTCCGACTGGATCAAGGGCGGCGGCTACTATGCCGAGCTGCTGGTTGCCGATGCCGACGCGGTGTTGGCCCAGGTCGGCCACGCGGCCGTCGCCGGAGCGGGTCTCGGTGCCTACGTCGCGGCGCTGCTGGCGGGCGCGCGGCCAGATATAGTGCCGGCGGCGCTGCTGCTGCCGGGGGCCGGCCTCGACGGCGGCGGCGAGCGCCCCGACTTCGACCGCCCGCGCGTCCCGCTCGACGTCGCCGTCCCCGGCGAGCCTGGCGGCGATCACGATCCGCTGGTGCGCGTGCTCGAGGACGTCCGCCCGAGCGACTACGTCGCCGCTCTGGTTGAGCCGGCGCGGCGGCTGTTGTTGCTCGAAGACGGCGAGCCGCGGCCCCCGTGGTGGCAGGCGCTGCGCCGCCATCCCCGGGCGGAGGCGATGACCGGCGATCTGCGGGCGGCGTTGGCGTGCCTTGCCGGCTGAGCGGCGGCGCACGCTCTTGAAGCGGCGATGTTGCTGCCGTCCCGTTGTGCGTCCGCTCTTGAGCATGCTTGGGCAGCGGAACTCACAGTCAGAGCCTCCGGTCTGTACCTAGGCATTTCGAGTTCCGGTGCTCACTCCGATGCGGCGAAGACGGCGGGGGCGACGAGGTCTGCCGTTTGACGGGTTGCGCCGATGACGTCATCATGACCGCAGGTTCAGTTGCATATGAGGTGTGCCGCCTGCGGTCAGGAGAATCGCGACACGGCGAAGTTCCGCCGCGGATGCGGCCAGCGATTCGACGTCACGCGCCCGCGCTGTGACGCGGAGCTACCCGCCGGGGCGCGGCAGGCAGTGCTCGCGCACGGTCGCGTCCTGCACGCCCTCGAGCGGCAGTACGACGCTGTTGCCACCTGGCGCGAGGTGCTCGATCGGCTCGCCGTCGTCGACCACGCGCTGCCCGGCGGCGTGCGCTCGGCGTTGCGGCAGTCGCCGGTGAGCCCGACCCTGCACGAGCTGGTGGCGTGAGGACGCCAAGAGAATGAGAAATCGGAAATCGAAGACCGGAAGTACGAACCGCAGAACGACAGAAGGCCGGCTGTCGGCGGCCGAGGTTGCGCGCATCGCGCGGCTCTTTCCCTCGTACCGCGACTTCGTCGACGATGCCTTGTTCCACCCGCAGTGGGGCTACTACAGCACCGGCCAGGTCCGCTTCGGCGACGGCGGACACTACGACACCTTTCCGCTGGCGCTGTCGCCGATGTTCGGCTGGATGGTGGCACACTACGCCTGGCGGCGCTGGCGTGCTGCCGGGCAGCCGACTCGCTTCGAGATCTGCGAGATCGGCGCCGGCAACGGGCAGCTCTGCCTCGACGTCCTGGTGTGCGTGAGCGATCGCGCGCGTCGTCTGCGGCGAACGGGCGCGCAGGAGTGGCGCCGCTTCGCCGACGCGCTGCGCTACCGCATCGTCGAGCGCAGCCCGGCTCTGATCGCCCGCCAGCGCGAGCATCTCGGGCCGGTGGCGGAGAGCGTGCGTTGGACCTGCGCCGACCTGTCCCGGCGACCAGCGCGGGGGACGCCGTTCGGCGATCACGGACTGGTGGTCGCCAACGAAGTGCTCGACTGCCTGGCCCATCACAAGGTGGTCCCGGGCCGCGACGGACGACCCGGCGTGGCCTTCGTCGTCCCGACGCTGGGCGGCGGGTCCGCGACGTCGCCGCCCACGGGGCGTCTCGTCGCCGGCCTTCGCCCGGGGCAGCGGGCCGTGCCACGAGACCAGCTGGCACGGGTCCTCGGCGACGGACGACTGCGGGGGCAGGTGAAGTTCGAGGAAGTCGTCCTCCCCATCGGCGTGGTGCCGGGGCTGGCGGACTTCGTGCGGCGTCACTACCCGGAGTTTTTCCTGCCGGGCAAGCGTCGCCCGTACTTCGCTTGCCCCGACATCGAGCGACTCGTCCGCAACACCGCCCGCCTCTACCGTCAGGCGGAGACCTTGTGGATCGATTACGGCGAAACCCGAGCCTTTCACCTCTCGACGCCGGAGCGGGAGCGGGTGTTTGCCGGGCCGCCGCGCTCAAGGGCGACGATCTATCGCGACCCGGGCCGGGACGACATCACCTTCATGGTCGACTTCTCGGTCGTCGCCGCCGCCGCCGAGCGTGCCGGGACGGAGGTCGTCTTCTACGGCGACCAGGGGGCGCTGGCCGGCCGCAGCGGCGTGAAGCTGGACGAGCACGCGCGCGATTTGATCCTGCGCTACCGCATGCTGGGATGGATGCTGACGGTGGTCGGGTTGGGTCCGGAACGGGACTGGCGGCACACCGGTGTGACCTGGAACAAGGGCGCCGGCAAGGGTGGCCGCATGCGCGACGAGATCCGCCGCGGCGTCGACGAGTTTCTCGGCAAACGCCCGAGCCGCTTCAAGCTGGCGATTCTGCGCTCGTAGCCGGACCGGTGGCGACGCCGGCGAGCCGCCGCATCTCCAGGTTGCAGTTGATCGATTCGAGCAGGCCGAGGGCGCTGCGCCGCACGCGCTGCAGCACCCCGGTCTGCTCCAGGGTCAATCCGCCGAACTCCTCGTCGAGGAGCAGGTCGTTGTAGCCGATGATGGCGTTGAGCGGCACGCGCAGCTGGTGCGATGTCGCGGTCACGAACTCGGACTCCGCCCGCCGCGCCTTGCGCAGCTCCTCGAGCAGCTTGGCGTTCTCGCGCGCCAGCAGCGCCAGCTCGACCCGGCTGCGCGTGCGCCGCGCGCCTTCCCCGAATTGCTCGGGCTCGTCGCCGCCGTTCCCCCGCAACGGACGCGGCCCGCTGCCGTCGCCACAGTGCTTGGCCAGCATGCTGTCCACCGGCCCGAGCAGATCGAGGACGCACTGCTCCATCCGCTGCAGCGCATACGCCTGCTCCGGGCTCAGCACGCCGAAGGCGGCGTCGAGCAGCAGCCCCGTGTACCCGATAATGACGTTGAGGGGGCTGCGCAGCTCGTAGGAGAGCTTGGTGAGGAACTCGTACTGCGAGCGATTGTCGCGCTCGAACTCGGCCATCAGCCGCGCGTTCTCGAAGATCAGGGACGGCAAGCGCACCAGGAAACGCGCGCCGCTGCTGCATGTCGGGTCGAGCACCATCTCGCCGCCGTGTGCGGCGACGATGGCGTGGGAGACGGCGAGGCCGAGGGCGTCGCTGGCGGCTCGCGTCGCTTCCGACGCGGCGCCCCGGACGGGATCCAGCTCGCTGCGTTTGCCGCTGTCACCGATCATGAGCTGCACCCAGTCACCGTCGCTCTCGGTGCGACAGAAGATCAGATCGCCGTCGCGCGTGTGCCTGACCTCGCTGCGCAGCAGATTGGCCAGGCCGCGCTCGAGCTGCGGCGTGTCGATCCAGGTCAGCGGCAACGCCGGGTCGAGATCCAACCCCGAAGCCAGGCGTTTCAGGGCGAACGCCGGCTGGTAGAGATCGATGACGTCCAACACTACCCGATTCAACGAGGCCAGCTGGGGTAAGACCTGCACGGTCTGCGACTGTGTCTCCATAGGCTGTGCCACCTCACGCGATTGAACGAGGCGGCTCCAAAGACTATGCCATTCGGTTCTGCACCCCGAGAGAAGCAACTGACCTTCGTCATGGCCCGTGGCGTCGTCGAGGAATAGTCGGTCCACCACAAACTGGCGGAGCCCACTTTCGTAGTGACACGGCAGACGTCATGGCGTCGCTTGCCGTCGGTGGCAGCCTGTGTGAATTGGAGGTGTGGGCGGGCAAGGACGGACCGCGGACGAAACCGGAGCGGTGAACGAGGAGCCCAGAAGCCGAGGGATGGCGAGCGATCCGGAGCACGGCGCCGGCGGTAACGAACCGACGGGGACGGACGAGGTGCCTGTCCCGGCCCGGCATGCGACGACGAGACCCGCGCGGCGAACCGTGATCGCGGTGCTGGCGATGCTTGCCTACCAAGGCTTCGCCATCTCCATCAACGGCCTGGCGGCGCCCTGGATCGGCCAGAGCTTCGGCCTCGACGAGACCGGTCTGGCGACGCTCTATGCCTGGGTCTCGATGTCCGCGATCGGCGGCCTGGTGCTGGCGCGGCTTGCCGATCGGGTAGGCCGGCGGCGGGTGTTGCTGTGGTGCTTGATTGCCACTCCTCTGTTTGCGTTCGGGGCGGCGCTGGCCACCAGCCTGGTGTGGTTCGCGCTGTGCGACCTTCTGCTCTACGCCTCCATCAGCGCCACCGTGTCCGGCTCCGTGGTGATGCTGGCCGAGTCGTTGCCGATCGAGCAGCGCGCCAAGGGGCAGAGCTACGGCGGCTTGGCGATGGGGTTCGGCAGCGGCTGGTGCGTGATCGGGATGCCGCTGCTGGTCGATGCCGGTCACTCGTGGCGCTGGATGTTGGTCGTGGTGGCCGCCGGCCTGGCGGGAGTCCCGTTCATCGCCCGCCTGATGTCCGAGAGCGAGCACTGGGAGCACGCCGCGGCCAGCGGCGCTACGCGCCGAACACCGCTCGCGGCGCTCCTGCATCCCGCCTATCGCCGGCGGACGATCCCGGTCTCGGTGTGTGTCCTGCTCGGCGCCATCGGCGGCATGGCGGCCAACAACTGGTCCTACTATCACGCGGTGTCGGAGGTGGGCCTGACTCCCGGTGTGACCAGTACGATGGTGCTGGTGGCCGGGGCCGTGGGCGCGATCGGCTTCCCGTTCGGGGCCTGGTCGGCCGAGAGACTGGGCCGCGTTCCCACCGTCGTTGTCTCCGGACTGCTCGCTTCGGGCGGTGCGGCCTGGTTCTACTGGGGCCCGCCGGCGCACACCGGGCACGCCGTTGTCTGGCTCGGCGCAGCCTACGGCGTGTTCTCCGTTGCGGCCAACGCCATCATGGTCAGCGGCAACGCCGCCGTTACCGAGCTGTTCCCGACGGCGGTGCGCGGGACGATGGTGGGATGGCTCTCCCTGCTCATCGCCGTCGGCGCGGTGGCGGGGCAGGCCCTGATGGCGGTGCTCGCCAGCCCCCTGGGCGGCCTGTCGAACGTCGTCGGCTACCTTGCCTTGCTCGGCGTTCCCGGCGCGCTGCTCTTCGGGTGGCTGATCGACGAGACGCGCGGGCTGGCGCTCGAGGTGGCCGCTCACGAAGACCGGTGACGATCCATGGTTTGTCTTTGACTTTTTTTCCTGAACTGGTGAGTGTTGGCGGCCGAATGATCGCAGCCGGAGGGGATCGTGGGCGCCATGGTTGAGACCAGCTACGGGAAGCTCGAAGGGAACGTGGAGAACGGGGTGCAGGTCTTCCGCGGCATCCCCTATGCCCGGCCGCCGGTGGGAGAGCGGCGCTTTCGCGCCCCGCAGCCGCCGGAACGTTGGGGTGGCGTGCGCCCGGCCGATGGCTTCGGGCGCGCTGCCTGGCAGAACGCCAGCGCGCTCGGACCGATGATCGGCTTCGACATCGGCGAGATGAGCGAGGATTGCCTGTTCCTGAACGTCTGGACGCCGGCGTGCGACGGCGTCCGGCGCCCGGTGATGGTGTGGATCCACGGCGGCGCCTTCATCCTCGGCGCCGGCTCGCAGTCGCTCTACGACGGCGCCACGCTGGCGCAACGCGGCGACGTGGTCGTGGTCACCATCAACTACCGCCTCGGTAGCCTGGGCTTTCTCCGCCTGCGGGACGTTTGCGGCGAAGCTCTGCCCGCGACCGGAAACGAGGGTCTGCTCGACCAGATCGCGGCCCTGGCCTGGGTGCGCGAAGAGATCGGCGCCTTCGGCGGCGACCCCGACAACGTCACCGTCTTCGGCGAGTCGGCCGGCTCGATCAGCGTGGCGACCTTGCTCGCTGCGCCTGGTGCCCGGGGGTTGTTTCGCCGGGCCATTCTGCAGAGCGGCTCGGCCAACTTCGCCGCTTCGCGCGAGCAGGGCGCTCTCGTCACCGACACCTTTCTGCGCACCCTAGACCTCACGCCGTCGGCCGACGTCGCGCGCGTGCTGCAGGAGCTGCCGCCGGCGAAGATGATGAACGCGCAGCAGCAGACCTTTCTGGCTCTGCAGGGGCAGACGCGTGGCTTGCCGTTCGCCCCCGTCGTCGAGGACGAGGTGCTGCCGCGCCACCCCTTCGATGCCATCCGTGACGGTTCGTCGCGGGACGTGGCGACGCTCGTCGGCTCGAACCTCGACGAGATGAAGCTGTTCGGCCTGATGGATCCCGAGGCGCGGACCCTCGACGAGGCGAAGCTGCTCAGGCGCTGCGAGCGCACCATCCCGGGAACGGATGTCGGCGGTGTCAGCCGCGGCGCCGCGGCGATCGAGACCTACCGCCGCGCCCGCGCCGCCCGCGGCGAGCCGGTCACCCCACCCGATCTGTGGTTCGCGATCGATTCCGACCGCGCTTTTCGTTATCCGGCGACATTGCTCGCCGCGCTGCAGCAGGCGCAGCAGCCGCACACCTACGCCTACTTGTTCACCTGGCCGTCGCCCTTCATGGAAGGAGTGCTCGGCGCCTGTCACGCCCTCGAGCTGCCGTTCGTCTTCGGCGCGCTGCGCGACCCGCTGCTCGCCAACTTCTCCGGCACCGGCCCCGCCGCCGAGGCCCTGGCCGAACGCATCCAGGACGCCTGGATCGCCTTTGCGCGCGGCTCCGACCCCGGCCACGCGGGGATCGGTCGCTGGCCCGCGTACGACAGCGGGCGGCGAGCGACGATGATCCTCGGCGCCGAGTGTCGGGTCGAGAACGCGCCCCTCGAAGAGGAGCGTCGCTTCTGGGAGTTCTGGGACGGAAAGGGCGCAAGCTGAAAGGGGAAAGCGCAAAGCCGGAACCGGAGTGTCGGCCTTCCGGCTTTGCGCTTTCAACTTTCCGCTTTGAGCTGAGTTACGGCGCCGTGACCGAGAAGTTGACCGTCGCCACATTGCTCTCGTGCCCGACGGCGTCCTTCACCTGCAACGCAAACGTGTAGTCGCCCGCCGGCAGAGACAAGTGCAGCTCGCCGGTGGTGCCGAAGCCGTTGATGAGGGCGCCGCTGGGTGGAACCGGCTGGCACTGCAAAGGGGGCTCGCTGCCGGCGAGGCCGAAGCCGAGGCAGAGCGTATCGACATCGCCCTCGAGGTCCGAGATGCCGAACGACACCTGCAGCGGCTCGCCGGCGGCGATGGTGTCCGGCACGACCAGGAGCTGACAGACCTGCGGCGTGGAGGTGATCGGTCCGCCGCAGACGCTCTCCGCGGCGACCGGAGTCGGTGTCGGCTCCGGCGCGGCGCACGGGCCGAGAGCGCCGTCGACGGCGCGGACGAGCTCGTCGACGGTGACGAGCCCGTTGCCGTCGGCGTCCGCCGCGCGGCAGCCGTCGAGGGGAGCGGTGCCGATGGCGATGTCGATGGCTTGAATCAGCTCGTCGACCGTCGTCACGCCGTCGTCGTTGCAGTCGGCGACGCAGCCGCTCTGCGCGGATGCGGGCGACGCGTTCGTGCCGCCGATCGCTAGCGCCACCGCGACCTCCAAAAGCAGAAAGAAGAGCCGAGCCGCCGGCTGATTTCGGCTCGTACGGATGAATCGCTGCATGCTCGTTGGGGTGCTCCGCAAGGTCGTCCGCCGCGTTGCCAGGGCGTGCGGTGGCAACGCGATCGGTCGGACCGTACCACACGAGTCGGGCTCGATCCACGTCGCGGTTGGGCCGCGCGAATATCGAGAAGGCGGTTGCTGCGGTCGACGGCGATCGTTAACCTTAGCTGAGTCGGTAGGGTTGTACGTCGGTGCGGTTCAGGTCAACGCCCGTTTCTCTCTCCCCGCCGGAAGCCACCCCTGCACTTCCGGCGACCCTGTCGCTACGGCACGAGTCCCTGCGGCGTTTCTTCAGGCTCTGCGGGGCTTTTCTCCAGCTCGGGCTGGGTTGCGCCGTCGGCGCCGCCATCGTTTACGAGCTGCAGACCTCGGCGCTCGAGGCACGGATGTTCGCCGCCATCGCCGCTCGGCTGACGTACCACGTGGAGTCCGGCCCGAGCCCGCGCATCGCCTTCCCCGAGGCCGGCCCCTTCGATTATCGGCGCGGCTACTCCCGGCTTCCCGATTTCGAGCGGCGTCTCGAGGAGCGCGGGTTCACCGTCGCGCGCCAAGCGCGGATGTCCCCCGAGATGGTTCGCTTGCAGCGGTGGGGCGTGGTGCCGCCCTACCGCGAGCCGGCGGTGGCCGGGCTGACCGTCACCGGCATGGACGGCCGGTCGCTCTACGAGGCCGCGGGGAAGGGAGGACAGTTCGAGCGTTTCGCCGACGTGCCGCCGCTGGTGGTCCAGATGCTCCTGTTCATCGAGAACCGCGAGCTGTTGAGCCCGACCGATCCGCGCAGCAATCCCGTGATCGAATGGGACCGCCTGGCCAAGGCGGCGCTCACTTACGCCGGCATCAAGCTCGGCATGCACCTCCCTCTGCAGGGAGGCAGCACCTTGGCGACTCAGCTCGAGAAGTACCGGCACTCGCCTCGCGGCCGCACGGCGTCGCCGCTCGAGAAGCTGCGGCAGCTGGTCGGGGCGAGCCTCAAGGTGTACGCCGACGGTCCCGACACACGACCCGGGCGGCGCCAGATCGTCCTCGATTACCTGAATACCCTGCCGCTGGCGGCGGCGCCGGGATACGGCGAGCTCAACGGGCTCGGCGACGGGCTCTACGCCTGGTTCGGCCTCAAGCTGCAAGACGTTCGCGCCGCCCTCGCCTCGCCCCGGCTGGCGCCGGCCAAGGTGCGGGCGGTGAAGGAGGTGATGGCGCTGCTGATCGCCGTGCGCGCACCGTCGACCTTGCTGCTGGGATCGCGCGCGGCCCTGAATGCCAAGGTGAACGAGTACGCGCGCCTGATGAGCAAGGCGGGAGTTCTCGACCCCGCGTTGGCGTTCCGGTTGGAATCGACGCCACTGACCTTCTCTCCCGCGGCCCCGGTGGCCCCGGTCGAGTCGTTCGTCGAGCGCAAGGCGCCGAATGCGGTGCGCACGACGTTGATGGACCTGCTCGGTGTCGCCAGCTTCTATGACCTCGATCGCCTGCAGCTGGCGGTGCAGAGCCCCATCGACGTGCAGCTCCAGGACGACGTGAGGCGCCTGTTTGCCCGTCTCGCCAAGCCGGACTTCCTGGCGGCGCACGGCCTCTACGGCAAGTACCTGCTGCAACCGTCGGTCGACCCGAGCAAGATCATCTACAGCCTCATGCTGTTCGAGCGCACCCCGGCCGGCAATCTCCTGCGCGTCCAGGCCGACAATCTCGATCGCCCGTTCGACATCAACGACGGCATCAAGATGGAGCTGGGCAGCACCGCCAAGCTGCGCACGCTGGCGCACTATCTTGGTCTGGTGGCCGGGCTCTACCACGAGCTGTTGCCGCTCTCTCCCGCATTGCTGCGCGAGCGCCTGCGCGACGCGCATGATCCCATCACCAAGTGGGTGGCGGAGACGGTGCAGCGGAAACACGGCCTGAGTCTCGACGACATGCTGCAGGCGGCGCTCGATCGGCGTTACTCGGCCAGCCCCTACGAAACCTTCTTCACCGGTGGCGGCGTGCACTCCTTCGGCAACTTCGATCGTGACGACAACGGCCGCATTCTCACCGTGCGGGAGGCGCTACGACGCTCGGTCAACCTCGTCTTCATCCGCCTCATGCGCGATCTGGTCCGCTATCACGAGGCGCGCCTGCCCTACGATCCGAGCGCCGTTCTCTCCGACCTTGGCAACCCGGATCGCCAGAGCTTGCTGCGGCTGGTGGCGGCGGAAGACTCAAGGCACCGGTTGATGTCGGCCTATCACGCCTACCACCGCCTCGCGCCGGCGGCCATGGTCGAGAAGTTGTTGGGCTGGCGCGCCGGCTCGCCGCGACGTCTGGCGATGCTGTTCTACGCCTGGCATCACGGCGCCGACGAGCAGGCCCTGGGCGACTGGCTCAAGGCGCACGGGGCGGACGTCTCCGGCGGGGAGGTGAGGCGCCTGGCTCGTGCCTACGGCAGTCCGCGCCTGACCCTGGCGGACTACGGCTACCTGCTGTCGGTTCATCCGCTCGAGGTGTGGACGGCCGGGCAGCTGGCACGCCATCCCCGGATGTCCTGGCACCAACTGCTCGCGCGCAGCGTCAAGGCGCGGCGCGTGGCCTCGGCGTGGCTGTTCAAGACCCGCAATCGGCGCCCGCAGGATCGCCGCCTGCGCATTCGCATCGAGGAGGACGCGTTCGCGCGCATGACGCCGTACTGGCGGCGCCTGGGCTTCCCATTCGAGCGGCTCGTGCCCTCCTACGCGACGGCGATCGGCAGCTCCTCCGACCGGCCGGCGGCTCTCGCCGAGCTGATGGGAATCATTCTCAACGACGGGGTGGAGCGACCGCTGCTGCGCGTCACCAGGCTCCGCTTCGCTGCCGGGACACCCTACGAGACGCTGTTCGCCCCCGACTCCGACGCCGGCCGGCGGGTGATGGAGCCGGCCGTGGCCCGCGCGCTGCGCGGCGCGCTCGCCGCCGTGGTCACCGGCGGAACGGCGCGGAGACTGTCCGGCGTCTTCGTCGGCGCCGACGGCAAGCCGCTGGTGGCGGGCGGCAAGACCGGTTCTGGCGACAATCGCTACAAGACCTTCAGCCGCGGCGGCGGGATCAAGTCGGAGCGGCCGGTGAACCGCACCGCCACCTTCGTGTTCTACGTCGGCGACCGCTACTTCGGCGTGGTCACCGCCTACGTCCCCGGCCCCGCGGCCGGCGAGTACCACTTCACCAGCTCGCTTCCCGTGAGCGTGCTCAAGCTGGCCGCCCCACTGATCCGCGCGCGCCTGTGAGTTCTCGTCGCGGGACCCGCTCTCGCAGGCCGTTGTCCACGACGGTGACGATCTGCTCCGGCGAGAACCCCATGGCCGTGAGATTGAGGATCTCGTCGGACACGCCGACGCCGAAGAGGGTGAAGTCGTCCGAGTTGACGGTGATCCGCACGCCGCGCTCGTGCAACCGGCGGGCCGGGTGATTTTCGAGCGAGTCGCACACGCCGAGGGAGTAGTTGCTGGTGGGGCAGAGGTGCAGCAGCGTGCCGCGCTCGACCAGCAGGTCGACGACGGCGGGGCTCTCGATCGCTCGCACGCCGTGCTGCACGGCGTGCAGGTTGAGCTTCTCCACGCTCTCGCGCACGCGGCTCGGCCCGCAGAACTCGCCGGCATGCGCCTTGAGCTTCAGCCCGTTCTCCGCGGCGAGGCGATAGAGGGGAACGAACTCGTCGATGACACCGGCGTTCTCGTCGTCGTAGAGGTCGATGCTGCGCACGCCGCCGGCGGAAATCCATTGGCGCAGCAGCGGCAGCGCCTCGCCCGGGGGCAGCTTGCGACTGATTCCCACCTCGGCGGCGATGGTCACGCGAGCGGCCACGCGGGCGGCTTCCTCACGAAGAATTTCCCCGAACTCGTCGATGCCGGCGCCGACAAAGCCGGGGATGAGGAGATCGAAGCTCATCTCCGCGTAGACCACGCCGTCGTCGACGAGACGCTCGAAGGCGGCGCGCATCAGCGTCCGCACCGCGCGCCGCCCGCTCAGCGCCGGCAGGAGGTGGCTGACGATGTAGTCGCCGAAGGGGGCAAAGCCGCCGAAGACAGGCGGCACCGGCGGCAGCTCGTGCCCGAGCAGGCGCTCGTAGACCGCGCGCGGCGCGGACAGGAGCCCGTGGCAGTGCAGGTCGGTCTTGGGAACGCGAGTCAGAGCCCCGCGGTCGCGCGCGACGATCGCCTGCTCCAGGGCATGTCTCCACGGCGGCTCCGGCACGAGCGCTCCAGGCGATCCTGTGTGCGTCCGCCGGGGCGGAAAGTCAACGCGCCGGATTCCACATTGGACGAAGGCAGGTTGCTGCGCCTCGCCGAGTGCGGGCGCGACGGTCGTCAACCCCCGATTGTGGCGCCGCGCCCGGCGTGGCACCTTGACTGGCGAGGACAGAGCCCGATCCGGCATTCGCCGATCGCTGCCCGAACACTCCTCTGGACGCTCGCTGTGGCTCGCCGACAGCAGGTTGCAGCGAGGGAAAGGGCGAAAAACCATGAAACCCAACAGCGGGATCGATGTATTCAAGGTGGCTGGCATCCAGATCGCGATCGACTACTCGTGGCTGGTGATCTTCCTGCTGGTGCTGTGGAGCCTGGCGGCGGGATACTTCCCCATGGAATATCCCGGGCACAGCGCCGCGCAGTACTGGGGCATCAGCCTGATGGCCACGCTGCTGTTCTTCGCCTCGGTGCTCATCCACGAATTGGCGCACTCGCTGGTGGCCAACCACGTCGGGCAGAACGTGCGTCGCATCACGCTGTTCATCTTCGGCGGCATGGCGCATCTGTCCCGCGAGCCCAGTGACGCCGTCGCCGAGTTGAAGATCGCCAGCGTCGGACCACTCACCAGCCTGCTCCTCGGCGCCGTATTCTGGGCCGCCAAGGTAGCCGCCGCGGGCGCCGGGCTGGGCACGCTGTGGGTGGCGATGTTCACGTATCTGGCGTTCATCAACGTGGCCCTCGCCGTCTTCAACCTGCTGCCGGGGTTCCCGCTCGACGGCGGGCGGATGCTGCGCGGTTTTCTCTGGTACCGTTCGGGCAACCTGCGCGCGGCGACGGCGCGCGCCGCCGACTGGGGCAGCGGCATCGCCTTCGGCCTGATGGGGCTGGGCGTCCTGGAGATCTTCGGCGGCGCGCTGGTCGGCGGTCTCTGGCTCATCTTCATCGGCATGTTCCTGCGCGGCGCCGCCCGCTCGAGCTACCACGGCGTGGTGGTCGAGCAGGTGCTCGGAACGGCGACGGTAGGCGACCTCATGGTGCGGGATCCCGTCACCGTGCCGGCGGACGAGCCGGTGGCGCGGGCGATCGACGAGTACTTCCTGCGCTTCGGCTACGGCGGCTTCCCCGTCGCCCGCGGCGGCGAGATCGAAGGGCTCGTCTCGCTGGCGTTGATCAAGGAGTGTCTGCCCGAAGAGCGCGGGCAACGCACCGTGCGCGAGATCATGCGCCCCGCCGACGACATGGTGCGTATCCGGGCGACGGCATCGGTCGCGGACGCCTTGCGGCAGATGATGGAGGCCGACATCGGCCGCCTGCTGGTCACCGACAACGGCCGCATCGTGGGCCTGATCACACGCACCGGAATCACCCGTTTCATGCAGACCAAGACCGAGCTGGAAGAGCAGCAGTAGCGATCCGCGGCGAAGGCATTGCCCCCGTCTCTTGACCCGCGGCAGGCGCTCTGCCACGGATTGGCACTCGACGAAGAGCGCGCCCGCGACAGGAGTGGAAGCCGGCCGATGGTAGATGGACATTACGGGCTCCGATGAGCTGACCACGAGGCTGCGGGCGCTGCCGCTGTTCGCCGGGGTGCCGGCCGAGGCGGTGGGCGAGGTGGCCGCCAGCGCGCGCCAGCGCATCGCCCCGCCGGGGGAGGTGCTGTGCCGGGCCGGCGAGGCCGGCGATGCGTTCTATCTGATCGACGCCGGCGCCGTGAATGTCTTCGCCCCGACGCCGCACGGCGAGGAGTGGGTGGCACAGCTCGGGCCGGGGGAGTGGTTCGGCGAGATGGCGCTGATCACGGGCGAGCCGCGTTCGGCCACCGTGGTGGCGCTGGCCGAGACCCGGCTGGTGGTCATCGAGCGGGCCTCGTTCCACGCCTTACTGCGGCGATCCCCCACGGCCGCCGTGGCCATCAGCGAGGTGCTCAGTCGACGCCTGCGCGCCCATCTGCTGTCGGGGCCACGCCGGCCGCGCCCGCGTCTGGTCGTCGCTCTGGTGGCGGGACCGGCGCAGGCGCAGGCGCGACTGTTGCTGAACGTCGCCGCGGCGCTGCACGAAGAAGGCCGTACCTCGGTGACGCTGGTGGATTGGGCCGGCGGCGAGCTGGGAGTCGCCGCGACGGGCGGTGCGTGGGAAGGTTTGCAGGTGATCGAGGATCCCGGCGCGGACGTCGCTCTGCTGCGCTCCGCGCATCCGTTCGTGATCATGGTCGTCGCCGCGGGGGATGGGCGCGCGGCCGCGCTGACCCGGGAAGCCGAATGCGTGTGGCTGCTCGCCGCTGCAGGCGGGGCGATGCCACAACCGGCCGCGCTCACGCGTCCTGCCACCAAGGTGATGCGACTGGGGCGGCGCGGCGAACAGCGGCGCGGCGCCGACACGGTGAGCTTCGAGCCCGAGGCCTTCGAACGGAACGAGATCCTGCGTTCGGAGCCCAGCTCGGCGGCGGCGAAGGGCCTGCGCCGCTTCGCCCGCCAGACGGTCGGACGCCGTGTGGGCCTGGTGCTGAGCGCGGGCGGGGCCAAAGGTCTGGCCCATCTCGGGGCGCTGCGCTGCTTCGAGCGGGCCGGCCTGGAGTTCGACTTGATCGCTGGCACCAGCATGGGCGGCGTCATCGGGGCGGCCCTGGCCATGGGTCGCGGCACGGGCGAGCTGCTCGCCCTCTTCGAGGATCTCACCGGCAACCTGCGGCGCCGGCTGATCGACGTGTGGCTGCCGGAGCACTCGGTCCTGCGCGGGACGAAGAAGGAGGAGTTCATTCGCCGCGAGGTCGGTGAGCTGAGAATCGAGGACCTGCCGGTGCCGTTCTGGTGCGTGGCCGGCGACCTGGTGTCGGGGCGCGAGGTGGTTTTCGGACGCGGCTCGTTGTGGCAGGCGCTGAATGCCACCAGCGCCATGCCCGGGATCTTTCCGCCCGTGGTGCTGGGAGAGCAGGTGCTGGTCGACGGCTGGACCGTGAACTCGCTGCCGGCCGACGTGCTGCGGCGCGAAGGCGCCGACATCGTGCTGGCGGTGAACGCCTCCGGCGGCGCCGCCGCACGAGGCTCGTTTCATCGCAGCCTCCTGTCCAGCCCGGGTAGCTGGCTGGAGCGCCTGCGGCGGTTGATGAACCCGTCGATCGTGCGCATCGCCATGGGCGCGGTGGAAGTCGGCGCTCGCGAGCGCACCCTGGCCAATCTGGCGCTGGTCGACGCCTGCGCGCAGCCGGATCTCAGCGATTTCTCGACCACGGACTTCCGCCGCATGACCGAGCTGGTCGAGCTCGGCGAAGCCGCCGCGGAAGAGGCGATGCCGACGATTCACAACGTGCTGGGACGCGGCGGCGCTTGACCCGGCTCGGCGCGCGGCCCACCCTCCGTCGCCTCTCGACGGCGCCGCCCAACTCGGGCAGGAAGGGAAGAGAGCTGGAGGTTGGATGAAGGATCGCGAGGTTTCAGCACGGTTTCTCCCTTCTCGTTGGCCGGTCACCGGTGTGCTCTGGCTCTTCCTTGCCCTGGTGCCGGCGGCGCGGGGACAGGGCCCCGTGCCGGCGACGGCAGCTCCCGAGCACGCCGGCCATCAGGCGCAGCACGAAGCCACCGTTCATCACTCCTTCGAGGATGTGCAGCACTGGACGGCGGTGTTCGACGACCCGACGCGTGACGCTTGGCAGAAGCCCGCGGCGGTGGTGCGGGCGCTGGGGCTCGCCCCGGGCATGTGCGTGGCCGACCTCGGGGCCGGCACCGGCTACTTCAGCCGCTATCTGTCGCAGGCGGTCGGCGAGAACGGCACCGTGCTGGCCGTCGATCCGGAGCCCAACCTGGTGGTGCATCTGCGCCGGCGCTCGGAGAAGGAAAAGACGACGAACGTCGTGCCCATCCTGGCGTCCTTCGACAACCCCCGCATTCCGGCGGGCAGCACCGACCTGGTTCTGGTCGTCGACACCTTCCATCACATCGACGACCGGGTGAACTACTTTCGACGCCTGCGGCGCGCGCTGAAGCCGGCCGGCCGGGTGGCCATCGTCGATTTCAAGAAGAAGCAGCTCCCGGTGGGCCCGCCGCCGCCCCACAAGCTGCCCCGCGGACAGGTGGTGAGCGAGATGGAGAGCGCCGGCTATCACCTGGTGGGCGAGCCCAAGATTCTGCCGTACCAGTATTTCCTGATTTTCCAGCGCAACTGAGCCGGTCGTCGATCGGGCCCCGCTCGTCCGTCGAAGCGGCGATTTCTGAGCGCTCCAGGGCTGGCGTGGGCACCGGCGTACGCTTGAAATGCTCTCCCATGGCGGAGAGCGCGACCGGCAGACGTGCGGTCATCCTCGTTGGGCACGGCGCCGTTTCGAAGGAGAGATTCGCTACGCCTGGCCCTTCGATCTCGAACGGGTCGCCCGCCGCCTGGTCGAGCACCTGGGGAGATTCGAGTGAGGCGCGCCGCGCGCTCGCCAACCGCGCCGCGACTGGTGTAGGAGTCTCGTTGCCCGCGACGGGCGGAGGGGACATGGCTGGGAACGGACCATTATACCGCGACGCGAGCCGAGGGCTCGACGCCCGCGTGCGTGACCTGCTGGCGCGGATGACGCTCGCGGAGAAGCTCGCTCAGATCGGCTGCGTTTGGTCGACCAGCCTGCTCGAGAACGGCGTCTTCGCGGAAGGCCGAGCCCGGGAGAAGCTCGCCCACGGCACCGGTCACGTCACCCGCATCGGCGGCGCCACCGTGCTCGGACCGGCGCAGAGCGCCCGGTTCGCCAACGACATCCAGCGTTTCCTGGTCGAAAGCACGCGCCTCGGGATCCCGGCCGTGATTCACGAGGAGAGCTGCGCCGGCTATACCGCGCGCGGCGCCACCTGCTTCCCGCAGGCGATCGGCCTGGCCAGCACCTGGGAGCCGGAGCTGATCGAGGAGATGACAGGCGTGATCCGCGCACAGATGCGCGCCGTCGGCGCGCATCATTCGCTGGCGCCGGTGCTCGACGTGGCGCGCGACCCGCGCTGGGGCCGCACCGAGGAGACCTTCGGCGAGGATCCCTACCTGATCGCGCAGATGGGGATCGCCTACGTTCGCGGCCTGCAGGGCGACGACCTGACGCGCGGCATCGTCGCCACCGGCAAACACTTCCTCGGCTACGGCGCGTCGGAGGGCGGCATGAACTGGGCGCCCGCGCACATCGGGCGCCGCGAGCTGCTCGAGATCTATGCCGCGCCGTTCGAAGCCGTGATCAAGGAAGCCGGCATCGCCTCGATCATGAACGCGTACAACGAGATCGACGGCGTCCCGCTGGGCTCGTCGCAGGAGTTGTTGACGGAGCTGCTGCGCGGCCAGCTCGGCTTCGAGGGCGTCGTCGTGAGTGACTACTTCACCGTGATCACGCTGCTGCAGTACCACCGTGTCGCCGCGGACGAGGGCGAGGCCGCGCGAATGGCGCTGGAAGGTGGCATCGACGTCGAGTTGCCGGCTCTCCTGTGCTACGGCGAACCGCTGCGGCAGGCGATCGAGGCCGGGTCGGTCGACGTCGCCCTCGTCGATGCCGCCGTGAGCCGACTGCTGCGCATGAAGTTCCAGCTCGGCCTCTTCGAGCAACCCTACGTCGACGCCGACGCCGCAACCGTCGTGTTCGACACCGCGGAGCAACGCGCCCTGGCCCGGCGCATCGCGCAGAAGTCGCTCGTCCTGCTGAAGAACGACGGCGACCTGCTGCCCCTGGACAAGGAGCTGTCGTCGATTGCCGTCATCGGTCCGAGCGCCGACAGCATCCGCCTGCTGCAAGGCGACTACCACTACCCGGCGCACCTCGAGATGATGTTCGGCGAGATTCGCGAGGGCGATCTCTCACCGCGACCGGACACCGTGGTCGACCTGGCGCAGCACTTCGTGCCGATGGTCAGCGTCCTCGCCGGCATCCGCGCCCAGGTGTCGCCGCGGACGGTGATCCACCAGGCGGCCGGCTGCGAGATCCTCGGGGACTCGACGGCAGGGTTTGCCGCGGCCGTCGTGGCGGCGCGGCAGGCTCAGGTGGCAATCGTCGTCGTCGGCGAGAGGTCGGGTCTGGTCGACGGTTGCACCAGTGGCGAATCCATCGACCGTGCCGACCTCGGCCTGCCCGGGGTGCAGCAGGCGCTGGTGGAGGCCGTCGTAGCCACCGGCACGCCCACGGTCGTGGTGCTGCTCAACGGCCGCCCGCTCGCGCTCCCCTGGATCGCGGAGCACGTGGCGGCTGTCGTGGAAGCCTGGGTGCCGGGCGAGGATGGGGGCGCCTACGTCGCCGACGTTCTCTTCGGCGAGGCCAGCCCGGGCGGGAAGCTGCCGATCTCGCTGCCACGCAGCGTTGGCCAGGTACCCGTGTACTACAACCACAAGCCGTCCGGCGGACGCTCGCACTGGAAGGGAGACTACGTCGGCATGAGCACGCGGCCGTTGTTTCCGTTCGGCCACGGCTTGAGCTTCACCCACTTCGAGTACGGCGCGCTGGAGATCACGCCGAAGCAGGCCGCCGCCACCGGCACGGTGCGCATCCGTGCCGAGATCACCAACGCCGGCAGCCGCGCGGGAGAAGAGGTGGTGCAGCTCTACGCGCACGACGAGGTGGCGAGCGTGACGCGTCCGGTGCGGGAGCTGAAGGGCTTCCGGCGAATCACCCTCGCCCCCGGGGAAACGAAGGTCGTCGCCTTCGAGCTCGCGGTGGCGCAGCTCGGGTTCTACGACCGCGAGACGGCCTTCGTCGTCGAGCCGGGCACCGTCGAGGTGATGCTCGGCAGCTCGTCCGACGACATTCGCTTGCGGGGAAGCTTCGAGATCATCGGCGATCGGCTCGACGTGCAAGCCCACAAGCGCTACTCAACGCCGAGTCGCGTCGAGTGAGGCGGCCGGTAAGTTGGCGCAGGAGGTTTTCATGAGCGCCTTGAAGCCCAGGGGCCGGGCGGGCTAAGTCTGCGCTCCAACCATTGCGCCAGAGCTGGACAACCAGGACGGGGAGAAAGCCATGATTCTCGATCGGTTTCGTTTGACGGACAAGGTGGCCATCGTCACCGGCGCGAGCGCCGGCATCGGGCGGGCGAGCGCGCTCGCTTTTGCCGAGGCGGGGGCGGACGTGGTGTGCGCCGCCCGCACGCCGGAGACACTCGAGCAGGTCGCGGGCGCGATCCGCGAGCGCGGCCGCAAGGCGCTGGTGGTGCCGTGCGACGTCAACGACGCCCAGCAGATCGAGCAGGTGGTCGCCCAGACCATCGAGTCCTTCGGGCGCATCGACGTGGTGGTGAACAACGCCGGCGGCACGCCGCCGACGGCGGCGCTCGATCTCAGCACGCGCGACTTCGAGGCGGCTTTTCACTTCAACGTCACCTCGGCCTTTCTGCTCACCCGCCTGGCGGTGCCGCACATGGTGAAGGTGGGCGTCGGATCGGTGGTCAACATCTCCAGCGCCTTGTCCTACATGGTGGAGGTGGGTTTCGTCGCCTACGGCACGGCCAAGGCGGCGCTCTCGCACATGACGCGATTGCTGGCGCACGAGTTCGCCCCGCACGTGCGCGTGAACGCCCTCGCCGTCGGCGCAACGGAGACCGATGCGCTGTCCCCCTTCCTGAACGCCGCCGAAGGACTGCGCGAGCAGATGGTGGCGATGACGCCGATGGGGCGTCTCGGCACTCCCGAGGACATCGCCTGCGCCGTTCTCTACCTGGCCTCGCCCGCCGCGTCGTGGGTGACCGGGAAGGTTCTGTCGGTCGACGGCGGCACCATCGCCTCCAACTGGCCGTTCAAGATGCCCACCGGTCTGTGAGCGAAACGGCCGGCGGGCGCGAGCCCGGGTTCGTTCGCCGTCTGTGGCAGGAATTGCTGCTAGTTTGTCATTGCAGACACGCGGCGACGGGCCTACGATAGGCGACATGAAGCACGGTGATTCGCCCCGCGAGGTCTCGCGGGGCGCTCGGGCGACGCGGCGGGTATCGGTGGTGACCTTCCCGGGTGGGCAGAACCTCGACGTCACCGGCCCATTCGAGGTGTTCGCCATGGCGAGCCAGGAGGTGCTCCGCCGGAGCCCGGGCCGTCGCCCTCCGTACGTGGTGGAGATCCTGGCCGATCGTCCAGGACCGGTGCGAATGAGCTCCGGCCTGTGCCTGGTGGCCGATCGGGCGTATGCGTCGGTGAAGGGCGGCGTCGACACCCTGCTCGTGGCGGGCGGCGACGTGCGCGCCGCGCTCGACGATGCGAGGCTGCGGCGTTGGTTGCGGGTGATGGCGCCCAGGGTGCGTCGGCTCGCCTCCGTCTGCACCGGGGCGTTTCTTCTCGCCGAGGCCGGCCTGCTCGACGGCCGCCGCGCGACCACGCACTGGGCGGCGAGCGAGCGTCTGGCCCGGCGCTATCCGCGGGTTACGGTCGAGCCCGACGCTCTGTTCGTCCGTGACGGGCGCGTCTACACCTCCGCCGGGGTGACCGCGGGGATGGATCTCGCCCTCGCCCTGGTCGAGGAAGACCTCGGTCACGACGTTGCTCTCAGTGTCGCGCGCCGCCTGGTCCTGTTTCTCAAGCGCCCCGGCGGCCAGTCGCAGTTCAGCGCGCACCTGGCGGCGCAGAGCGTATCGACGGGCGCGCTCGACAGCCTTCCCGAGTGGATCCTCGCCCACCTCGATCAAGACCTGACCGTGGAGACGCTCGCCGCGCGGGCGGCGATGAGCCCCCGCCACTTCGCGCGCGTCTTCGTCCGTGAGACCGGCGTGACCCCGGCGAAGTTCGTGCAACGGGCGCGCATCGACGAGGCGCGGCGGCGGTTGGAGGAGAGCCAGGTTCCGCTGAAGGCCGTCGCCAGCGATTGTGGCTTCGGCAGTGCCGAACGCATGCGGCGCACGTTCCAGCGACATCTCCGCGTCGTGCCCCACGACTATCGCCGACGCTTCCCGGGACGCTGAACGAGATTCGAAGTGAAAGGAGTGAGGATGAGCGGAGACAAGGTGAGACGGTTGGGTGCGGTTCTGTTCCCCGGGTTCGAGCTGCTCGACGTCTTCGGTCCGCTGGAGATGTTCGGTCACCTGACCGGCACGGTCGAGCTTACCCTGGTGGCGCAGAGCCGGGGCCCGGTGGCGAGTGCGCAGGGTCCTGCCGCCGTGGCGGAGTACGGCTTCGATGATTGCCCGCACCTCGACCTGGTCCTGGTTCCCGGCGGCATCGGCACGCGCGCCGCGATCGACGACGCGGGCTTGCTCGCTTGGCTGGCGCGGCGTGTGAACGAGGCCGAGATCGCGATGACCGTCTGCACCGGCACGGCTTTGTTTGCCCGGGCCGGCCTCCTCGACGGACGCCGGGCGACGACCAACAAGATGGTGTTCCAGTGGGTGACCGAGCAGGGGCCGAACGTGCACTGGGTGAAAGAGGCCCGCTGGGTCGAGGACGGGAAGTTCGTGACCTCGTCGGGCGTGTCCGCCGGGATCGACATGGCGCTGGCGGTGGTGGCACGGCTCGCCGGCGAGCAGGTCAGCGAGACCCTCGCCGTCGCCGCCGAGTACGACTGGCACCGGGACGCGAGCTGGGACCCGTTCGCGAAGATTCATGGCCTGGTTTGACACCAACGGAGCGGTGAACCATCCGGCGGGCGTGTAGGTTCGCGCCTGTCCGGGTGTACCCCGGCTTCTCTTCGCTCCCGCCGCTCGGTTGATTCGGTCACCCGGACGCCGGCCGGAGCCGATCCCATAGCCAAAGCGCCGAACGATTTGACCCCCAGCACCGATTTCGAGGTGGCGGGAGGTTGACTCTGGGTGGGTGAATCTGTCACCTCTGGATACGAGAGCTGTGTTGCACGGCGCCCGGCTTCCTGCGCGAAGCCCCCGTCGCGGTAGCGCACGGCTCGCCATCATCCAGGCAGCGTCCGGCGGTTTCCTTGGCGGGCGAGTATCCGCACCGGCGCGAGAACGCGGTGCGTCCCCGGAAGTGATGGTAGCGGGGCTTCGTTGATGGACAGCGGAGCCGAGACATGTGATGCTGTAACCACGGGCTGAGAAGGGCGCCGGCGCCCCGGCCTCGGACTCGAGATCGAAGTCTTCATTGTGGCTCGATCGGGCGAAGGTATGAGAGCAAGTACGAAAGCGAAGACGAAACCACGCGCGTCACGGGCGCAGAGCGTGCCGGCGGAGGATCTTGCCGAGCAGTGCAAGGCAGCCGCCCTGCGCCTGGGCATCGAGCAACTCTATCCCGAGCAAGAACGGGCCGTCATGGCTTCCCTGGCCGGGCGCGACGCTCTCGTCGTGCAGCCGACCGGTTTCGGAAAGTCGGCGTGCTACCAGGTGCCGTCCATGGTCCTGGCCCGGCCCGTGATTCTCGTCTCGCCGTTGCTGGCGTTGCTGCGTGACCAGCACGAGAAGCTGCTGACGCGGGGCATTCCGGTCGAGCGTCTCGACGGCACCGTGCGTGGCGTCGCTCGGCGCGAAGCCCTGCAGCGCATTGCCGCCGGCGGCTCGATGCTGGTGATGACGACGCCGGAGACCCTCGCCGGCGCCGAGCTCGAGGCGGCGTTGAAGGAATCCGGGATCTCCCTGGCCGCGGTCGACGAGGCGCACTGCATCTCCGAGTGGGGCCACGACTTCCGGCCGGCGTATCTGCGCCTGGGCGAACGGCTGCGCGCGCTCGGGGCCCCGCCGGTCCTGGCGTTGACGGCGACGGCGACGCAGAGCGTCCGCGAGGACATCACGAAGTATCTGGGCATGCGCGACCCCGAGGTGGTCGCCAGCTCGCCGCACCGCGCCAACCTCGCCTTCGAGGTGATGATGATCTCCGGCGACGCCCGCCTGCGCGCCTTCGGCCGCTTCGCGGCCCGGCTGCGCCGGCCTGGCATCGTGTACTGCACCACCACCAAGGCGGTCGACCAACTCTACATGGCGCTGCGACTGCTGCGCATGCCGGTGCATCGCTACCACGGGCGCATGGCCGCCAAGGACCGCAACAGCGAGCAGGAGATGTACATGCGCCGCGGCCGGCGTACCGTGATGGTCGCCACCAGCGCCTTCGGCCTCGGCATCGACAAGCCCGATATTCGCTACATCGTCCACTACCAGGCTCCCGCCTCGCTCGAGCAGTACGTGCAGGAGGCGGGCCGTGCGGGCCGCGACGGGCGGCGCGCGAACTGCATCCTGCTCTACGACCCCGAGGACCGTGAGACCCACGAGGCGTTGCAGCAGACCAGCCGCATCCGCCCGGACCAGCTCTACCGCATCGCTTCGGCGCTGGCGGCTTGGGCCAACGAAGGGCGCACCCCGACGACGGAGGCGCTGACCATCTCGGCGCAGCTCGGACCTCGCCAGACGGGCGCTCTGGTCGCCGTGCTCGAAGAGGCCGGGTTGGTGACCACCGAAGGAGACACCATTCGGGTCACCGTGCCCGCCGAGGAGTTCGAGGAACGGGCGCGCAGCCTGGCCGGGCAGTTCGTCACTCTGCGGACGCAGGACGGCCGGCGGCTCGACCACGTCGCCGAGTATGCCGAGACGACCGAGTGCCGAGCCGTCTTCTTGCGCCGTTATTTCGGCGAGGAAGAGGGCGCGCCGTGCGGGCTGTGCGACATCTGTCGTGGCGCACCCGAGCGGCCGGCGACCTTCTATCAGCCGATTGCGCGTCCGAAGGGACGTCGCCGGCGGCGAAAGAAATCGAAAGAGGCAGTGTCGCTGACGCCAAAGACGCCAAGGCCGGACGCCGCTCCGGCTGTTCCGCAAAACGGCGCCGACGGCACACCGCCGAAGCGTCGTCGCCGTCGTCGCCGCCGGCGTCGCCATCACGGCGGCGGCGCGGCCGAGGGGCCGAGCCCGGTGAGCGACGGGCAGGGCTGAGCGCCGCCCGTGCCTCGCGCGGCGTGAGAGCAGCAAATGATTCGGACGACGGTGGTCGGGAGCTGGCCGATTCCACGGGCCCTGAAGCCACAGCTCACCGCCTACTATCGCGGCGACGTGGGCGACGAGCAGGCCCACGACGTGCTGCAAGCGGCGGCGCGCATCGCCATGGACGAGCAGCGGGCATGCGGCCTGGACCAGATCATGGGCGGCGAGGTCTTCGCCCCCGACTTCGTGCATCACGTGCCGCCGCGGCTGGCCGGTCTTCGTTGCCTCAAGCGGCGCGACCATCGGGCAGGCTACGAAGGGGTCGGCGCGTACGTCATCGAGGACGATCTCAGCGCGCCGCGCGGTACCGGGCACGCCATCGCCTACAGGCGCGAAAGGGCGATCGAGCCCACACTCGACAAAGCCTCCGTGCCCTCGCCGCTGACGATGTGCATACCCTTCTTCTCCGATCCGCGCCGCGGCGAGCAGATGACGAACATCGCCCGCATCGTCGAGCTCGAGGTGAGAGACATGGTCGCCGCCGGCGCGGCGGAGGTGCAGCTGGACGCGCCGGCGGAGGCGGTGGCCCTGATCATGGGGGCCCAGGCGCCGGGCGATATCCTGCCCTGGCTCCTGTCCCCGTTTCGCAACGTCTCGGGCGTTCGCCGCACCATTCACTTCTGCCTGGGGGACATGGGCCGGCGCCCCTTCACCCAGGAACAGAACCTGCACGCCCTCCTACCGGTGCTGCAGGAGCTGGCCGGGCGGATCGACCGCGTCCACCTCGAGTGCTCCTACGCGGGGCAATGGGAGGAGCGCCGTTTGCTGGCCGAGGTCCCGTCGTCAATCGAGATCATCGCCGGGATTGCCGACGTCAAGGGCGCGGTGCCGTCGATGGAGGATCTCCAAGGGAAGATCCGGGCGCTGACGGAAGTGGTGCCGCTGGAGCGATTGCTGGTGTCTTCCTCGTGCGGCTGTGGTCGCTGCACGCCGGAGCAGGCGCAGCAGCTCATGGGCAACCTGGTGCTGGCGGCCCACGCCTCGTGAGACCCGCTCGGCTCCTCGGAGCCGGACGCGGTGATACGGATGCTCAGCCGCCGGCGGCGGCCTTGAGAAACGTGACCGTGTCGCCGTCGCCGAGCGATGTGCTCATGCCCTTCTTGTAATTGATCAGCACACCGTTGACGGATACCGCCGCGACCCGGGTGAGCTTCTCGAAGGCCTCGCTACGCTCGGCGCCGAACTTCTCGCGCGTCAGCCGGACGACGTCCTGCACCGTCCGCGCCCCCTCCACCTCGAAGCGCCGTTCGCCCAGCGCCTTGCTCATGTCGTACGTCAGCTCGATCTTGACGCTCATCTCCGACTCCTTGGATCCGCTGCGTGAGCTCAGACGCGCACCTGCAGGCGGTCGAGGGTGCTCTTCTTCGGCACGCCGTTTTCGTCCCAGCCCCGCAGCTTGTAGTAGCGCGGCAACAGCTGCGGCAGCGGATGCCCCGACGTCATGTGTTTGAACGTCGACTCGTAGAGCATGCGCGGCGGCAGCGTGTCGTCCCTGCTCGTCAGCCCCTCGCGCAGGTTGTACATGCGCTCGAGGTTGAAGATGCGCCCGCCGATCTCTTGCAGGTGCCCGGAGGAGAAGGTCTGCCCGGTGACGTAGGTCAGCCACTTCTCGAACCACAGCATGGGCCTGCCCTTGAGGCCCATGACGGTGCGCAACAGCGGGCCGCTGTTCTCGAACAGCGTCGCCGCCAGCTTGTAGGTGAGGGAGTTGGGGTTCATGTTGTGCACGGCCTTGGGGATGATGCCGTAGGTGGTGAACATGCACAGCACCATCGAGTTGATGGTGCAGGCCAGGTTCTGCTGCAGCATCGGGATGTCGGCCTTGAGCTTGAGGTTCTGGGGGTTGATGGTGAGGGGGCCGACCGACTCCAGGTACATGCTGGCGCCCTGCACGTGGCAGCCGCCGCGGTTGGTGGTGGCGTACTCGACCCCCTGGGCGAACGACCCGCGCGGATCGTAGGCCGAGAGCTCCAGCCCCTTCACGTGCATGGCGAACTCGTGACCGCCGTACTTCTGGCTCATGCGCCTGACGCCGTCGGCGAGATCGTTGCCCAGCCCGCGGCGGTGGCCGATGTCCTTGATCATGTCGCTGACGCCGGTGGCGTCGCCGAAGTTGAGGCCGGCGGCGAGCATGCCGCGTTCCTGCAGCTCCATGGCGAAGCCGAGCGTGGCGCCGAGGCTGATGGTGTCCATGCCGAGATCGTCGGCGAGATAGTTCCACTCGGAGACCTTCTTCAGGTCGGGAATGTCGAGGTTGGTGCCGAGCAGGGCGACGGTCTCGTACTCCGGGCCCTTGATGCGGCCGACGCCGTCGAGCTTGACGTCGCGACCGCAGGTCACCGGGCAGTGGATGCAGCTCGACTTGATCCCGACCAGCTCGTTGTCCTCCATGTACTCGCCGGAGACGTTCATGGCGTCGTCGTGATGGCCGTACTTGAAGTTGTGCGTCGGGATGATGTTGCGGGCGTTGGTGGTGTTGACGTTGGCGGCGGTGCCGTAGCGCTTGAGTGTCTCGCCCAGCACCGGATGGTCGCGGAAGAGCACCCGCAGCCCCTTGGTGTACTCCTTGAACTTCTCCGCGTCGTCCATGTCGAGCTTGCGCGAGCCGTTGACCGAGATCGCCTTGAGGCGCTTGGAGCCCATCACGGCGCCGACGCCGGTGCGCCCGGCGATGCGCTCGTTGGAGACGATGCCGGCGTAGAGGACCTTGTTCTCGCCGGCCGGTCCGATGACGGCGTGGTACTTCTTCTTGTCGAGCCGCTCCTGCGTCTCGTAGGTGCCCTTGCCCCAGAGATCCGCCGCGTCGAGGAACTTCACCTCGCTGCGGTCGCCGTCGATCTCGAGGCGGACCGGTCGCTCGGACTGATGCTCGAGGATCAGGATATCGATGCCGCCACGCTTCATGCCGTAGGCGAACGAGCCGCCGCAGGCGGCGTTGCCGATCCCGCCGGTCAGCGGGCTCTTGCACACTACGGCGAAGCGGTTCGACTGCGGCGCCACCGATCCGTTGAGCGGTCCGGTGGCGAAGATGAGCGGGTTGTCCGGACCGAGCGGGTCGATCCCCGCCTCGGTCCTGTCGTAGAGCAGGCGTGTGCCGTAGCCCTTGCCGCCGATGTACAGGCGGGCGATGTCCTCGTCGAGCGGCTTGAAGGCAAAGGTTCGGCTCGCGAGGTCGACTTCGAGAATCCGGCCGGCATATCCATGGATCATTCAGCAGTACCCCCAGGACGAATCGTCCCCTCTAGCGTAGATGTCCGCCCCGGCCGCGGCAAGCGGGGAGCGCGACGGCCTGCCGGCGCGGACAGGCCGCTGGTGGCGGCCGAGCCGGAGGGTGCGGCCCGGTGTTGGGGAAGCTTCCGCCGCTACGCCTCGCTCTCGCCGCCGCTGTTGAGCGCCGCGTGGGCGGCGGCGAGGCGGGCGATGGGGACGCGGAACGGGGAGCACGAGACGTAGTCGAGCCCGATGCGGTCGCAGAACTTCACCGAGGCGGGATCGCCACCGTGCTCGCCGCAGATGCCGAGCTTGATGCCCGGGCGTGCGGCGCGGCCCTTCTCGACGGCGATCTGCATCAGCTTTCCTACCCCGTCCTGGTCGAGCGACTCGAAGGGGTCCTTCGGGTAGATCTCGTACTTGCCCACGTACGGAATGAGGAAGCGCCCGGCATCGTCGCGCGAGACGCCCAGCGTGGTTTGCGTCAGGTCGTTGGTGCCGAAGGAAAAGAACTCGGCCACCTCCGCGATCGCGTCGGCGGTGAGCGCGCCGCGGGGCACCTCGATCATGGTGCCAACCAAGTACTTGAACCGGACCCCCGTCTCGGCCATCACCTCCTTGGCCACCAGCCGGACGATATCGGCCTGCAGCTTGAACTCCTTGACGTGGCCGACCAGTGGAATCATCACTTCCGGCTCCACCTTGATCCCGGAGCGCTCGACGTTGGCGGCGGCCTCGAAGATGGCGCGCGCCTGCATCTCGGTGATCTCGGGGTAGATGATGCCGAGCCGGCAGCCGCGGAAGCCGAGCATCGGATTGAACTCGCGCAACGCCTCGACGCGCTCGCGCACGCGCTCGGCCGGGATGCTCATCTGCGCGGCCAGCTCGGCCTGCCCGGCCTCGTCGTGCGGCAGGAACTCGTGCAGCGGCGGGTCGACGGTGCGGATGGTCACCGGTCGGCCGGCCATCGCCCGGAACAGGCCCTCGAAGTCCTCGCGCTGCAACGGCAGCAGCTTGGCCAGCGCGGCGCGTCTCTCGTCAGTGTTCTCGGCGAGGATCATCTCGCGCATCGGCCCAATCTTGCCCTCGCCGAAGAACATGTGCTCGGTGCGGCAGAGGCCGATGCCTTCGGCGCCGAAGGCGATGGCGTTGGTCGCCTGATCGGGCAGGTCGGCGTTGGTGCGGATCTTCAGGCGTCTCTCGCGGTCGGCCCAGGTCATGATCCGCGCGTACTGCTGGTAGACCGGAGCCTGCGCGGGATCGAGGGAACGGTCGACGAGGACACGGACCACCTCGCTCGGTTCGGTCTCGATGTAGCCCCGGATCACCTCGCCGGTGGTGCCGTCGATGGACAGATCGTCGCCCTCCTTGACCACGATGTCGCGGTCGGCGACGCGCATCTCGCGCGTACGGTAGTTGATCAGCAGCGACTCGCAGCCGGCGACGCAGACCTTGCCCATCTGGCGCGCGACCAGGGCGGCGTGACTGGTCATGCCGCCGCGGGCGGTGAGGATGCCCTCGGCGGCGGCCATGCCGCGAATGTCCTCGGGCGAGGTCTCGACGCGGACGAGGATGACCTTCTCGCCGCGGGCGGCGGCGGCCTCGGCGTCCTCGGCGTTGAAGTAGACCCGTCCGGCGGCGGCGCCCGGCCCGGCGTTGAGACCGCGGGCCAGCAGGTGGTTCTGCGCGACGGCACGCTCCTTGTCGGCGCCGACGAAGGTCGGGCGCAAGAGCTGGCTGAGCTGATCCGGCTCTACGCGCAGCAGCGCCTCGCGCGAGCTGACCAGGCGTTCCTTGACCATGTCGAGGGCGATGCGGATGGCCGCACTGCCGGTCCGTTTGCCGACGCGGCACTGCAGCATGTAGAGCTTGCCCTGCTCGATGGTGAACTCGATGTCCATCATCTCGCGGTAGTGCCGCTCGAGCGTCTTGCGGATCTTGATCAGCTGCCCGTAGATCTGCGCGTTCTCGCGTTCGAGGTCGCTGATCGGCAGCGGGGTGCGGGTGCCGGCGACGACGTCCTCGCCCTGGGCGTTCATCAGGAACTCGCCGTAGAAGACGTTCTCGCCGGTGGCCGGGTCACGGGTGAAGGCGACGCCGGTGCCCGAGTCGTTGCCCATGTTGCCGAAAACCATCGTTTGCACGCTGACGGCCGTGCCCCACGACTCGGGGATGCCGTTGAGCTTGCGGTAGGCGATGGCGCGGTCGTTGTTCCACGAGCCGAACACGGCGCCGATGGCGCCCCAGAGCTGCTCCTGCGGATCCTCGGGGAAGGCCATGCCG
>CAZYMF010000010.1:22541-49958 GCA_964648215.1 uncultured Binatia bacterium (SeqCode) | reverse complement strand
GACGCCCGCGAGGCGCAACGCGCCTTCGTCGCCAAGCGGCGGCCGGTCTGGCAGGGGAAGTAGCCTCCTGCAGGGGGCAAGGACCGCGGGCCGCCCCTGTTCCGTTGACCTTCACCCTCTCCGGGGGGCGCGGCGATTTCTTCGCGCGGCAAGCGCAGGCTGAAGCCTGCGGCTACACGGAGAATCCCCGCGCCATTGACCGCCATGATCCAGTCATACTATGACATGATCGTGTCGGAACGCACCTTCCAGCACCGCCTGCAGCAACAGCGCCTCGGCCGCGGCTGGTCGCAGGACGAGCTGGCGCGACGGGCGGGGCTGTCGCGCACGGCCATCAGCGCCATCGAGACCGCCCGCGTGGTTCCGTCCACGGCGGCGGCCCTGGCGCTGGCCGAAGCGTTCGACTGCCGCGTCGAGGATCTGTTCCGCCTCGAGGGCGGCCGGCGGCGCGACACACCGCGTTGGGCGTGGACACCCGCAGCCGAGCCGGCTCGCTTCTGGAGCGCCAGGGTGGGGCCGGACTCGATCCTCTATCCGGTCGAGCGAACCTCCCTTGGGTTGCTGCCGGCGGACGGCATCCGCGACGGGGAAAGGCTGGCGATGCACCCCGCGGCCGATCCGCAGCGAACGCTGGTGCTCGCCGGCTGCGACCCGGCCGTGGGCTTGATCGCCGCCGAGCTCGCGCGCGTTTCCTCGGTTCGCCTGCTTCCGCTGACCCGTCCGAGCCGGCAGAGCCTCGAGCTGCTGCGACAAAACCTCGTGCACGTCGCCGGCATTCATCTGCAGGACCCGGGCACGCCACGCGGCAACCGACAGGCGGTGCGAGAACTCCTCGGCCGCGGCTACAAGCTGCTGCGCCTGACGCGTTGGCAGGAGGGGCTGGCGCTGGCCCCTGGCCTGGGCATCGACTCCATCGAACGAGCGGTGGCCGCCCACCTGCGTTGGGTCGGCCGCGTCGAGGGTTCGGGGGCGCGTCGCTGCCTCGACTGGATCCTGGAGGGCCGCCATCCGCTGCCGGCGGGCTACCACCACGTTGCCGCGGACCACGCCGGCGTCGTCGAGACGATCCGCACCGGATGGGCGCAAGCGGGAATTTGCGTGCGCCTCTCCGCCCTCGAAGCCGGCTTGGATTTCTTGATCGCACGCGAGGAGGACTATGACCTGTGTTACCGCGAGGAAATGGAGGACGATCCGCGCCTTCAGGCTCTGCTCGAGGCGGTTCGCTCGCATTCTTTCCGGCGGACGCTGGCCGAGCTACCGGGGTACCAGTCGGCGCACACGGGAGAGCTCATCTCCGTCTCCGGCTGAGTGGCCTCCGCTCTCACGCACCGCGGCGCTCGCCTGCCTGCTCGCCTCCTTCCTGGCCCTCGTCCTCGCCGCGCCGGCCGCCGCAAAACCGCCCGCCCCGCCCCAGATCGGCTATAGAGATGGGTTCTTCCTGCGCACCGAAGACGGCAACTTCACCCTGCGCTTCAACGGCCGCGTCGCCAGCAACTTCCTCTTCTTCGAGCCCGGCACCACGCAGACCGACACGCAGACCATCGATCGCGCTCGCCTCGGCTTCGAAGCCACCGTCTACAAGTACTTCGTGGCGCGACTCGAGAACGACTTCACTTCGAGCTCCGGCTTGCGCGACGCCTACATCGCCGCCCGGCCGCTCCCCGCGTTCAACCTGCAGCTCGGGCAGTTCAAGGTTCCGTTCAGCTACGAGGAGCTGATCTCCAAGCGCTACATCGACTTCGTCGAGCGCGCCGCCGTCGTCAACAGCACCGTCCACCCGTCGCGCGACGTCGGCGTGATGGCGTATGGCCGTCTCGCCGGCCACGCGCTCAGCTACCAGCTCGCGCTGATGAACGGCACCGGGCAGAACCGCAGCGACGACAACGGCGACAAGGACGTCGTCGCCCGCCTGGTGGCGGCGCCGTTCGCCGACGGCGGCCCCGATCTCCTCCGCGGCCTCGACTTCGGCGGCGCCGTCACCTGGGGCCGGGAGGCGCGCGAGACCACGACGCAGGCCGACGGCTCGACGGTGCCGAAGAGCAACAGCATCAGCGGGGTGACCGAGACCGGCTTCACCTTCTTCCCCGCCGTTCCCCGCCACGGCGACCGCCTGCGCGTCGGCACCCACGTCGCCTGGATCTACGGCCCCTATGCTCTCAGCAGCGAGTACATCAACACGCAGGAGGCGCGCGACGGTCTCGGCGCCGACGGCGGCGACCTGCCCGAGCTCGACACCGACGGCGCCTACGTCGGCGGGAGCTGGATGATCACCGGCGAGAGCAAGCCGTTCAACGGCCGGATCCACCCGGCCCATCCGCTCTGGGATCTCCACGACCCGGGCTGGGGCGCCTGGGAAGCCGCCCTGCGCTACCAGTACTTCAAGCTGCGCCACGGTGCCGACGCGCCGGGCGACACGCCGACCGACAATCGCTACGATGCCGTCGAGGCCGGCGTAAACTGGTATCCCAACGAGTTCCTGCGCTTCTCGCTGAACTACCTCTACGGCAACTTCGCGCAGCCGGGCACCGGCCTGTCGCCCAACCCCGACAAGCACTCGAACAACGCCGTGCTCGGTCGCGCGCAACTCGAGTTCTGAGCCATGGTCGCCGGGACGGCACCGCGACGAGGCGGTTGCTCGATACGTCTAGCTGGCACAGGCTCCCAGCCGCTGCTCGCGGCGCTGGCGACTCTTCTCATTGTCCTAACCGCCCGCCCCGCCCGAGCCACGGACGTCAACGTCTTCGCCGCGGCCTCGCTGACCGAGGCCTTCGGCCAGCTCGCCAAGCTGGCCGAGCGGCAGCATCCGGGGTGGCACGTCGCCGTGCAGTTCGCCGGCTCGCAGCAGTTGGCGATGCAGATCGAGCAAGGCGCGCCCGCCGACGTGTTCGCCTCCGCCGACGAGCACTGGATGAGCCATCTCGGCGATCGCGGCCTGCTCGCCGCCGCGCCGCGGGACTTCGCGCGCAATCGGCTGCTGGTGATCGTGCCCCAGGACAACCCCGGCGACGTCGACCACCTCGAGGATCTCGCGCGACCCGGGATCAAGCTGGTGCTCGGCGCCGCCGCCGTGCCGGTGGGGCGCTACAGCCGTCAGCTTCTGGAGAAGCTGTCGCGCGCGCCGGGGTTCGGCGCCGATTTTCGGCAACGGGTGCTGCGCAACGTGGTGTCGGACGAGGAGAACGTCAAAGGCGTCGTCGCCAAGGTGCAACTGGGCGAAGCCGATGCCGGGATCGTGTACGGCTCCGACGTCACCGCCGCGGTGGCCGGCGCCGTGCGGGCGCTGGAGATTCCCGAGCCGGACAACGTCACCGCCACCTATCCCATCGCGGTGTTGAAGAACGCCCCCGACCCGCAGGCCGCGCGCGACTTCGTCGCGCTGGTGCTCTCTGCCGCGGGCCAGGCCGTCGTGCGCCAGCACGGCCTGATTCCCGTGACCCTCCACGGAGCCGAATGAACGAGCCGGCCATCTCACCGCAGCCTCATCACCGCCGACGCTGGGCCGGCCTCGGCCTGCGTCTCGGCGCGACGCTGGCGGCGGCGCTGTTTCTGTCGCTGCTCAGCCTGCCGCTGCTGAGCCTGTTCCTGCGCATCGCACCGGCCGAGCTCCTGCGCCGCCTCGCAACCCCGCTGGTGCTGCAGGCGCTGGAGCTGAGCCTGGTCACCTCGGTGGCCTCGACGGCGGCGGTGGCGCTGCTCGGGCTGCCGCTCGCCTATCTGCTCGCCATGCGCGAGTTCACCGGCAAACGCGTCCTCTCGGTGCTGATCGACCTGCCGATGGTGCTGCCGCCGACGGTAGCCGGAGTCGGGCTGCTGCTCGCCTTCGGCCGCACCGGCCTGGTCGGGGCGTCGCTGGCCCCCTTCGGGGTAACGATTCCGTTCACCATGATGGCCGTGGTTCTGGCGCAGATGTTCGTCGCCGGCCCCTTCTTCGTCAACGCCGCCCGCTCCGGCTTCGAGGCCGTCGAGCCGCGCTACCTGCGCGCGGCGGCGACGCTGCGGGCCTCGCCCGGGTACACGTTCTTTCGCGTGCTGCTGCCCCTGTCCCTGCCGGCCCTGCTGTCGGGGGCGGCCATGACCTGGGCGCGCGCGCTGGGCGAGTTCGGCGCCACCATCACCTTCGCCGGCAATCTGCCGGGCCACACGCAGACCATGCCGCTGGCGGTCTACGTCGCCCTGCAGAGCGATCTGCAGACGGCGGTCGCCCTCTCCGTCATCCTGGTGATCGTCGCCTTCACCCTGCTGCTGAGCCTGCGCACGCTGCCGCTGCGAGCGCGCGGATGAAGCCGACATGCTGACAGCGCGTTGCCGCAGGCAGCTCGGGCGCTTCGCGCTCGACGTCGACCTCCGCGCCGAGCACGGCAGCACGCTGGTTCTGGTGGGCGAGAGCGGCGCCGGCAAGAGCACGATCCTCAACCTGCTCGCCGGATTGCTGCATCCCGACCGGGGCGAGATCCGCCTCGACGACGTCCCCTATTTCGACAGCGACAGCGGCGTTGCCGTCCCGGCCCATCAGCGCCCGGTCGGCTACGTCTTTCAAGACTACGCCCTCTTCCCGCACCTGTCGGTGTTCGAGAACGTCGCCTTCGGCCTGCGGGCACAAGGGGAGAGCGGCCGCCGGCTACGCCGGCGCGTCGAGGAGCTGCTGGCGCAGCTCGGCATCGCCGAGCTGGCGGCGCGGCGTCCGTCGCGCTTGTCGGGCGGGCAGCAGCAGCGCGTCGCCCTCGCCCGCGCCCTGGCGCTCCGGCCCCGGTTGCTGTTGCTCGACGAGCCGCTCTCGGCCCTCGACGCGCAGACGCGCCACGCCGTGCGCACCGAGCTGCGCCGAACCCTCGCCGCCCTGCCCTGCATCACCGTGCTCGTCACCCACAGCCCGTTCGAGGCGCTGGTCTTCGGTGACCGCATCGCGGTGGTCGAGCACGGCCGGGTGGTGCAGACGGGAGCCGGCGAGGAGCTACTGCGGCGGCCGCGATCGCGTTACGTCGCCACCCTGATGGGCCTGAACTTCTTTCGCGGCAAGATCGCCCATCTCGATGCCAGTGGTCTCGCCGAGGTCCGTACCGACGGCGGCACCGTGCGCGTCGCGCACGAGGCCGTCGCGGGCGAGGGCGACGACGGCGACGTCCTCATCGCCGTCGACCCGAGCGAGATCACGCTGCACCTGACGCCGCCCACCGGCACGGCGCGCAACGTCTTCGCCGGCACGATCGTGCAGCTCGTGCCCGAGCCGCCTTTCGGCGAGCTGGTCCGCGTCGTGCTCGACACCCACCCGCCGCTGGTGGCCGAGATCACCGCCAACTCGGTGCAGACGCTGGCGCTGCGCGAGGGCGTGGCGGTCTACGCCAGCTTCAAGGCGACGGCGGCGCGGGCCTATCGGTGAGGGGAATCGCAGCCGCTCCAAGAGCTCCGCGTCGACCGTTGAGAGTTCCGATCGAGACTGGCTAGTGTCGTGTCTCGCAAATAGCGAGACCATGCTCATGAAGTGCTGCGCGGACAATTTATCCCCAAACCCCGGCCCTCTCCCAGGGGGAGAGGGTGAAAAACAGGTTCCCTCTCCCTCCGGGAGTGGGTCAGGGTGAGGGGCTCAAACTTTCGGCTTCGGCTGCATCTTCACGTCCTACGTCGCATGGACTCGCGAGACACGACACTAGCGCGCCGCCATCTCCTGGTCGGTCGCCAACGGCAGGGTCACGTAGGCGGTCATGCCGACGGCGAGGCTGCGATCCTTGTTGTCGCAGCGCAGGCGGATCTCGAAGGTCTTGATGTCGCGCTTGGTGCGGCTGACGTCGCGCTGGGTGGCGTAGTCCGCGTCGACGCCGCGATAGAAGACGGTGCCCTCGCGCTCGGCCCCGGAGGGCAGGCGCACGGTCATCTTCTCGCCCAGGTGAACGCGGTCGATGTAGCTCTCCTCGACGTCGGCGCGCACCCACAGATCGTCGGGATCGATCAGCGTGACGATTCCCTGCCCGGCGTTGACCACCTCGCCGGGAAGGGCGGCGCGAACGTCGACGATGCCGTCGATCGGGGCGTGGATCTCGGTGTAGTCGAGATGAACCTGGGCCTTCTGCTTCTGCGCCCGGGCGGCGGCGAGCTGATGGACGTTGGCCTCGACGGCGGCACGGCGCACGGCGATCTGGTTCTTGCTCGAGCGCGCCAGCGCCAGCGCCGCGTCGGCCGCCTGCACCTGCTTGCGCAGCGCCTCGACGTGGGCCTTGGCGGCGTCGTAGGCGGTGCGCGCCTGGTCGTAGACCTGCTCCGACTCGACGCCCTGGCGATAGAGCTTCTTCTCCCGCTCGAAGACCAGCCGCGCGTTCTCGGCGTCCGCCTGCCCCTGCGCCAGACCCGCCTTGCTGGCCGCGAGATTGGCTTCCTCCTGCTGCATTCGGTCCCGCGTCTGCGCTTCCTGGTAGCGCAGGTCGGCCTCGGCCTGCGTCACCTGCGCCGCGAGCTGCTGCTCGGTGTCGGCGTAGAAGGCCATGTTCGCCTTCCATTCCTCGGGCTGGATCAGCGCCAGCAGCTGCCCCCGCTTGACGGCGTCGCCCTGCTTCACCAGCAGCCGCTGCAGGCGGCCCTGCACCTCCGAGCCGACGATGACGTCGTCGGTGGTGACCATGCCGGTGAGCGTCAGCTCCCGCGCCTGGCGGGTTTCGAAGTAGTACACCAGGGCGCCGACGACGAGCAGCGCGACGACAACGACAGCGACGTTACGTTTCATGGCACTCGGGCGTTGGGTTGGAGGAACAGGCCGAAGCGGATGAAGTCGCGCACTTCCTGTTTCCGTCGTTTGAGATTCGCCGCGCTGTAGGCGTTGGCATGCCCGAGCAGCTGCAGCACGGGCACGGCCGAGAAGTAGAAGACGATCAGCGCGACGATGGAGAGGGCGGCGTGGCGCGGGTCGGTGCGGCGCAGCTCGCCGTCGCGGATGCCGCGAACGAGCAGCTTGTGGAAGGCCTGGCTGCGCGGCACGAAGTACTTGCGCACCAGGCGCTCCAGCGGCCGGCCGCGCGCCATCATGAGCTGCTGGTAGAGCGAGGCGTAGCGGTGGCGCGCGCTGATGAAGTCGAAGTAGAGGCTGACATAGCGCAGCAGCACCGCGCGCGCCGGCCCCGGCGCCGCCAGCACCTCCAGCGCCTGGCGGTTGAACTCGCGGAAGTGGTCCTCGACCACCGCCTCGTACAGACCGCCCTTGCTCTTGAAGTAGTAGTAGAGCAGCGCCTTGTTGACGCCGGCCTCGGCGGCGATGGCGTCGGTGCGCGCCCCCTCCAGCCCCGCCTTGGCGAAGATCTGCTCGGCCGCCGCCAGAATCGCCGCCCGCGTCTCCCCGCCGCGCGCCTGCCGGCGCGCCGTCCCCTGCATGTCCGCCCGATCCATCGCAGTTTAACTAATCGGTTAGTTACCCTACCGATCGTTCTTACGGTGTCAAGAGCGCCGTCCTGTGAATGCTGCCGTCCGTCCACAACCGCCAGCCGCCAATCGCTCGCGACCGATCGGGCGCCTCAGCAGCCGTCGAGGGCGTTGTTCACCGCCTGCACGATCTCGTCGACGGTGACCTTGCCGTCGGCGCTGCGGTCGAGGGCGGGGCAGGCGTCGAGGGATTCGCTGCCGAGGACGATGTCGATGCCGGTGACCAGGTCGTCCACGCCCACCTGCCCGACTCGCCGGCAGTCGCCGACGCACACTGGCGTGGCCGTCGGGGTCGGGGTCGCGCTGGCCGTCGGCGTGGGAGGGTTCGTCGGTGTCACGGTCGGCGTGTCCGTCGCCGTCACCGTTGCCGACGGGGCCGGCGTGGCGCTGGGACTGGCCGTCGGGGTGACGGTCGGGCTGTGCGTCGCCGTCGCCGTGGCCGTCAGCGTCGGCGTCGCGCTGTCGCTCGGCGTCCCCGTGGGCGTGCGGGTCTTCGTCGGGCTGGGCGTGCGGGTCGCCGTCCGCGTCGGTGTCGGCGTGCGCGTTGGTGTCGCGGTGCGGGTCGGCGAGGCGGTCCGTGTCGGCGTGCGCGTGACCGTGTGCGTCGGCGTCGCCGTCATCGTCGCGGTGTGAGTGGCCGTCGCCGTATCCGTCGGCAGCGGCGTGTAGGTCGGGGTGCTCGTCATCGAGGGCGTCGCCGTCGGCGTGTCCGTCGGCGTCGCCGGCAACGCTTCCTGGGCGACGGTCAGGGTGACGTCGTTGGTGCCATAGGTTGCCGCCAGGATCAGGCCATTGCTCGGCGTCAGTCCATTCACTTGCGCGAACTGGCCGCTTCTGCCGCCGGAGCTCAGGACGGTGAAGACGGAGCCGAGGCTGGGTCTGAAATCGTCGGCGACGGAAACGTTCAGCGTGCCGCCGAGCGTGGCGTTGCCGGTCACGGCCAGCGCGTCGAACCCGTCGCCGCCGCCGGCATCTCCGATCGCCACGTTCAAGGCGCCGGCCGCGGTCTGCGTGTAGCTGCCGGTGACGTGCAGGACGCGTGACGCTCCGCCCGGATCGACGACGCCGGCATTGGTGAGCAACCCGGAGACGGTGCCGTCACCGGCGAGCGTGCCGCCCTCGATGTCCACCAGCGCGCTGGCCATCAGCGTTCCGCCCGACAGCGTCGTCGTCCCGCCCGTCTGCGTGTAGTCGCCGGTTCGGCTCAACATCGTGCCGGCGCCGATCGTCACCGTCCCGGAGGTCGTGAACGGCCCCGCGCGGATGGCCAGGCTGCCGGGCTCCCCGACCTGCAAGGCGCCGGAGTTGACGAACCCGAGAGCGTCGGGACCAATCATCATTCCGCCGATTTGATCGGCGACGACGCTGCCCTGGTTGATCATACCGTCCTCGTCGCCGAGAATCCGGCCCGATCCGCGAATGGTGTGGCCCGCCGCCTGGGTCAGGACCGTGCCGTCGGTGAAGATGCGATCGGTAACGGTGCCGGTGTTGCTCATCACGATGGTACCGTTGCCGGACAGCGTGATGCCGCCGTCGAAGTGGATGGAGGTAAAGGCCGCGTTGCTGCTCACGGTCCAGGTCGCGTCGTTGACGAGCCCGGCGGTGACGATCACGTTGGCGCCGCTGCTCTGCTGCACCGTGCCGCTGGTGGTGACGTCGGTCAGCGTCGGCGATGAGCCCGCTCCGACCGCGATGACGCCGGTGCCGCTGCTGCGCAGCTCGCCGCCGGTCAAGGTCGGACTGTTGGCCAACTGTACCTGCGCGCCGTCGAGCGCCTCGATGATGCCGCCGCTGTTGTCGAACGACCCCGACGACAGCGTCAACGTCGCGCCGGCCGTGGCCTGAAGGAGGCCGGTGTTGGTGAAGCCCTGTGCGTCGGGATCGATCACCAGGCCGTTCGTCTGATCGGCGATGACGCTGCCGTGGTTGATCATGCCGCCGCTACCGAGGAGCAACTGCCCCGCGCCGCGGATGGTGTGGCCGGCCGCCTGCGTTAGCACGCTGCCGTCGGTGAGGATGTGGTTGGCCCGATCCGGCGCGTTGTTCATCACGATGCTGCCGCTGCCGGACAAGGTGGCGCCGCCGTTGAATCGCATCGAGGTGACGGTGCCCGTCGTCGTCATCTTCCACGCCGCGTTGTTGGCCAGCGTTTCCGTGACGTTCACGTTCTGGCCGTTGTCCTGCCGCACCGTGCCGCTGGTGGTGACGTTGGCGAGCGTGGGGAAGGGAACGCCGCCGAAGGACACGATGCCCGTGCCGTCGCCGCGCAGCTCGCCACCGGTGATCGTGGCGCCGCTGAAGACCTTGACCACGGATCCGGCGAGTG
Organism: uncultured Binatia bacterium (SeqCode); assembly: GCA_964648215.1. Taxonomy (GTDB): domain Bacteria; phylum Desulfobacterota; class Binatia; order HRBIN30; family JACQVA1; genus CAZYMF01. The sequence goes on along the minus strand of CAZYMF010000010.1, from coordinate 40,231 downwards.
CCTCGATGAGACCGCCGTCGTTGTCGAACGCACCCATCGTCAGCGTCAGCGCGCCGCCGTCGCGAGCCTCGATCAGTCCCGTGTTGGTGAAGCCGAGGCCGTTGGGATCGATCTGCAGCTCGAGGGGTTGGTCGGCGACGACGGTACCCTGGTTGATCATCCCGCCGCTGTTGGCGAGCAGCTGCCCGGAGCCGCGGATGGTGTGGCCGGCCGCCTGGGTCAGGACCGTGCCGTCGGTGGCGATACGACTGGCGAGGGTCGATGTATTGTTCATCACGATGGTGCCGGTGCCGGAGAGACTGACCCCGCCGTAGAAGGAGATGTCCGTGGGTTGCGCGTTGCTGCTCACCGTCCACAGACCGTCGTTGATCGCGGCGCCGCCGGCGATGGTGACCGAGGAGCCGCTACCCTGCGTCAGCTCGTCCCCGCCGTCGAGGGTCACCGCGCTGACGATGACCTTGGTGCTCAAGGTCACGGTCGAGGCCACCGGATTGCCGCCGTCGATGAGCACGTTGTAGGTGTCGCCGCCGTTGTTCGGCACCAAGTCGCCGTTCCAGCTCGCGGCGTCGTTCCAGCTCCCGACCCCGCCGTTCCAGGTGAGGTCGACGTTGTCGGCCAGCGCGGTGTTGGCGGGTCCCGCGGCCAGCGCCCACAGCAAGAGGACGGCGAGACGCGCAAACCTCGTCGCCGCCACGGCTCCGTCGGAGAAGCTCCGGTACATGCGCTGCGCGTCCGTCGGCGGCGCTGTCTACGCGCCGAAGGTCTGCCCGATCTGCTCGCTGTAGTACGCCAGCTTCTCCACCGACAGCGCGTAGACCGGGGCGACGGGGCAGAGCGAATCGGCGAACGCCCACAGCCGCTCCACGCGCTCCCGCACCTTCTCGGGCTTCCCGACCGCGACGAAGGCACGCACCATCTCGTCGGGCACGAGACGGGCGACGCTCAGGTAGTCGCCGCGCTGCACGCCGGCCTGGAGCTGGCGCGCCACGGCGCCGAAGCCGTGCGCCTCGAAGAACGGCTCGTACTGCTTGACGCCGCCGTAGAACGCCATCGTCGGGCGCGCGTCGTCGATGGCCTCGGCCTCGTTGTCGCTCGGGGCCACCCAGGGCCACAGATTGACCTCCACCTGATCACGGCGCCGGCCGGCGGCGGCGAGCGCGGCGGTGAACTCGCTCTGCATCTGCCCGAGCGCCCACTCGATCGACCACATCGGGTGGCCGATCAGGCCGTCGCCGACCTCGGCGGCGAGGCGCACCAGCGGCGCGCGCAGCGCGGCGATCCAGATCGGAATCTCGTCGCGCACCGGCGGCTGGCTCGGCTGCAGCTCGCGAAAGTCGGCGCGGTAGTACTCGCCTTCGAAAGGGGTCAACCCCTTGTGCGCGCCCTTGACGATGTGGCGCACGGCCGCGATCGTCTCACGCAGGTGGGAGACGGGCTTGTACTTCGGTGTGCCGAAGACTCCCTTCGTCCACGCGTGCACGCTGGTGCCGAGCCCGAGGACGAAGCGACCGTTGGAGATGCGGTCGACGTCGATGGCCGCCATCGCCGTCTCGAACGGGCTGCGCACCGGCGCGATCGCGATGCCGCTGGCGAGCTGCACCTTCTCGGTCACCGCCGCGATCGCCGCCAACGTGACGAAGGGCGGGCCGTAGACCTGCGGCGCGAAGATCCCGTGCACGCCGCGGCTCTCCGCCATCTGCGACAGCGCCGTCAGCATCGGCGCCGGCATCGGCGACAGCACGGTCCACAGTCGTCGTCCATTGCGGTTTGCATCGCTCATGTCAGCTCCCTTCCGGTCGACCGAGTAGAAAATACGTGGTCCTCTCGCCCTTGCCCTCGATCGACAGCGTGCCGCGCGCCCGCGAAGACGCACCGCTCGCCGAGACTCCGCCCCTTGCCGGCACGCGAGCCCGAGGCGCAGGATAGCCCGCCGTTCGCCCCCCCGTCCATGGCTGGGGAAATAATCTCTCGGTTCAAAGTTCTCGCCCAGCGGCGCGAGCCACGTTGTCTTTTCCCTTCCATTCCTCCATAAGCAGGGGTGCTTGGGCGGCTTCCCCATCTTCGAGCGCTCACGTTTGTCAGATGAAAGCGGCGGTCATCGGTTCCGGAGTCGGCGGCCTCACGGCGGCCGCCGCCCTGGCGAAAGCCGGGCACGAGGTGACGGTGTATGAGCAGTGGCCGCGCATCGGCGGCGTGACCGCCACCCTCGAGCAGGACGGGTTTCGCTGGGACCTCGGTCCGCTGGTGATCGCCGGGTTGGCGTCCTCGGAGCCGGTCGGGCGCATCCTCTCGGAGCTCGGGTTGCGCGACCGTGTTCGCTTCATTCGCGGCGACCGCACCTACGTCTTTCCGGATTTCCGCTGCGAGATTCCCACCCGCTACCAGGGTCCGCTGTGGCGGCGCGAGCGGCTCAAAGAGATCTTCCCCGAGGAGAGTCGCGCCCTCGATCGCTATTACCGCTTCCACAACCGCATGACCGAGGTGATGGATCTCGCCGCGCGCGCGGAGTGGGCATCGGCGCCAGGCTCCTTCCTGCTGCGAGCGCGGCTCTTCGCCAAGCTTCTGCCGCTGTGGTCGAAGCGCCGGTGGAGTGCGCAGCGGATCATGGATCACTTCTTCCGCTCGCCGCGGCTGCAGGCGGTTTTCATCTCGATTCTGGCCGACTTCGTCGTGCGGCCGGACGAGTTCCCCGCCCTCGGCGTTCCGGCTGTCAACCCGGAGGCGGTGTTCGACAAGCGCGTTCCGCTCGCGGCGCCGGGAGCCGGCCTCAGCCACCACTACATTGCCGGCGGATGCGATCGCCTGGTGCAAGCGCTCGCGGAGGTCGTCGCGGAGAATGGCGGCCGCATCCGAACCGGCTGTACCGTCCGCCGGCTCGCGATCGAGGGCGGGGCCGTTCGCGGCGTCGTTCTCGACCGCGAAGAGCCGGCCGATATCGTCTTCGTCAGCGGTGGGGCCAAGGAGACCTTCTTCGACCTCGTCGGTCGCGAACACATCCCGCCCGACTTCGCCGCCAAGGTTGCCGACGTGCCGCTGATGGAATCGGTGCTGATGGTTCATCTCGGGATCGACTTCGATCCGCGGCCGCACCAGAACGAGCCGCTCTACTACTACTACGGCACCTACGACATCGAGCGCGCCGTCGCCGACTGTTGCAGCGGCCGCTACCACGAGGGTCGGGACGGTTTTCTGATCTACGTTCCCTCGCTGCACTCGCCCGAGATGGCCCCGCCCGGCTGCCACGCGGTGACGATCTACACGGTCGCCCCCAACCGGCTCAGCGAAGGAACCTGGAGCGAGCGGCGCAACGAGCTCGCCGACCAAATGATCGCCGAGGCCGAGAGGTTCGTTCCCGGCCTCGCGGCCGGCACCAAGGTTCGCGTCGTGCTCACACCGGAGGAGTTCAAGGCGAGGACGTTCCTCTCCCATCACAGCTTCGGCGGCACCGCCCCGATCATCGGAAAGTCGGGCATTCCGCACCGCACTCCCGTGCGCGGCCTGTGGTTCATCGGCTCGCAGAGCGAGAGCGGCGCCGGGGTCGGCAACGTCGTGCAAGGCGCCTGGCGCGCCGCGCGCGCGGCGCTGCGGGGCGGACGACGCGACAAGGCAGCCTAGAGAGTCAGGTCAACCGATAGACCTTGTACTCCACCGTCGGCCCCGGCCGGACGCGGCCTTCGGCGACGAACACCGTCTGATTCAACCAGGCGTAGCGCGGGTCGCCGGTCTCGAAACGCGGCGTGGTGCGGAAGTACTGGTCGCCGTAGTCGGTCTCGCCGTTGCCCGCGGTCGCCTGCTGCACCTTGTCGTTCATCTCCAGCAGGCCGTAGTACGAGACGTAGATCGTCGCGCCGTCGTCGGTGAGAAACTGCGCCCGCACGTCGAGGCGCCCCCAGCCGTCGGGGCCGACGAGAATCCAATCACCACCCCCGGTGAGGACCTTGCCCTTGATCCGCTCGCCCTCGGCTTTGCCGTCGATCACCTCGAAAAAAGCGCGATTGCCGTAGGGCCCGGGGCCGACGGGAACTCCGGGCTTCAGCTTCGCGTGGTAGGTGAACTCATACTCGAGCTTCATCGCGCATCCTCCCGTGACGGTTGGTTTGCCCGCTGCCCGGAGCCGGGCCGACTGCCTCGTCCGGGCGCCTTATACACGAGCGCCACCCGGATTGCATCGCACGCAGCGTAATTCGAAGATGCCGGCGGACGACCGGCGGTTGCCACCGCACCGCCGAAAAGATTATCGTCGGCGAATGGCGATTCGCATCGAGAACCCCAGCGGAATCGACGCCCTGACCGAGTTCGTTCTATTCTACGACACGGTCTACGCCGAGCGGGCGGCACGGTGGACCGCGCTGGTGCCGTTTCAGCTCCCGATCCTCACCGGCGAGAGCCCGTTCGCGCACGACCGCTCGCTGCATCCCCTGGTCGCTCGCGACGGAGAGCGGATCGTGGCGCGCGTGGTGGCCGCGATCGACCGGCGCTACCAGCGTCACTGGAAGGAACCCCTCGGGCATCTGCTGATGTTCGAGGCTCTCCCCGGCACGCGCGAGGCGGTGCGGTTGCTGATCGACGCCGCCTGCGACTGGCTCGCCGCGCAGGGGGCGGAAGCGGCGCGCGCCGGCATGGGAATGCTCGACTTCCCCTTCGTCGTCGACGACCACGAGACCTTGCCGCCCGCCTTCCTGCGCCAGAACCCGGCCTACTATCAGTCGTTACTCAAGGACGCCGGCTTGGAGACCGAACGCGGCCTGGTGGACTACCGCATCGAGGTGCGCCCCGAACTGATCGCCCGCTGGGAGAGCGCCCTCGAAGCGGTTCGGCGCGGCGGGTTCGAGATCGTGCCGCTCAAGGACGTCCCCGAGCCCCGGCGGGTACCCGAGTTCACCGCGCTGTACAACGACACCTTCGAGACGCACTGGGGTTATACCCCGTTCAGCGAGGCCGAGGTCGCCGAGATGACCGAGGCACTCGCACCGGCCGGCATGCTCGAGACCTCGGTCATCGCCTACCATGAGGGCCGGCCGCTGGGCGTGCTCTGGGTCGTCCCCGACACCTCGTTCCTGGCCGCCCTGGCGCCCGGGCGCACGCTGCGCGGCGAGGAGAAGGTGAACTTCCTCGGCATCGGCGTGCAGCACGCGGCCCGCGGGCGCGGCGTCAACCTGGGCATGGCGGCGTACGCCTATCTCGCCCTCGCGCGCCAGGGGTACTCGCACCTGAGCTACACGCTGGTGCTCGACGACAACTGGCCGTCGCGCCGGACGGCGGAGAAGCTCGGCGCCCACGTCTGCGCCAACTACCTCATCTACCGCCGCAACTTCCGCCGCTGAGCCGAAAGCGCCATGGCGGGACATCTCGATGGACGCAGGGTCGTCGTCACCGGAGCCCCGGGCTTCATCGGCAGCCACCTGACCGAGGCGCTGGTGACCGCGGGCGCCCGGGTGCGCGCGCTCGCCCGCTACAACGGCGGCAACCACTGGGGGCATCTGGAGGAGCTACCGGCCTCGGTTCTCTCGCAGGTCGAGGTCGTCCTCGGTGATGTCCTCGATCCGTTCTTCGTCGATCGCCTGATCAAGGACGCCGAGGTCGTCTTCCACCTTGCCGCTCTGATCCCGATTCCCTACTCCTACGTCGCCCCCGCCCAGTTCGTGCAGACCAACGTCATGGGCACCCTGTACGTGCTCGAAGCGGTGCGCCGGCACGGCGTGGCGCGTCTGGTCCACACCTCGACCAGCGAGGTCTACGGCAGCGCCCGCTACACACCGATCGACGAGCGCCATCCGCTCCAGGCGCAGTCGCCCTACGCGGCGAGCAAGATCGGCGCGGACGCGCTGGTGCAATCGTACCACCGGGCGTTCCAGGTTCCCGCGGTGACCGTTCGCCCGTTCAACACCTTCGGTCCGCGCCAGTCCGCCCGCGCCTTCGTTCCCAGCGTCGTGGCGCAGGCCCTCTCCGCCGATGTCGTCCGCGTCGGCTCGCTCGAACCGGTGCGCGACATGAACTACGTCGAGGACACCGTCGCCGGCTTCGTCCGCGCCGCCACCGCCCCCGGGGTGGAAGGGCTGGCCCTCAATCTCGGCTCCGGGCGCGGGGTGAAGATGCGCGAGCTGCTCGACGAAATCCTGCGTCTGTGCGAACGGCGCGTCGAGGTACGGGTCGACGAGCAGCGGCTGCGCCCCGCCGCCAGCGAGGTCGCGGCTCTCGTCTGTGACGCCACGCTGGCGCGCGAGCATCTCGGTTGGAGCAGCCGCGTCAAACTGGAGGACGGCCTGCGGCGCACGGTGGCGTGGGTGGCCCAGCATCTCTCGGAGTACAAGCCGCACGTGAACAACCTGTGACGGCGCGGGCGATGACGCAGCCGCGGGTGATCATCCTGGCAGGAGGGAAAGGCCGGCGGCTGCGGCCGTACACGATGACGCTTCCGAAACCGTTGTTGCCGCTGGGGGAGATGCCGGTGCTGGAGATCCTGCTGCGGCGGCTGCGCCGGAGCGGCTTCCGCGACGTCACGCTCGCGGTCTCCCATCTACCCGAGCTGATCGAGAACGTCTGCGGCGACGGCGCGCGCTTCGGCCTGAAGATCCGCTACTCGCGGGAACACAGACCGCTCTCCACCGCCGGGCCGTTGGCGCTCGTGCGCGGGCTGCGCCGCGCCTTCCTGGTCATCAACGGCGACATCCTCACCAATCTCGACTACCGCGCGTTGCTGCGTTTCCACGGGGAAAGGCGCGCCGCCGCCACCGTCGCCGTCCACCGCCGCCGGCTGCAGGACGACTTCGGCATCATCGAGGTCGGCGCGGGCGGCATCCTGGCCGGCTGGACCGAGAAGCCGCAACACGAGCACGTGGTCAGCATGGGTGTGTACGCGCTGCAGCCGCGCGTCCTGCGCTACATCCGGCCGGGCAAGGCACTGGACATGCCGGCTCTGATTCTGCGCCTGCGGGACGCCGGCGAGAAGGTCCTGGTCTACGAGTCGTCCTGCCTGTGGCTGGACATCGGCCGCCCCGAGGACTACGAGGCCGCCACCGAGATGTTCGCGCGGCACCGGGCCGAGCTCCTCGGAGAAAGGGTCAGGCGGTGAGCTCCGCGTCGCCCGCAAGGACCGCCGCCACGGCGCCCGACGTCACCGCCGTCCTCTTCACCATCGGCGAGCCCTACGCCGAGCGCGCCCTGGCCAGCGTGCGGGGGCAGACGCTGGTACCGGGCGAAACGCTCGTCATCCGCGACGTCTCGCCCTTTCATCGGGCGCTGAACGCCGCGGCCGCGCGCGTGCGCACCGAGCTCTTCCTCCACGTCGACGCCGACATGGTGCTCGACGCCACCTGCGTCGAAGATCTGCGCGCGTGCATGACCGACGGCGTCGGCATGGCCATCGGCGGCCTGCGGGATCCCCTGCGCGGCAGCATCGTCGGCGTCAAGCTGCACCGCACCCGCTGCCTGGCCGCGTACCCCTGGCCGGACTCGCTCTCGCCGGCGGTGGACTATGCCGGCGCCATCGCTCGCGCCGGCTGGAGAACGGCTCATGCCGTGAAGTACCGCGGCGAGGACCCGCGCCTCTGGCACACGTTCGGCGAGCACCGGCCCGATTACACCCTCCTCTATACGTTCATGAAGTTCCGCATTCTCGGCGCCCGCTACCGGCACTGGAGAAACGGCGAAGGCGTGCGGCGGATGTTCAGCACCCTGCAGGAAAGCGGCCATCCGGCCGCCACCATCGCCCAGATCGGCGCCGCGCACGGGCTGTTCTGGGCGGAGAAGCGGGACGCTCTCAAGCCGTACGAACCGAGCGCCGAGGTCGCTCGCCTCGAGCGCCTGCTGCACGCCCCCGCAGCGGCAACCAGCGCCGCCGTTCCCCCGTCGTTCACTCCGTCCGCGGCACCGCGGCAAATCTTCCTCGACTTCCATCACGCCGGCGCGATCATCGGCCGCACCGACGCCTGCTCGACTCTCCTGCACACCATGCACGCGCTGGCCTGCCAGCCGGGGATTGCCCCGTGGGTGGCATTGGTCGGCCTGTGCCGCGGCCTGTTCGCCGCGGGCGACGTTCAGCCGCAGGCGGAGGCGGACTTCGAGCTGCTCGCGCCTCTCCTGCCGGCGGACACCAACGCCAATGACGTCTGAGCCGCCGGCCGCGAACCAATTGCAGTGGCGTGACACTGCGCGCCGCTGCGTCGTCTACGTTGCCAGCACCTCGCTCTACCTCGCCCATTCCCGCATCCCTCTGCTGCGCTACATGCGCGATCGCGGCTGGCGGGTCATCGTCGTCGCGCCCGAGGACGACTCGACGCCACGGCTCCTCGACCTCGGCATCGAGTTCCGGCCTCTTCCCATAGCGCGCGAAATCGGTGCCGCCGCTCGGCACGGAGTTCTGGTCCGCCGCCTTGCCGACCTCTACCGCCGCGAGCGGCCCGTCCTGGTCCACCACTTCACCGCCAACCCGATCCTGTACGGATCGCTCGCCGCCTGGCTCGCCCGGGTTCCCGCCACCGTGAACTCGGTCACCGGCACCGGCACGGTGTTCACCAGCACTCGCTGGGACGCGCCTCTTCTGCGAGCCTGGCTGCGCTTCGCGCACCGCCGCGCCTCGCGCCTGGGAAACAGTCGAACGATCTTTCAAAATGCCGACGACATGCGGACCTTCGTCAGCACCGGTCTGGTACCGCCGCAGCGGGCAACGCTGGTGCGCAGCTCGGGGATCGATATCGACCTCTTCGTGCCGACGCCCGAGCCGCCCGGTGTCCCGGTCATCTTGTTCAGCGGTCGAATGCTGTGGCACAAGGGGATCGCCGAGCTGATCGCGGCGACGCGTCTGCTGCGCGAATGGAAGGTGCCGTGCCGGGTGCAGCTCGCCGGCCGGGTGGACCCGAGTCATCGCAACGGCGTACCCCGCGAGCGGATCGAAGCGTGGCACCGCCAGGGAGACGTCGAGTGGCTGGGGCGCCGCACCGACATGCCGCGGGTGCTGGGGCAATCGCACATCGTTACCCTGGGATCGCATGGGGGAGAGGGGCTGCCGCGGAGTCTGATCGAGGCCGCCGCGTGCGCCCGGCCAATCGTGGCCACCGACGTCCCGGGCTGTCGGGAGATCGTCAGCCACGGCCGCAACGGTTTTCTCGTACCGCCGCGCGATCCGCGGGCCCTCGCGGAGTCGCTGGCCGTACTCGCGCGCGATCCCGCGTTGCGCCGGGAGTTCGGCATGGCGGGAAGAGAACTGGCCGCCAACGGCCTATCGCAACAGGCGGTGATCGCCGCCACGGTCGCCGTCTATCGTGCACTGGTCCAGTCGGCGATCGAGTAAGGGCTCCTCTTCCTGCGCACCAGTTCGCCTTGACCTCGGCGGCCGGCTGGCCGAGAAGAACGGGATGCGATCCCCCGCGAGACGGGCCCCGGCCCAACGCGCCGCTTCCGCCCGCCGCTCCACGAGGGAGAATCTCGTCGTCTTCGGCTCCGGGGAGCTGGCAAAGGTCGTCATCGACATCATCGAACGCGGCGATCGCTATCACATCGTCGGCCTGGTCGACCCGTCGGCGTCGATCGGCCGCATGGTCTACGACTACCCGGTGCTCGGCGGCGACGACGATCTGCCCCGGGTCCTGGAGACGCACGCGATCGGCGGCGGCATCGTCGCCATCGGCGACAACTGGAAGCGCCACCTCGTGGCCGACGCCATTCTCGCCCGCATCCCGGACTTCCGCTTCGTCACGGCGATCCACCCCTCGGTGCCGGTGGCTCGCGGGGCCGTCCTCGGACGCGGCACGATCGCGGCCGCCGGCAGCATCATCCAGAGCGACGCCCGCATCGGCGAGTTCTGCCTGCTCGGCGGCATCATCGGCCCGGAGAACACGATCGGGGATTTCGCCGCGTTGGCGCCAGGCACGATCACCGGAGGAAGCGTCCGCATCGGCGCCTTCAGTGCAATCGGCTTGGGAGCGCAGATCATCCACGGCCAGTCGATCGGTGAGCACGTCGTGGTCGGCGCCGGCGCCGTCGTGACCGGAGACATCGAGAGCTACGCGGTCGCTCACGGCTCCCGCGCCCGTACCATCCGAGTGCGGAAGGCGGGTGATCCCTACTTCTGAGGGCTCCGGTGAGTCTCGTCCGACACGATCGTGAAAAGGCGGGCGGAAAATGTCTTGACGTGGACCGGAAACCTCAGCTATGTGCGTCCCCAAGAGTTATCGCATGAACGGACCGAGCCACAGCACGATCACCTTTGCCGCCAACGGCGCTGTGGTTCTCGGCGTGGTGCTTGTAGGCCGCTGGAAGCGGACCTGCTCGGCCACCTTGGTGCCGTGACGCGATAGCGATCGAACAAGGTAGCCCGAAGGCCCGCTTCCGCAAGGAGGCGGGCCTTTTTCGTGGTCGGCCTCCGCAACGAAGCGCAACGACAACGGAGGACAGACCATGCAAGCAACCGCAGCACGAATCGCACCCGAGCCGGCGGGCGAGCGCAACGGCGCCGAGATCATCTGCGATGCCCTGAAGGCGCACGGCGTGCGCACCCTGTTCGGCTACGCCGGCGGGGCCATCCTGCACTTCTACGACGCCCTGTACCGCGACCCCGAGCTGTACCACGTCACCGTCCGCCACGAGCAGGCCGCCGCTCACGCCGCCGCCGGCTACGCCCGGGCCAGCGGTCGCCCGGGGGTGTGCGTGGCGACGAGCGGGCCGGGCGCGACCAACCTGCTCACCGGCATCATGGACGGCCACATGGACTCGACGCCCATGGTCGTGCTCTGCGGCCAGGTCGACTCCGCCCTGATCGGCAACGACGCCTTCCAGGAGACCGACGTCATGTCGATCACCGCGGCGGTCACCAAGCACAGCTTCCAGCCGCGCCACGTCGACGAGGTCGAGGGGGTGATCCACGCCGCCTTTCACATCGCCTCGACCGGCCGGCCGGGGCCGGTGTTCATCGATCTGCCCAAGGACGTGCTGATGGCGACGACGATGCAGCGGTCGCCCTACCCGCTCACCCTGCCCGGCTACCGCCCCGTCACCGATCCCGACCCCGCCGCCGTCGCCGCGGCGGCGGATCTGCTGCGCGGCGCGCAACGGCCGCTGATGCTGCTGGGCGGCGGCGCCCTCATCGCCGAGGCCGGCAAGCCGCTGCGAGCGCTCGCCGAGCAGCTCGAGCTGCCGGTGGTCACGACGATCAATGCCAAGGGCGTCATCCCCGAAAGCCACCCGCTCGCCCACGGTGTCATCGGCATGTACGGGCGCAAGTCGGGGGTCTGGGGCATGATGAACGCCGACGTGCTGCTAGCCTTCGGCTGTCGTTTCACCGACCGCATCACCGGGCGCATCGATCGCTTCGTCGCCGGCAAGCGCATCATCCACGTCGACATCGACGCCTACGAGCTGGGCAAGAACGTGCCCGCGGCGATTGCCATCCAGGCGGACGTCAAGAAGGCGGCCGAGGCGCTGGGCCACGCCCTCGGTACGCATCGACCAAATGAAGGCCAACGGCGTTGGGCGCGCCAGATGAGCGCGGCGCGCCAGGTCTGCGCCGACTGCGTTCCGCACACGGCCGCCAGCGGCGTGCATCCCCAGCAGGTGATGGACGCGCTCAACCGCCTGCGCCGGCCCGAGGACATCGTCACCACCGGCGTCGGCCAGCACCAGATGTTCGCCTGTCACTTCCTGACGCACGACCGGCCGCGCACTTTCCTGACCTCCGCCGGCGCCGGCACCATGGGGTACGGACTTCCGGCGGCCGTCGGCGCGGCGTTCGCCAACCCGCGGGCCCGCGTCTTCGTCGTCGACGGCGACGGCAGCTTCCAGATGACCAGCCAGGAGCTGGCCACCGTCGCCCAGGAGCGGCTGAAGATCATCATCCTCGTCCTCGACAACGAGCAGCTCGGCATGGTGCGGCAGTGGCAGGACCGGGTCTACCGGGGCCGGCACGCGGCCGTGCATTTTGGCAATCGCCCCGGGCATCCCGACCTGTGCTTGCTGGCGCAAGCCTACGGGCTCGCGTCCGACGAGGTCTCCCGCCCGGAGCAGCTCGACGCAGCGCTCGAGGCGGCGCTGGCTCGCGACGGCGCGACGCTGATCCGCATCGCGGTCGATCCGCAGGTCGACAATCAGCCGATGATGCCCGCCGGCACCGACTACTCGCACTTCCACGGCAACTGCGTGGCGCGCCCCGGCGAGCTCTTCGCCGGCGAGCAAGCGCGCCTGCTCGAGGAGGCCGCTCATGGCTGAGGCGCAGATCACGGAGATCGACGTCATTCTCGTCCTCTACGTCCACAACCGCCCCGGCGTGCTGGCCAAGATCGCCAGCCTGTTCTATCGCCGCGGCCTGAACATCCGCACGCTGACGGTCGGCACGACGCACGAGGTCGAGCTGTCGAAGATCGTCGTGCGCGTCGCCGGTCCGGAGGCGGAGCTGCGGCGGCTGGTACCGGCGCTCGGCAATCTCGTCGACGTCCTCTCGGTCGAGTTGGCGGATGCCGCCGCCGTGCGGGCGCAGGAGCTCTGCCTGGTGCGCGTCGCCGCCGCCGACCGGGCCCAGCGCGACGCCCTGCTGGCGGCGGCGGGCCCGTTCCAGCCGACGCTGGTCGACGCCGGCGGCGACAGTATCGTGCTCGAGGTGGCGGGGGCCCCGGCGGCGATCGAGCTGTTCATCGACACCATCGGCCGCTTCCCGATCGTCGACATGAGCCGCACCGGCGTGACGACCATGCCGGGTCGCACGGCGCCGCGCGTGCGCGATGCTCTCCCCCAATCCGAGGGCGTGCGTTTCGGCTGGGGATCGGCATGAGCGAGTACCCTTCTTCTAAAACTGGAGCGGATGAGACATTGAGGACCCAGGAGAGAACCACGCAAATTGAGCGTTGACAACGCGATCACTGGATCGTAGAGAACCGGGCCATGCCTTTCGGAGGTTGTTGGGCTGGGGAGGCTCCCGGGCACGGGAGCACTGGGTGGGGGAATGCGCGCGACCTGAAGGGGCTTGGTCGTCTCGGGTTTTCCGCGATAGCCGTTCTGCTCGTTTGTTCGTTGACGAGTGTCGCCGGTGCCGCGTCGATCAACGTCAGCGGCGGCTGTACCCTGGCCGATGCGATCGCGGCGGCGAACGGCGACACCACGGCCGGCTCGTGCACGGCGGGGTCCGGCGCGGATACGCTGGTGCTGTCGGCGGACACTACGCTGTCGACCGTCGACAACACCGGCTCCCACGGCCCCAACGGGCTTCCGGTCGTCACGACGGACATCACCATCCAGGGCAATGGGTTTACGATCGCGCGCGACTCTACCGGCGGGACGCCTGATTTCCGGCTCTTCGAGGTGGCCGCAGGCGGCCACCTGCGCCTCGAGGACGTGACCATAGAGAACGGCCACATCGTCGGATCGACCGGTCTCGACGGCAGCGACAGTTCTACCACCAGCGGGATGGGCGGTACTGGGGATCCCGGAACGGATGCCGAAGGCGGGGCGATTTACAACGCCGGGGCTCTGGAGCTGGTAGGGGTCGCCTTCTCCGGCAACGCGGTCGAGGGCGGCACCGGAGGTAATGGCGGCAGCGGCGGGGGGGCAGATCCGCTTCCCGTGGGCGGCAACGGCGGCAGCGGCGGCACGGGGGGTTACGGTGGCGCCGGGCGCGGTGGCGCGGTCTACAGCAGCGGAACCATCGACGCCACCGAATCGACTTTTGACGGCAACTCGGCCAGCGGCGGCGCCGGTGGCACGGGCGGTCTCGGCGGCGATGGCCACCTGCACGAGATCGCCACGGGCGAGTACAGCGGCGGTTCCGGCGGTAGTGGGGGTACCGGCGGTGCCGGCGGAGAAGCCCGCGGCGGTGGGATCTACCTCGCCGCCGGGGGGGAGATGTCCCTCTTCCGCGTGCTCGCTTCCGCGAACGCCGTGGTCGGAGGTCTGGGCGGTGCCGGGGCGATTGGCAATGATGGCCTCCAGGGTGCTTCGAGCTCGGGTTCGTACGACGCGTACGGCGGCAATGGCGGAGGAGGAGGCGCCGGAGGCGCTGGCGGAGCTGCCGTGGGTGCCGCGATCTTCAGCGAGACCACGTCGGCGCAGGTTGCAGAGAGCGCGTTGCGTGCCGATACCGCGAACGGCGGCAACGGCGGAGCCGCCGGCAACGGTGGCAGCGGCGGGCAGGGCTCCGGTACGGGAGATGGCGGCGACGGCGGAAACGGTGGAGTCGGTGGCGTCGGAGGAGCAGCGAACGGCAGCGGCTTGGCGGGCATTGGCCGCCTCGAGCGCAGCGAAATCTCGACCGGCACCGCCACCGGGGGTACCGGCGGACGCGGCGGCGACGGTGGGGCGAACGGAGGCCTCGACATCACCGCCACCGCGACCTATCGGGGCGCCCTGGGCGGCGGCGGCAAAGGCGGAGCCGGCGGTCTGGCCGGCGGATCGGCCGCGGCCGAGGGAGGCACCCTCGCCGTGGCGAACAGCACCGTGTCCGGCAACGCCTTATCGGGCGGCCCCGCAGGCGATGGAGGCAATGCGGCCAGCAGCAACATTCTGCTCAACGTCGGTTTCCGGCCCAACGGCGATGGCGGCGACGGCGGCGCGGGCCAAGGCGGTGGAGTTTGGGTCGCTGCGGGAGCCGGCAGCTCGGTAACCAACTCGACGATCGCGGACAACTCCGTCGCCGGCGGAGCGGGCGGAACGGCCGGGACTTGTGCTTCGTGGTGCGGTAACGGCGGCAATCCAGGGAACCCGGGCACGACCGAGGCAGCCGGCGCGCGCGGCGACGCCACGCTTCTCGGGTCCCTGATCTCCGGAAACACCGGCGCCGATCAGTGCGCCGGCACGCTCACCTCGCAGGACGGGAACCTCGCAAGCGACGCTTCGTGCAATCTCGATCAGGCCGGCGATCAGCCGAACGACAGCGGTGCGAACCTGCAGGCTCTGGCCGACAACGGCGGCCCGGCGCTGCCCGGCGGCGGCGCACCGCAGACGCAGGCGCTCGGAGTCGGCAGCACGGCCATCGATCACGGCGACTGCGGCTCGCCGCCCCTGACGGTCGATCAGCGGCGGTTCTCGCGCGACGCCAACTGCGACGCCGGAGCGTTCGAGGCCGGCTCCTCGGAGTTCACCGCGCTGCCGACGGTGGATCTATCGATCGACACGAGCTCCCAGGCCGAGGGCAACAGCGGTACGACGACCCGTACCCTGACGTTGACGCTGTCGCTGGCGAGCGCTTCGGCCGTGACCGTGGACATCGGAATCAACGGCGGCGGTACGGCCACGGTCGGTGTTGACTATACCGACCCTTCGACGATGGTCACCTTCTTCCCCGGCGTCGTCACGCAGAAGGTCACCTTCGACGTGATCGGCGACACGGACGTCGAGCCCACGGAAACCGCCATCTTCGAGCTGTCCAATCCGTCCGCAGCGACCATTGGTCAGGGCACCGCCGAGCTGCAGATCGTCAACGACGACGGTCCGGCCCTCACCGTCGCCGACGCCTCGGTCACCGAGGGAAACACCGGCACGACTCCGATGGTGTTTACCCTGATGCTCAGCGCGCCGGCACTGGCGGACACGAGTGTCGACTACCGCACCATCGCCGACGACGCGACGGACGGCGTCGACTACTACGGTAAGATGGGCACGTTGAACATTCCCATGGGCTCGACCAGTGCGCAAATCGACGTCTCCGTCATCGGTGACACGCTGCCGGAGTTCGACGAGCAGTTCCAGCTCGAGCTGTCCAACGCGCAAAACCTGGCGCTCGAGGCCGGCGGGAAGGCGGCAGCGACCATTACGGCTGTCGGGACGATCCTCGATGACGATGCCACCTCCTACACCTTCAATTTGACCAGCACCGACGGCGGTAACTCTTTCACTCAGGCGGAGTGTTTGCCCGGTGGCGGTGCAAGGTTCGCGGCGATCGCGGGTGGGATGGCGAGCCTGACGTTGCGCGAGGCCATTTGCATCGCCAACAACACTCGCGTGGACGACGAGATCGTCTTGCCCGCCGGCGCGACGATTACTCTCACCGAGATCGACAACAACTGGTACGGGCCGAACGGCCTGCCGCCGATCGCCAGCGGGATCACCATCAAAGGCCAGGGCGCGACGATCGAGCGAGCCGCGGGGGCGCCGAACTTCCGCTTCTTCATGGTCTCTCGCCAGCTACTCACCGATAGTCTCCCGGATGGCTCGCTGACGCTGGAGAACCTGACGCTGCGCAACGGCCTCGCCAAGGGCGGCAACTCGCTCAAGGGCGGCGGCGGTGCGGGTATGGGTGGAGCGATCTTCAGTCAGGGTGCCGTCGCGCTCGCTGGTGTGACCCTGGAAGGCAATGCCGCGGAGGGGGGCGACTCCGGGGTAGCCGGCCTCGGCGCCGGCGGCGCCGGTATCGGCGAGAATGCGACCAGTTTCAAGGGCGGCGGCTTCGGGGGAGCGGGCCCGGTCAGCGGCAACTACGGCGGCGGCGTGGGCGGCGCCGGAACTTCCCACGCAGGGGGCGGCGGCGCCGGCTTCGGCGTCACCAACGGCGGCGACGGAGGCCTCTTCACGAACATCGGCGGTGCAGGCGGCGGTGTAGGAACCACCGGCGGCCGGGGCGCCTACGACTCGGACTCCACCCTGCGCGGCGCAGGAAACGACGGAGGCGGGGGTTCAGGCACCCCAAGTGGCCGAGGTGCGACCCCTTATTCGAAGGGCGGCCGATTCGGATTCGGTGGGACGCAGGGAGTTTGGGTCGGTAGCGGCGGCGGAATCGGCGGCGGCGGCTCGGCGGGACGGTACAATAGCGGCTGCGCGCCCGGCGGCGGCGGAGGAGGCTTTGGTGGTGGCGGCGGCGGGCGCGAGGATGGTTTCAATTGCTACGGTACGAGCAGCGGAGGTGAAGGAGGTTTCGGCGGCGGCGGCGGCAACCTGGTAGCGGTTGGCGGTTTCGGCGGCGGCAGCGCCGGGACGACGAACGGCGGCGCGGGCGCCGGCATGGGCGGAGCGATCTTCAATCACACCGGAACCGTGTCGTGCACCAACTCGACCTTGTACGGGAATATCGCGCAAGGCGGCGATACGACCGGCGCCACCGGCGGAAGCGGCCTCGGTGGTGCAATCTTCAATCTCGACGGCACCGTCACGCTGACACAGTGCACGCTGGCGGGAAATGAGGTGGCCGCCGGCACGGGCGGGACGGACGGCGATGCCGATGGCGGCGCGATCTACAATCGCCGGCAGGACCCGGGCCTCACCGGCTACGGCTTCACCTACCCCGATGCGTCCATCACGCTCGCCGGAACGATCCTGGCCGACAGTATCGACGGCGCAGCGGCGATGACCGCCGACTGCGGCTTCAGCTCGAGCGACGTGACCTCCGCCGACATCACGAGCAACGATTACAACCTCGTCGAGACCGTCGGCTCGTGCACCTTCGACGGAGCCAACGACGTAACGGCGATGGATCCGCTTCTCGGTCCACTCACCGACAACGGCGGTCCGACCGAGACGCTGCTGCCGATGCCGGGGTCTTCTGCGATCGACGCCGCGGACGATTGTGGTTTGGCCACGGATCAGCGCGGCGACACGCGTCCGGTCGGCTCCGCCTGCGACATCGGGTCCGTCGAGGCACCGCCTCCACCGACGGCCACTCCCACCGAGACACAGACGCAGACGCCGACGCAGACGCCGACGCAGACGGCGACCAGCACGCCGACGGCAACGCCGACGAGCACACCGACGCTGACCCCGACGGCAACGCCGACGAGCAC
>CAZYMF010000010.1:0-22441 GCA_964648215.1 uncultured Binatia bacterium (SeqCode) | reverse complement strand
ACGAGCACACCGACGCTGACCCCGACGGCAACGCCGACGAGCACACCGACGAGCACGCCGACCCAGACCCCTACGGGTACGCCGACGGCCACGCCGTCGATAACCCCGACCCAGACGCCGACGGCCACGCCTCCGGACGACGACGGGGACGGGGTGAGCAACGCGACCGAGGATGCCGGGCCGAACGGAGGCGACGGCAACGGCGACGGCACGCCCGACAGCGAGCAGGGGAACATCACCTCCTTGCCGGCCGCGACCGGGCTGGGCTACATCACCGTCGAAGTGCCCGCGGGCGACGGCGGCTGCAGCCAGTTACAGAACGTGCACGCCGAGACCGAGGCGATGCTCGGCACCGATCCCGAACACGACTATCCCTACGGGCTCGTCGGTTTCACTCTCGACTGCGCCACCAGCGCCGACGTCACCCTGCTTCTCCACACGCCCATCTCCCAGCCGCTGACGACCTACGGCAAGTTCGGCCCGACTCCACCCTCGTTCGACAACCCGCATTTCTATACGCTGCCGGGAGCGACGTTCGGCACGGCGCAGATCCCCGCGGGCACGGGTCCGACGGTGACGACCGTGGCGTGCACCTTGACCAACGGTGAGCTCGGCGATGACACGCCGGCGAGCGACGGGATGATCGTCGAACCGGGCGGCCCGGCGCTGGCCACGTCTGCGAACGCCCCGGTGACCTCTCGGTGGGGGCTGATCGTCCTCGTCCTGCTCCTCGCCGGCGTGGCGGCCGCCGGCGTGCGGCGCACGGTGTCGAGGGGGTGAGGACGCGCGACTCAGGGGTTGTGGGGAAGCATCAGAAAATCGAGCTGCTCGTCGGGTATCCCCTTGGCCCTTCCGTGCTCGATGGCCGGCGTCCAGGTCAACTGGTTGGCTCGATCCACCTCGAATCGGGCATCGTGGTAGATCACGATCATGCGGTCGTCACGCCAGAAATGCGCGTACCAGCGCCAGGGCTTGAGCTCGGCCTGTAGGCGAACGATGTCGGCTTCGGAGCACGAGATCCAGTAGATGTGCCAGCGGCTCATCGTGCCCCGGTCGTCGCTCGGCACCTGATCCGGCGAGATCCAGGCACGCCAGACGTTCAGTCGGTTGACGACGGTCGGATCAGCAAGGCTCTCGCCGATGACGCAGCCGTCGAAGTCCGAGCTTTCCCGTCTCGCTCGCGTCTGCTTCATCGCAGCTCCCGCAAGACCTTCGTGCTCGCCGGTGCTCCCGCTTCGAAAGCGGGAACCGCCCCCCACTGCTCGAGCCAGCGGTGCCGGCGGGGGGCGAACATCTCGTAGGCGAGGTCGCCAGGGGCGGTGGGTGACAGCAGACCGACCGGGATCTCGACGAAGCCGTGCTCCTCGCGGCAGATCGGGAGCGGGCTGCCGCACGCGCCGCAGAACACGTGACGATACGAAGGCGGATCACGAAGGAGCGGCGCGTCGTACGACCGCAGCAGGTCCTGGCCGCGCAGCCAGCGAAACTGATCGAACCGCGCGTACACCGTTGCCGCCAACCCGGATCCGTACGCCCGCTGACAGCGGCTGCAATGACAGACCTCGACTCGCGTGAGCGGCCCCGTCACTTCGAAGGCGACGGCTTCACACAGACACTGCCCGGAATACATCAGCTCCTCCTTCGTGCCGAAGCGCCCGCGTTTCACACGGCGGCTAGGTGCGTCCGATCGATGCCAGCCCCGCGCCGGCCGCGATGAGCAGGCCACCCCCCAGGCGCTCGGCGACGAGGCGAGAGCGGGGCGCCGCAAAGCGACCGGCCCGGGACGCCAGCGCCGCGTAGACCGACAGGACCGTGAACTCGATGACAAAGGAGCTACACGCCAGCACCGCAACCTGCCGCGGGAGAGGGCGGGCCGGATCGACGAACTGCGGCAGGATGGCGGTGAAGTAGACGAGCAGGTTGGGATTCGCGCCTTGGGTGACGAAGCCCTGCCAGAACGAGCGACGCGCCGGAGGAGTCAAGGAGGGGGACGCGGCGGCCTGGTCGCGGAACGACCGCAGCAGCATGCGCGCGCCGAGCCAGATCAGGTACGCCGCGCCGACCCAGCGGATGCCGGCGAACACCTCGGCGGACAAGGAGTGGATCGCCACGAGGCCGCTCGCCGAGATGGCAAAATAGACGGCGTTGGCGGCGAGGACGCCGACGGTTGCCATGATACCGGCGCCTCGGCCTTTGGTCAGAGCGAGCGAAATGACGAGAAGCGCCGAGGGCCCCGGGCTGAGACACAGCGTGGTCTCCGTAGCGCAGAAGAGTCCCCAAGCCTGGACCGTCACACCGCCTCCACGGCGAAACGCATCACCAATCCGGAGCTAGTGTGACGCACGTTCCAGCCACGGGCAACCTGTCCCCCAGAAAAGGGGATGAGTCCAATTTCGAAGTTGGACTCATCCCCTTTTCCGGTCATCACTCGACTGCCGCCGCGGCCGAGATCTGCCCCCGGAGATAGATCGGGCCCTGGTCGGGCTGCACCGCCAGCGTGGCGCCCTGACGCAGGTTCACCGGTGTGATGTCGGCGCCGTCGCGGCCGATCACGCGCGCGCCCGGGTCGAGCGCACGCAGCGTCCAGGTCACGGGCATCTCGGCCCAGAGAGCGGTGACGACTTCGCCGGCGGCATCGAACACCAACCCGTGCGCTCCGCTGCCGAGCGACAGCCGATCCGCCAGGCGCCCCTCGCCGAGTAAGTGGGTGAGCGTGGACAGCGCCTGGTAGGAAGGCTTCGGGGTCAGATCGTCGAGCATGAGCCCCCAGTTGTCCTCGATGTTTCCGGGAGACGGATCGGCAGGGTCGCGATCCTGGTAGTAGACGCTGCCGGCCAGACCGAGGTCGTAGTTGGTGAGAAACATCCGCGCCACGTACGAGGCTTGCTGGTCGGGCGTCACCGCCGTCAGGTAGTTGATGCCCGTCGGCCGCACCGTCGGATCGTAGGTGCTGTAGCCCCACTCCCCGCTCCACAGCGGCACGGTACGGCCGGCGGCGGCCATCAGATCGCGGATCACGCCGACGTCGGCGGCCACCGTCTCCGGCGGCTCGCTGCGGTAGAAGTGAGCGCTCACGCCATCCGCGTCAGCGAGCGCGCCGGTCGCAAACAGGCTGGCCAGGAAGTCGGCCCCCGGGATGCCGCCGAGGATCGGCACGAAATCGGGCAAGCCGTCAAAGACTGCACCGATCACGACCGTCGCCGTCGGGTCCGCGGCGCGAATCGCTGGCGCAGCCGCCGCGACGAGCAGCGCATACTGCGCGGGGTCCGGGCCGGCTTCCTTCGTCGACCAGTACTCCGGCAGATTCGGCTCGTTCCAAATCTCCCACACGAAGTGGCGTCCGGCGAAGTGACCGGCCGCGGCTCCGGCGAAGCGGGCAAAGGCCGCGCGGCCGGCATCATCGACGACCGCCCGCGCCGGGCCGTAAAGCGGGTTGCCGTAGTCGAGAATGAACAGCATGCGCATGCCGTTCTGCGCCGCCGCATCAGCCAGGGCGTCGAAGCCCGTCGTCGCGAAGTCGTAGCCCCCCGGTGTCTGCTCCACGGCCGCCCACTCGAGGTCGTTGCGCAAAAGGCGCACCCCCGCCGCCCCCAGCTTGGCGATCGCGGGCACGTCGACGGTGCCACGCAACCCGGCGTAGTGCGTGTTGACGGCGACGGTATCGCCGAGGGTCGGACCCGACGCCTGTCCACCATCGCCACACCCGGCGCCGGCGACGGCCACGGCCATGAGCAACACCGTAAGCGTCCGGAACGCGGAGAGTCTGCCGTCCCTCATGCACCGGAACTACTACACAAGCGAGGGGGGCAAAAGCACGGCGGAATCCAGCCGCCAACACGCCCTGGCGGTTGGCAACTCCGTGCCCGACACCGCCCGTGAGGATTTGCCGCTCGCTGTTGCTGACGGGTCCGGATATGCTATCGAGGTGAACAAGTGTTAGTCTGGGGAGAAGCCAGAAATGCTCACCACGGAGGACACCGAGAACACAGAGGGGAGCGCGGAGGAGGGCGCAGTTCCAAAGTCGCTCGGAAACGAGAAGGCTTCGCCGGTCGCGCCCTGCGTTCCCGCAGCCCTCTGCATTCCTCTGTGCCCTCGGTGTCCTCTGTGATGAGTCCTGTTTTCCGAGAAGGGGGACGCATGATGCGACGCTGGATAGCAAGAGCAGGGATCGTGGCGGTGCTGTTTGTGGCCGTACCCGCTCCGAGCTTCGGGATGGGGATGACCGGCGGGCGGGACGTCATCAACCCCGCCGTCGACTTCAAGGCCACCTTCACCGACAAGGACGGCACCAAGGTCGACTGCGACCGGGTGAACGTCGGCGGCGACGTTCAGCTCGAAGGCGACATGGGGCGCGGCACCTTGCGCATCGCTTTCGAGAACATCCGCCGCGTCGAGTTCACCGGTGACGGGCACGACTACCGCACCGCCACCGTGCAGCTCAAGAACGGCAAGTCCGTCACCTTGAAGGTCCGCAGCTCCCTCGCCTTCTACGGCCAGACCTCGGTCGGGCTCTACCAGATACGCGCCCGGGAGCTGCAGAGCATCGCCTTTGCGTCGTGATCCGTGCTCGCCATTCGCGCTTCGCAGCCGGCCGGTATCCGCCCGCGCGGACGCGCGGCAATCTCGGCCTTCATCCTGCTCTTCCTGCTCTTCGCCGCTGCGACGCCCTGCCTTGCCACGACCCACGGCTTCCGGCTGTGGCCCCTGATCGACTACCGCAGCGACACGGCCGCCGGCGAGCGTCATCTGCAGCTGCTGGGTCCCTTCTTCCAATACGACGCCGACCCCTCCGGCTGGTCGTGGGCGCTGCGCCCCCTGCTCTACCGCCGGCACTCCAACGAGACGGGAGCGAACACGTTCGCCGCGCTCTACCCGCTGTCGGTCACGCACGAGAACGCGGAAGAGAAGACCGTCCGGCTGCTGGGCTTGTTCTCCTCCCAATCGCGCACACCGGTCCGAGCGAGCGACTGGGAGCGCCGGGTGACGCTCTTTCCCTTCGTCTTCTATCGGCGCAACCAGGCCGGGGGCGCCTCCCTGTCCGTGCTCCCGTTCTACGCCGACCTGCACGACTTCCTCGGTTACAACCGCATTCGCCTGATCCTGTTTCCCGCCTACCTCCAGGTCGAGAGCGATCTGGTGCGGCGGGCGTGGACACCGTTTCCCTTCGTCGAGCGCACCGGCGGGGTCCTCGGACGCGGCTGGCGCCTGTGGCCGTTCTACGGCTGGGAACAGGTGGGCGAGAGCAGCCGCATGCGCTACTCGCCGTGGCCCTTCTACGTGCACAGCGAGCGCTGGTACACCCGTCCCGAGCGTGAGGACACCTTGATTCTCGCCCCCTTCTACTCCCGCATCGACTCGCTCCGGCTGCACAGCCGCGCCTATCTCGGCCCTTTCTTCACCCACACCGTCGACCTCGGGAAGCAGACCGAGAGCTGGGGCTTCCCCTGGCCACTGTGGGTGTCGCAGCGGCGGCTCGACACCGGCGAGCGGCAATCGCTGCGGCTGGCGCCCTTCTACGGCGATCAGCGCCGGGGGGACCTGCACTCGCGCTTCTTCCTGTGGCCGCTCTACCGCACCCGGGAGCAGGAAACCGACACCTATCGCTACCGCCGGCGCGACTTCTTCCTCGTCCTCGGCCGCGACGTCGAGGAGGTCGACACCGAGTCCCACCGCCGCCGCGAGCTGCAGACCCTGTTTCCCCTGTTTCGGCGGAGCGTCGAGGATGAGAACGCGCAATTCTCGACATTCGCGCTCCTCGACGCCTTGCTGCCGAGCAACGAGATCATCCAAAACGTCTACGCGCCGCTGTGGCAGGTCTACCGCAGCGATCGCTCGCCGGACTCCTCGCGCTGGAGCCTGCTCTGGGGACTGCTGTCGTCCGACGGCGAGCGCCTGCACTATCCCGTCGACTGGCAGTGACGAAGCCGGATCATGGCCACAACCGTCCACGAGCCCCCAGGCCCCGCGCGCGCCTCGATCCTCGCCCGCATCGGGAACGCCGTCCTCGAGATCCTGCAGATCATCGGCGAGGCCGGCTTCCTCTTGCTGCGCACGCTGCGGGCGGTCGCCGGCCGCGGGCGCACCTGGGAGCGCACCATGCGGCAGCTCGTCAACGTCGGCACCGACACCCTGCCGCTCGCGTTTCTGGTGTCGCTGTTCGTCGGCATGGTGATGGTGGTGCAGAGCGCCGACCAGCTCCAGGCCTACACGCAAGAGATCCTCGGCTCGATCGTCGGTCTGGCCATGACCAAGGAGCTCGGCCCGGTGATCATCGCCTTCCTGGTCGCCGGCCGCGTCGGCTCGGCCACCGCCGCCGAGATCGGCTCGATGCAGGTCTACGACGAGATCAACGCCCTGCGCACGATGGACATCGACCCGATCCGCTACCTGGCCGTGCCGCGCCTGCTCGCCATGGCTCTGGCGGTGCCGATGATGGTCGTCTACGCCGACGTCATCGGCATCGTCGGCGGCGCCATCGTCGTCTACGGCGACCCCACCGTGAAGATCTCGGTGCACCAGTACATCAACAACCTGGCCGAGTGGGTGAACACGAAGGACATCGTCGTCGGCCTGATCAAGGCCTTCGTCTTCGGCGTCACCATTGCGGTGATCTCCTGCACCTTCGGCTTTCGCACCCGCGGCGGCGCCGAGGGCGTGGCGCGCTCGACCACCGCCGCCGTGGTCTGGAGCTTCGTCCTCATCATTGTCTTCGACTACGTGATCGTCCGGCTGGCGATCACGTTCTGAGAGGCATTGCGGTGACCGAATCCCCGACTACCGACCACGTCGCCATCGAGATTCGCGGCCTGCGCAAGTCGTTCAACGACACGCCGGTGCTGCGCGGCGTCGATCTGAACGTCGAGTCGGGCGAGATCATCGTCATCGTCGGCGGCAGCGGCGAGGGTAAGTCCGTGCTGCTGCGCCACATCGCCGGCCTCGAGGCGCCGGACGCGGGCGAGATCCGCCTCAACGGAGTGCCGCTGGGCGATTACCTGCGCCTCGATCCGCGAGCCAAGCCGTTCCGCATCTCGATGGTGTTTCAGGGCGCCGCCTTGCTCAACTCGCTGAGCGTGGCCGAGAACGTCGGCCTGCGGCTGCACGAGTACCGCTCGCAGCCGCGCGCCGAGATCCGGCAGACGGTGGCCCGCTGTCTCGCCGACGTCGACCTGGCCGGCAAGGAGCGGGTCATGCCCAGCGATCTGAGCGGCGGCATGCGCAAACGGGTGGCCATCGCCCGCGCGCTGGCCGTCGATCCGCAGCTCATCCTCTACGACGAGCCCACCGCGGACCTCGATCCGATCCTGACCGAGCAGATCGGCGCGCTGATCCGGCGCATCCGCGACCAACACGGCGCCACCCAGGTGGTGGTCGCCCACAACCTGGCGCTGGCGATCAAGATCGGCGATCACGTCGCCGTGCTGCGAGACGGACGGATCGTCGACTACCAGCGCGCCGAGGCCCTCGCCGACAGCCCCAACGAGTTCACCCAGGAGTTTATGCGCGCGGCCGGCTTACGGTTGTGACTTGATCGGAGAGACGTATGAGCAACGAACAGAAGGTCGGGTTGTTCTTCCTCGTCGGCATCATCCTCGCCTTCGCCGCCATCGAGGCCACCGTCGGCGTCGGCCTGCTCCAGGGCGGCTACCACCTCTGGGTCGACTATCCGAGCGTGGGCGGCCTGACCACCGGCGACGCGGTGCAGGTGGCCGGCATCAAGATGGGCAGCGTCTCGGAGGTCGAGATCGCCGGCGATCACGTGCGGGTGCAGATGCGGCTCGAACCCAGGGCCCGGGTGCGGCACGACTCGATCGCCCGGCTCGACTTCCAGGCGCTGAGCGGATCGCGCTTCATCAACATCTCCCTCGGCAGCGCCGACCAGCCCACCCTCAAGGACGGCGACACCGTCGAAGGCGAGATGCCGCCGGGGCTGACCGACATGATCGACCAGATGGACGGCGTGGCCCGCAGCGTGAAGGACCTCGCCGACTCGCTCAACCGCAATCAGCAGGAGCTGCTCACCAACCTCAACACGATGATCGACGAGAATCGCAGCGCGCTCGCCGCCACGCTCGCCAACGTCCGGTCGATCACCGCCAAGCTCGACCAGGGCAACGGCACCATGGCCAAGCTGTTGAACGACCCGGAGCTGTACGACCGCGCCAACGCAATGATCGCCAACCTGCAACGCATCTCCGATGACCTCGCCCACGGCCAGGGCACGCTCGGCCGCCTGATGACCGACGACGCCCTCTACGACCAGGTGCGCGAAACGGTGGTCAGCCTGAACACCACGGCGCAGAACCTCGAGCAGATCTCCACCGACGTGCGCAACGGCCACGGCACACTCGGCCGCCTGGTCACCGACGACTCGCTCTACCAGGAGACGAAGAACGCCGTGCACGGCGTCGACCGCGCCACCAGCAGCATCGAGGACATGAGCCCGATCTCGGTGCTGGGAACGCTGGTATCGACGCTGTTCTAGGGGGCAGCGGCCCCCAGCGATACGGGGGCTTCGCCCCACGCTCCCGTTGGTCGCTCCCCTCGATGATCCATTGAGCTTCGGAAACGAACTCGTGCGTCAGAGCTTTTCCAGGAGGGCAGCAACAACTGCCTCGGCGCTGAACCGCTCGCGTGCGATCTCCCCGGCCCGGCGCGATTGCGCCGCATAGTCGGCGGCGATGGCCCGTATCGACGACGACGCCTGCTCGACGTCGCGGAAGGCGAACAGGCCGGCGCCGGTAGGGAGCGCGCGCCCGAAGCCCGTGTCCTGCGTCACCACCGGGCGGCCGGCGGCGAGATAGCAGGCGCCGCGATCCGAGAACCAGCCGCTGGCGAGACGAACGTTGAGGTCCTTGGCAACGGTGAACTCGCCTTTCGACTGGCGGATGAAGTCGCGGTACAGCCACGGATCGGCGGACAGCCCGATCGGATCGCGCACCTCCCAGCCGTGACGTTCGAGGAGAGCGAGATCGTCAGGGACTTTGGCGACGTCCACGGCGACGACGAAGCGCTCTCCGGTGCGCTGCGGCAGGTCGAGGAACTTCAACCACTCGACGCGCTTGCGCCACGAGTAGGTCTGGCCGGCGAAGTGCACGTCGCGACGCTGCTCGTCCCAGCGACCGACCGTCGTGAACGGCGCCGATGGGTCCGGCGTCAACGGCGGCCACAGCTCGAGAGCGATCGGCTGCCGCGTCGGGTGCCAGGTGAAGCCGGCGGTGGGAACCGAACAGCCGGGCCGACCGATGTTCTCCCCGAGGGTGAAATGGGCGTCGTGCTCGCTCAGCACTTCACGCCAGCCGCGGTCGCCGCCGGCGGCGCGGATCTGCGTGAACGCGGGATCGAGGTCCACGAAAGCCCGTCGCTGCCCCTTCCGTGGTGGAAGGCGGTTCACGCCGGCCAGGTTGATCACCACCCGCGCCTCGTCGAGCAGGGCTGCGCGTTCCGCCCCGCTCAGCCCGTAGCTGCGCTCCCGGGCCACGTCCCAAAAAGCCCACTGCCCGGCGAAGCCATAGTGCGCCAGAAACTTCTCGGTCGCGGCCACGCCGGCGCCGGGATCGTCGGTCATGTTGCCGCTCTGCGGATCGAAGCAATCGCAGAAGCCGCGGGTGTCTTCGTAGAAGTAGGGCTCGTACCCCAGCTGCCGCAGGCCGACCAGGTAGTGGAGCGCCTGCCAGGCGTAGCCGCCCAGCGGGCAGCGTACGAGATAGCCCGAGACGATGACCTTGTCCGCGCTCATACGCCGGCGAGATCGAGCAGGCGGGGCAGCACCCGCCGCGCGTCGAAGTGCTCGCGCGCCAGGCGCCGCGCCGCGCGCGCGTGGCGGTCGTAGTCCGCCTCGACCGTTGCCACGGCAGCGGCCGCGCCGGCGAGGTCCGCAAACGCCAGCAGCCCCTCCCCCGTCGGCAGGTAGCGGCCAAAGCCGGTGTCCTGCAGGATCACCGGCCGACCGGCGGCCAGATAGCAGGCGCTGCGATCGCTGAACCAGCCGGTGCGGCCGGCGACGTAGCCGTGCTTGGCGGCGGTGAGCTCACCGCGCGAGCGCCGGATGTAGTCGCGGTAGGTATCGGGAGTGGCGGCGTGAATCAGGGGATCGCTGAGCCGCCAGCCGTGGCGCAGCAGTTCGGCGCGATCACTCTCGTCCGGATGAATCGCCAGACAGAGCTCGAGCGGTGCCGGCACCTGCTGCGGCAGCTCGAGCAGACGGCGGAACTCCTGCGATTTCTGTCCGTACCAGGCATCTTGCCACTCGACCTCGCTGTACCCGCGCCAGTCCGCGATGGTGGTGTACGTCGAGCCGGCGGGGACTTCGGTCTGCCATTCGTCGACCACAACCGGTGGCAACGTCGTTTGCCACGCGATGCCACAAGTGGGCAGCGGGCAATCCGCCTGCCCCAGGTTGAGGCCGACGCTGACGTAGGCGTCGTGCCCCGCCAGGTTCATGTCCACCTTGTACTGCTCCTGCCAGATCTGCGTGAAGCCGGGATCCATGTCGAGATAGAGCCGCCTGCGCGCGGCCTCCAGGATGTCGCGCAGGTGGAAGCGTCCCGACATGTTGACGAACAGGTCGGTCTCCGCGGCGAGCTGCCGCACCTCCCGCCGCGACAGCCCGACGTGCGCGTCGCCACTGAAGTCCAGCGCCGCGGTGAAGCCCTCGAGCCCGAACCGTCGCGAGATGTCCTCCAGATAGCGAACGTTGGCGCTCTCCGCGAACGAGGATGGCCGCCAGCGATCGTCCCAGCACTCCTTGGCGTCGAGGTGCTCGACGTAGAAGGTCTCGATGCCGAGGGCGCGGAAGCCGAGAACGTACTCGAGGAAGGCCCAGGCATTGCCGGCCCCGCCCAGGGGGTGATGGGCGATTGCTCCCGCCACCATCACGCGGCGGGCGCTCATGCGACACCGGCGTCGCGCAGCAGGCGCGTGAGAACGCGCGACGAGTCGAACTCGCTTTCCGCCAGCGCGCGCGCCGCCTCGCACTGGCGGCGATAGTCCGACTCGATCGCCGCCAGCGCGGCGGCCGCCTGCTCCAGGGTGGCGAAGGCGAACAGGCCGGCGCCGGTCGGGTAATGGGCGCTGCAGCCGGTATCCTGCACCACCACCGGCTTTCCGAGAGCGAGATAGGCGGCGCTGCGGGTGCTGAACCAGCCGCTGCCCGAGGCGACGTACGCGTTCTTGGCCACGCTCCACTCGCCGCGCGAGCCGGCCAGGTAGTCGCGGTACGCCGCCATCGTCCCCGACCTTGTGCGCGGATCGGCGATGCGCCAGCCGTGCTCACGCAGCTCCGCCAGCCGGGCGTTGCCGGAGACGGCGACCTCGAGCGCGACGCCGGCGCGCCGCGGCAGATCCAGGAACCTGGCGAACTCGACGTCCTTGCCGCCGTAGGTCACGCCGTCGATCGACGGCAGCGTCACGTCCGTCTTCCACGACATTACCGTCGTGTAGGCCTCGGCTTGCGCATCGAAGCGCACCGGCCAGTGCGCGAGAACGATCGGCTGGCGCGTCGGCTGCCAGGTGAGGCCGCAGGCGGGGATGCGGCAGGAGGGTTGGCCGATGCTCTCGGCGAAGGTGAAGAAGCGATCGTGGGCGCGGATGAGCCCGACCGAGTAGGCGACGTCCTCGCTCGCCGTGCCGCGTTCCACGGCGAGCAGCTTGGCCTGGCTGTAGCAGGGATCGCTGTCGAGGTACGCGGTGCAGCGGGCGCCGCGATAGCCGTCGCGCAGCCAGCACGATCCCGACACGTTGAGAAAGAGGTCCGCGTCGCGGCAGAAGCGCTCGACCGCGGCTTGCGAGGCGCCGTGGTGGCAGCCGTCCGGGCCGCGCACGGACCAGCGCTCGCCGATGTCCACCTGCGCGTAGCGAAACGCCTTCTGCAAGTAGCGGACGTTGAAGGCGACGTCGTCGGTGAACGTCTGCGCCCGCGGATCGTAGAGCCAGTTGCCGGTGTCCTCCAGGTAGAACACCTCGTGCCCGAGGCGGGCGAAGCCGGCGACGTAGGCGATGTAGTCCCAGCTTACGCCGCCGAGCGGATAGGTGGCGATCAGGCCGGTGACGACGATCTTCATCGCGAGCCGCCCGCCTCGGCCGGCCCCGCCGCCGGCTCCAGACCGAACTGCTGTGCGTACAACCGATAGAAGGCGCCGCGGCGCGCCACCAGCTCGGCGAAGCTGCCGCGCTCGACGATCTCTCCCTCGTGCAGCACCAGGATGACGTCGGCGTTGCGGACGGTGCTGAGGCGATGGGCGATCACGAACGTGGTGCGGCCGGACATCAGGGTGGCGAGTCCCTCCATGATCGCCGCCTCGGTGGACGCGTCGACCGACGCCGTCGGCTCGTCGAGAATCAGGATGGGGGTATCGCGCAGCAGGGCGCGGGCAATCGTCAGACGCTGGCGCTCGCCCTCGGAGAGGGTGACGCCGGCCTCGCCGAGAACGGTGTCGTAGCCGCCCGGCAGCTGCGCGATGAAGGCGTGCGCCTGGGCCAGACGCGCCGCGCGCTCGATGGCGGCGTCCGTCGCCCCGGGCACGCTGTAGGCGATGTTCTCGCGGACGCTGATGGGGAACACCATCGGCGGCTGCAGCACCATGCTGATCCGGCGGCGCAGCGAGGCCAGCCGCAGCTCGCGGACGTCGGTGCCGTCGATCTTCACCGCCCCGGCCGTGACGTCGTAGAAACGCGGGATGAGGCTTACCAGGGTGCTCTTGCCCGCGCCGGTGGCGCCGACGATGGCCACCACCCCGCCCGCCGTCGCGCTGAAGTCGACGTCGCGCAGGGCCTGGCGATCCTCGCGGTAGCGGAACTCGACGTGCTCGAAGCGCACCTCGACGCCGCGGCCGGGCACCGGCGCGGGCAAATCGCGCGCGCCGTCCGGGACCTGCGAGACGGTTTCGAGCACCTCGAAGACGCGCACGACGCCGGCCTTGGCGCCCTGCACCAGGCCGTAGGTCTGGATGATCGAGTTGAGCGGCCCGTAGAGCGAGGCGAGATAGCTGACGAAGACCACCATGTCGCCGACGCTGAGGGTGCCCGCCCACACGTGATGGGCGGCCACCCACACCACCAGCGCGGTGCCGGCGGCCAGCACGACGCTGGTGCCGGCGGCGTAGGTGGTCTGCAGCGTGTACAGCTTCAAGCTGCTGCGCAGGCTGGCGCGGCTCTCGGCGACGAAGGCGCGGTGCTCGTCCTGCTCGCGCGAGAACGCCTGCACGACCTTGATCGCCGCCATACTGCGCTGCACGTGCTGGTAGACCACGCTCTCGCGCTCGCGCGCCTGCGTCGCCACGGTGGCGATGCGCCGGTTCAATCCGGCGATCGCCAGCAGCAGGAACGGGCAGATCCCCAGGGCGATGAGCGTCAGAGCCCAGTCCATCCGCACCATGATGGCGAACATGCCGCCGAGCAGCGCGACCGCCGACAGGATCGGGAAGATGCCGTTCATCGCCAGCGTCTGGATGGCGTAGGTGTCGGCGGTGACGCGGTAGATCAGGTCGCCGACCGAGGCCGTGGAGTGAAACGCCAGCGACAGCCGCTGCAGGTGGGCGTAGATCTGACTGCGCAGGTCGTTGACCATCCCCTGCCCGATCGAGATGGTGAGGTAGTTGTTGAGGACGCTGACGACCCCGAGCGCAACGTAGATGCCGATCAGGGCGAGAACCGCGGCGAGCAGGAGAGCCGACGGGCTCCACGAGCGCCAGGGTCCGGCCCACGGCAGCGGGGTGGCGGTGAGGACGTTGTCGATGACGATCTTGAGCGGCCAGGGCTTGAGCATCTCCAGGCCGGCCATCACCAGCACCTGGCCAACGGCAAAGACGAGCCCCAGCCGATAGGGAGCGGCGTAACGCAGGACTTTGCGCAGGAAGTCCATCAACAACGGCTCATGCGGTCACCCGCAACGGGGCCGGGCGCTGGCAGCGCACCCGGCCCCGCTCATGCGTCGCCCGTCTCCGCGGCCCTGGCGGCCACCGGGGCGAGCCCGATCGATTTGGCGACGATCTCCAGCGCGTGGAACAGCACCCGGCCGAGGCGCAGGCTCTCGTAGATCACCACCACCAGGTCGAGAGCTCCCAGCAGGATCGCCACCTCGGCGATCTCGGGTGCCTGCAGGAACAGGCCGAGGGCGATCAGGCCGGTGAAGCCGAGCAAGGTGAGCTTGGCCAGGAAGGAGAGCTGCACGCCGCAGCGCACGCGGAACAGACGCTTGGGGCCGCCGTGGTTCTCGACCGCGACCTTCACGTTGGCGCGCGACCAGATGCCGCGGTAGACCTCGACGTCCCAATCGTTCCAGCCCTGGTCGACGGCGATCAGGTGCTTGCGCAGGATGAGGAACTGCATCACCGAGCTGATCAGGTGCTCCTTCTCCTGCCCCTGCTCGGACCAGTAGGAGAGAAAGAACTGCCGCGCCCGCCAGCGCACCCGGGGCTTCTGCAACGGGCCCTCGAGGGCGATACGCTCGCCCGGCTGCATGCCCTGCAGGCGCCAGAGATAGCGTTGAGTGCTGCGTACCAGCGGGCCCCAGTAGACCAGGGCGGTGACCAGCAGGCGCGAGAGCGGGCCGTCGTAGCGCGGATCGACGGGCGCCCGCCAGGCGGTGGCCACCGCCCAGATCGCCGAGATGAGCAGCGGGAGCGCGGCCAGGGTGACATAACGCCCCGCCAGTACGGCGCCGAAGAGCAGGACCAGCCCGACGACGTTCCACTCGAGGGTGAACGGGATGTAGGAGAGCAGCGACGACGGCGCCTCGTAGAGAGTCTGGAACAGGCCGCGGCCGAACACCCCGTGGTAGATGACCGGCCGGCGCGAGAACAGCGCCCCGGTGAAATCGCCGTAGATGCGACCCAACCACTGCGATTGACCGAGCATGTTGAAGCGGTACGGATGCTTGAAGTAGAGCAGCGCCTCGGCCTTGCCGTATCCCATCTGCTGCTTCAGGTAGGCGCGGATGGTGTTGCGTCGGAAGTGCCAGACCATCGCCGCCGGGCTGAACCCGATCGTGTGGCCGACGTTCTGCAGGCGCCAGCACACATCGACGTCGTCGCCCGCGGCGCGATAAACGGGGTCGAAACCGTTCACCTCCGCGAGGGCGTGGCGGCGGAAGGCCATGTTGCAGCCGGGGATGTGCTCGGCCACCTCGTCGTTGAGCAGCACGTGGGTCGGCCCGCCGGGCGAGGCGGCGACGCAGGCGGGGATGCGCGAGTCCTCCGGCGGCGGCAGGTTCGGCCCGCCGACGGCAACGAAGCCGCCGTACTCGAACTTGTACGCCAGGTAGGTGAGCCAGTCGGGGTCGACGACGCAGTCGGAGTCGGTGTAGGCGACGATCTCGCCGGTGGCGGCCTCGGCGCCGACGTTGCGCGCGACGCTCAGCCCCCTGTTCGGCTGCGAGATCACCTTCACCGGGTAGCGCTCGGCGATCTCCCGGGTCGCATCGGTCGAGCCGTCGTCGACGACGACGACCTCGTAGCTCGGATAGCGAAGCTCCTGCAGCGACTGCATGCAAGCCTCCATGGTGCCCTCCGCGTTGTAGGCGCAGACGACCACGGAGATCTTGGGAGGATGGGGCAACGCCGGCGGCAACGGCGCGCGGTAGACCTTCTGCACCGCGTGAAAGGAGGGCTTTTTGTGACGCTCCCGGTCGACCAGGCCGAAGGCCCAGTCCTCGACCTGAAAGCCGCCGGTGAACCAGTCGTCGGTCCAGGAAAAGACCACCGCGCCGGCCACCCCGCTCTCGAACGCCGCGCGCACCTGCCACGACAGGATCTCGGCCTGCTCGGCCGTCCCTTCCCGCATCGAGTCGATACCGAACTCGGTGAGGATCAGGGGCTTGTCCTTGGCGAGGTTTTGCAGGCGCGAGAGGTAGCTGCGAAAGTCGCGCTGGCGATGGAGGTAGACGTTGAACGAGACGAAGTCGAGGAACTCGAGATCGAGATATTCGGTCGGGGGAAAATTGGCGTAGCTGACCAGGGAATCGGGGGCGATGTCCTTGCTGAGGTCGTAGAGGTCGCGCAGGAAGGCGCGCGTGCGCTCGGGGCCGTGCCAGCGCACGATGTCGGCCGGGATCTCGTTGCCGATCAGCAGCGCGAAGATGGCAGGATGGCCGGCGCATCGCTTCACCGCCGCGGCCACGTCCTTGCGGATATCGGCGGCCACCCCGGGCTCGTCGAGGAAGCACACGTGCTCGGTCCAGGGGAGGCCGGTGAGCACCAGGAGATCGTGCTCGGCGGCCAGGTCGAGGAGCCACTCGGGGGGTGGGGTGAAGGTGCGGAAGCAGTTGACGCCGGCGTCGCGCATCAACGCGAAGTCGCGCCGGGCCATGTCGCGCTCGGGGAACTGCGTGCCGTCGGAAGCGGGAGCGAAGGGACCGTACGAGACGCCGCGCAAGAAGCACTTCTCTTCGCCAAGGAAGAGGAACTTGCCCCGCGCCTTGGGTCTGCGGCCGGCGTCCTCCTGCGCGATGCGCCGGTTCTCCAGCGCCACCGCCGCCGTGGCTTGTTTCATCCGAGGTCCAGCTCCGGGAGAAGCTCGAGGGGGGAGGCCATCGAACGACCTCAGTCGCCCGCGAGGCGCTCCACGGCCGCACGCTGCTCGCGGCTCACGGGCATGACCGACAGCCGCGGCAGACGGACCAGCTGCCACTCCCGGAAGGTCGGATTCTTCTTGATCTCCGCCAGGGTGACCGGGCGCGGCAGCGCGGCCACCGGAGCCACGTCGACGACGGCCAGCCTTTCGTCCTTGCCCCGGGGATCGGCATAGGCGTCACCGAGGGCCTTGCCGATGCCGACGACCGCCTTCTCGTCGCCGGTGTGGTAGATCAACACCGTGTCGCCCCCGCGGACCTGACGCAGGTATTTCAGCGCCATCGGGTTCTTGACCCCGTCCCACACCGTGCGCTTGTCGCGCACCAGGTGCGCGAACGAGTAGGCCGAAGGTTCGGTCTTGAACAACCAGCATTCAGCCATGCATCTCGTCTCCGTCCGCGCCGAGAGCTAACCAGGCTGCGCCGCAACCGTCAATCTCCGCCGTTGCCCTCGGCACGCTCGGACGCGGAGACGGCCTTAGAGAATGGAGGACCTGGAACCGGGAATTCGGAACGGAGAACGGGCCGAATCGATCTCTTCCGCCCACAGGTTCTCCATTCCCGGTTCTCGGTTCCCGGTTCTCCGTTTCAGCGAACGCTTCCTGGCGTCAACCACCCTGGTCGGCCTCTTCATGCTGCGACAGGGTCAGTTCCACCACCACGGCCGGGGGCGCTGCCTGCCGATCCCCCTCCTTGTAGAAGGCCCCGGTGACGACGAGCGGCGATTCCCCGCGGAACCAGGCCACCTGGCGGTATCCCTCGCCGCGAAAGCAGGGCTTGCGGTAGAGGATGCGGGCGCGCGCGAAGAAGAGACGACGGAGGTCCAGGCCGGTCCCCTGCAGTACGTCGGCAACGTAGCCCTCCATCACCCGCAGATACTCCATCCCGTTGACGTGCCGGTTGGCATCGGTCTGACCGTAGTGCCACACGCGCGCCGCGGGGGCCGAGAAATCGGGGCTTCGTTCGTTGGGGACGAGGTTGTCCATCGCCGGCAGCGCGACCACCCGCGACGGGCTCTCGCCCAGGCCCAGAGAGGGCGGCAAGGTAGTGACCCGGCGGCGGGACGGATCCGGATCGTAGCGGGTGAACACGTTGATCAGCCTGGCGCTGGCCACCGGCACGCCGGCCGAATCCCGCACCGGCGCCAGCACGCGGTAGTGCCCCTCGCGCACCAGGTGATCCACCTCGCCCGCGGCGCTCAGCGTTCGCGCCAGGGACGTCTCCCCGCGCACGAGGAGCCCCGTCATCGGATCGAGCGGCACGTCGGTGACCTCGACCTCGACGAGGTACAGCGGGGTGAAGATACCGCTCAGGTCCTGAAAATCCGGCCCGCCGACCCGCCGGTGCCAGAGCCCGAAGTGAGCGCGCGCCGCGTAGTGGACGACGGCGGAGAGCTTGAGCGCACGTCGCTCGCTCAGGTCAGGGAAGTGAATCGGCTCGCGCAGTCGAGCGCGAACGACGAGGTCCGCCGGGTTGGCGGGCTTTCGCTCATGACGTCCCACGTTCGAGCGGAGGAAGCGAACCTCGCCCCTCAGGACGAGTGACCCTCGTTCTCCGACGCATCCACCTTCTTCTGCTCCTCGATTTCGTCCTTTCCCTCGAAGGAGCGCTTGAAGTCACGGATGCCCTTGCCGAGCGCGCTGCCCACCTCGGGGAGCCGGCCCGGACCGAACACCAATAGGGCGACGACCAAGATGACCAGAAGCTCCGGAACGCCGATACCGAACATAGAGAGAAACCTCCAATTCAGCCTATCGTAGCATTCCCCGCGAGCCTGTGCGACCAATTTGAAGTCGACCCGATCGCCCGGGCACAAGAAGCCCAACCGGGCATCTTTCTTGACAAGGTCACAGAGCGCGGGTACGGCATAAACGCCATGCAGCCTCGCGATTCGGCATCGCCCGACGCGGCCCCGGCCCGCGCCCTGATGCAGGCGCACGTCCTGGTGCAGCCGGGGCAGCTGGAGCTGCGCACGCTGGCGCGGCCGCGCGCGGGCGCCGGCGAGGTGGTTCTGCGCGTCCGCGCGGCGCTGACCTGCGGCACCGACATCAAGACCTTTCTGCGCGGCCACCCGAAGTTCCCCATGCCCACCCTCTTCGGTCACGAGTTCTCCGGCGAGCTGGCCGAGGTCGGGCCCGGGGTGAGCGGATTCCGCGAGGGCGACGCGGTGATGGCGGTGCCGACCGCGCCCTGTGGCACCTGTTACTACTGCGAGCGGGCGCAAGAGAATCTGTGCACCACGTTGATGGATCAATACGTGCTCGGCGGGTTCTCCGAGTATGTGAAGCTGCCATCGCGAATCGTCGCCGCCAACCTCTTCCCGAAACCGGGGCGGTTGTCGTTCTCCGAGGCCGCCCTGTTGGAGCCCCTGTCGTGCGTCGTACACGGGCTGCAGCAGATCCCGGTACGCGCCGACGACACGGTGGTGTTGATCGGCGCCGGGGCGATCAGCCTGCTGCACGCGCTGTTGCTACAGGCGATGGGTGTCGAGCAGATCATCGTGCTCGGCCGCAACGCGCGGCGGGCTTCGTTCGCCCACGCGGCCGGCGCGTCGGTGGTGTTGACCGAGCCGCCGCTGACGGCGCGCGCGGCGCTGCTCGACCTGACCAGGGGACGCGGCGCCGACATCGTCATCGAGTGCACCGGCCAGGTCGAGGTGTGGGAAGCCGCTCCCGCTCTCGCGCGCCACGGCGGCGCCGTCGTGCTCTTCGGCGGTTGTCCCGCCGGCACGGTGGTCCGGCTCGATACCCAGCGCCTGCACTACGACCAGCTCACCATCGTCAGTCCCTTCCACTTCACCCCGCGCGCGGTGCGCGCGGCCCACGACTGGCTCGCCGGCGGCAAGCTCCGCACCGGGTCGCTGATCAGCGGCGAGCTGCCGCTGGCGCAGCTGGCCGAGGCGCTGACCCGCCATCAGCGCGGTGACGGGGTCAAGTACGCGGTGATCCCCTAGTCTAGGAGCCCGTTGAAAAGCGCGAAAACACCCTTCGACGAGCTCAGGGTGAGCGGAACAAGTCCCTTGAAATCAGGGTGGGGTTCCGCTCATGCTGAGCGTGTCGAAGCATGGGGTGGGGTTCTTCAACGGGCTGTTAGGTCGTGAAGGTCGCCCGCATCTACGATTACCTCGACGTCCGCATCGAGGAGAACCCGGTTCCGGCGGTCGGGCCGCGCGACGCCCTGGTGCGAACGCGCGTTTGCGGCATCTGCTCCGGCGACGTCGTCCCCTGGTACATTCGCAAGAAGGCCCCGTTGGTGTTCGGCCACGAGCCGACCGGCGAAATCGTCGACGTCGGCGCCGAGGTCAGCCAATGGCGGCCGGGACAGCGGGTGTTCGTGCACCATCACGCCCCTTGCCTGCGCTGTCGCGCCTGCCGCCGCGGCGAGTTCGTCCAGTGCGACACCTGGCGCGGCAGCCACATCGTGCCCGGCGGCATGGCGGAGTACTTTCTGGTCCCCGAGATCAACCTGACCGTCGACACTCTCGAGCTCCCCGCCGGCATCGGCGACGATGACGGCGCCCTGGTCGAACCCCTGGCCTGTGTGGTCAAGTCGCTACGACGGGCCGGAGAAGTCGCCGGCGCGTCGGTACTCGTCATCGGCCTGGGGGTGATGGGGCAGCTGCACGTGTTGCTGGCGCGACATCTCGGCGCCCGCCAGATCCTGGCAACGGACCTGATCCCGAGCCGCTGCGCTCACGCGCAGTCGTTGGGGGCGGACGTGGTGATCGACGCCCGCGACGGCAACCTGCGCGAGCAGGTCCTCGGCGCCACCGGCGGCGAGGGAGCGGAGATCGTCGTCGCCGGCCCGGCCACCGTCGAGGCGATCGAGCTCGGCCTCTCCTGCGCCGCGCGCGGCGGCACGGTGGTTCAGTTCATGGGCACGGAGCCGGAGGCACGGCTGTCACTCTCGACCTTCGACTTCTACTTTCGCGAGCTGCGCCTGGTGCCGAGCTATTCGTGCGGGCCGCTCGAGACCCGGGAAGCGTTGCAGCTGATCACCGACGGCGTCGTTCGCGCGCGGCACGTGGTGACCCACCGCTTTGGCCTGGCGGCCGCGGCGGAAGCGTACCGCGTGGCGGCGCAGGACCGCTCGGCGATCAAGACCCTCGTCGAGTTCGCACGCTGAAGGTGACACCCCCCTGCCCCGGGTGCGAGCCGGGCCAGCGAGGTTTCGGCATCCACAAAGCAACAGAGGCGATCCGAGTGGATCGCCTCTGTGCCGTTGCCGGGACGAAAAAACTACTTCCGGATCTTCTTCGCGAAGATCGCCTCAGCCTTGGAAGCCGCAGCTTCCGCGCGCTGAGCCGCTTCCGCGGCGCTCTTGGCAGCCGCCTCGGCCTTGTTGGCGGCCGCTTCGGCCTTGTTGGCGGCCGACTCGATCCGGGCCATCTGGGCCGGATCGATCTGTGCCGGCTTCTTTTCCGCGCAACCCACCGTCACCGCCGCGAGCAGCACCGAGCCGAGCATCGCAGCCGCAACTCTGGAACCTGTTCCAATCCGCATCGCACTAGCCTCCTTCCCGCCAACGTGGCGTGGACTCCGATTAGTTGTCGTTATTTACACAAAATGTGCAGGGCCGCAAGTAGCCTCCCGGCAACGGGCGCGGCCAACCGGCCGCTCGTTCTGCTAAACTTCGACGCCCTGGCGGCGGCCGGGGCGAGGACCCGACCTCGCCCAGCGAGGCAAGATTGCTCCACTTTCGGCCCGCAAGCGTGGCATCGAAGCGATTGAGTTCCGTCTCGCTTTTTGGCATGTACGGGCGTTACGTCCAACATTTTCCAAGGGTGTCGCCAGGGTGGACCGCTACGGTCGGTGGGAAGGCAAAAGGGGCCCCGCACAGAACGCTGAAGCGGCTCACCCGGGTGGAGGAGTGGTAGCATTCGTCAGGCGCAGACCGCTCAGCAAAGCAGGGCTCTCGATGCCGCGAGAGACCGATTGATCTGATCGGCGAGCGAAACGCGGGAGAAGTCACAGGGTGCACTACCGCCGGGTTCCGGCAGCGGAGGCGTGCGACCAGCCGTTCTCTGCGCCCGGTGCCGGTCGTTTGCCCCCGCGCAGGTCCTCAACCAGCTCAGCAAGCACAAACAGAGGGAGGCTACTTCGACCATGATCGCGCTGGTTCTAATCATCAGCATCCTGTCCTTGGCCTTTGCCGGCTATCTCGCCCGCCTGGTCTTGTCGAAGGACACCGGCACGCCCGCCATGCAGGACATCTCGAACGCCATCCGCGAGGGCGCCGAGGCGTTTCTGTCGCGCCAGAATCGAACCATTGCGATGTTCGCCGTGGTGGTGGCGGTGGCGATCTTCGTACTCTACGCCTACGTGCGCACGCCGAACCCGACCGATCCGGTCGGACCCGAGCTGATGGCGACGTGGACGACGCTGTCCTTCGTCTTCGGTGCCCTCTGCTCGGTGATCGCCGGCTACGTCGGCATGTGGGTGTCGATCCGCAGCAACATCCGCACGGCGTCCGCGGCGCGCAGCAGCCTCAACGAAGCCCTGCAGATCGCCCTGCGCGGCGGGGCGGTCTCGGGCCTGTTCGTGGTCGCCATGAGCCTGCTCGGCGTCGGCGGGCTGTACACGGTACTCGACATGCTGGGCTACCAGCCGCAGAAGATCCCCTTCATCATCGTCGGCTACGGCTTCGGCGCCTCCTTCGTCGCCCTCTTCGCCCAGCTCGGCGGCGGCATCTACACCAAGGCCGCCGACGTCGGCGCCGACCTCGTCGGCAAGGTCGAAGCGGGCATCCCCGAGGACGATCCGCGCAACCCCGCCGTCATCGCCGACCTGGTGGGCGACAACGTCGGCGACTGTGCCGGCCGCGGCGCCGACCTGTTCGAGTCCACCGCCGCCGAGAACATCGGCGCCATGATCCTCG
>CAZYMF010000009.1:25987-58146 GCA_964648215.1 uncultured Binatia bacterium (SeqCode) | reverse complement strand
GCAGAGCCAGCCAGCCGGCGAAATCCCGGGCGGCTTTTTTTTGCGCCTCCGGCTGACCGCTTGGTTAATGCCGATGACGCTACCCTTGCTCCACGTCACCCTGACCGCAGCGGTGCTGGCCGTCGGCGCCCTCGCCTCGATCTGGTACTGCCTCCTCGTTCTGTACTCGGCGGAGGACTTCTTTGGCGCCAGGAACCGACAGGACCCGGCGGACGACGGGCTCCGCTCTCTTCCCGGCGTGACCGTGCTCAAGCCGCTGAAGGGACTGGACATCGACCTCTACGACAATCTCGCCACCTTTTGCCGGCAGGACTACGAAACCTTCCAGATCATCTTCGGCGTCGCCGATGCGGGAGACGAGGCCGTCCCGGTCGTCCGCCAACTGCAGCGGGACTTTCCCGCCGTCGACATCGCCCTGGTCGTCGACGGCCGCGTCTACGGCACCAACTACAAGGTCAGCAACCTGCACAACATGTACGCGCAGGCGCGCCACGACATCATCGTCATCGCGGACAGCGACATTCGCGTGCAGCCCGACTACCTGCGGCGCGTGACCGCGCCGCTGCGCAACCCCTCCGTCGGGGTGGTCAGCTGCCTGTACAAGGCGGTGCGGCGCGGCCGTCTGCCGACCGTGGTCGAGTCGCTGTTCATCAACACCGACTTCGCGGCGATGGTGATGGCGGCCCGCAAGGTGGAGAAGCCGAGCTACGCGTTCGGCGCCACGATGGCCCTGCGGCGCGAGACCCTCGACGCCATCGGCGGCTTTCTCGCCATCTCCAACTACCTCGCCGACGACTACTACCTCGGCCACCTCATTGGCGAGCGCGGCCTGACGCTGATGCTGTCGGACATGGTCGTCGAGACCGTGCTGAACGTGGGGTCGTGGACCCGGCTCTTCCAGCATCAGGTGCGCTGGGCGCGAACCTATCGCACCGTGCGACCGGGCGGGTACTTCGCCAGCGTCCTCACCCACGGAACGCTGTGGGCAACGTTGACGATGCTCTACTACGGTTTCAGCCCTGGCAGCGTCGCGATCGGTGCCGGCCTCATCGGTCTGCGCCTGCTGGTCGCGGCCACGATGTGCTTCCGCTACCTCGACACCGACAACACCTGGGCGCACGTGTTGCTGGTGCCGTTGAAGGATCTGTTCATCTCGACGGTGTGGCTGATCAGCTTCCTCGGCAACACGGTGCGCTGGAGCGGCCACGAGTTCCGCGTGCTACGCGGCGGCGAGATGGTTCACGTCACCCCGCCGCCGGCACACGCGTGGCAGAGATCCAGCCGGTCGGCGCACGATTCGATCTGAGCGAACGGCGGTTCCCCGCGCTTCCCGTCAAGGCCGGTGCCCCCTCCGGACTCTGCGCGCGAGTTCCTCCCCCTGGGACTTCTCCCCGCTCGGCACCGCCGCCGGCAACGAGCAGCGGCCGAGCGTGTGCATCCGCGCCGGTGGGTGGACAGCGAGGCGCGTTCCCTCTACCTTTCAGCTCGGGGAGAGAGATCCCCGCGAAGAGGTAACGCCATGAACACCCCAACCCCGTCCCTTGAAGCCCGAGCCCGGATGCACCGCGCCGGCATGCTCGTACCCGGACTTCTGGCCCTCCTTCTCACTTCCGGCGCCTGGGCCGTGCCGCCGCCCGAGTTGACCACCGAGCAGGAAGCCACGGCGCGGCAGGTCGAGGAACAGCTCATGGCTCCGTGCTGTTTCGGCGGCACGGTGGCGACCCACCACAGTCCCGCCGCCGACGCGATCCGGCGGCAGGTGCGCTCCATGGTGGCCGCAGGCGCCAGCGCGCAGCAGATCCTCGACAAGTATCTCGAGGTTTACGGCGAGCGCATCCTCGCGCAGCCGGTGGCGCGAGGATTCAACTTGCTGGCCTACTGGATGCCCGCGGCCGGAATGCTGTTCGGGACGGTGGTCGTCCTGCTCTGGCTCCACCGCCGCCGGAGAAACGAAGCGACCACGCCTCCCATCGCGCCGGCGGCCGGCGAACCGGACGACACCATGCGAAAGTTGCGGCTGCAGCTCGACCAGGAGCTGGCGACCTTCGACAGGTGACGGGGGATCGGGGTCCGCTGGTCATCGACAAGTCCGTGAGCGATCGAGGAGGTCCCGTGACGACACGAGCAATGGTTCGGGCGCTGGCATGGACCGGCCGCACGCTACCGCCGGCGGTGGCCACCGCGGCCGTCATCGGCCTGGGAATCTTCGCCTGGCGCGCATGGCTGCGAGTGCACGCGGAGGAGCGCTGGCTGACCGAATGGACCGAGTTCCGCAACCGCCACCTGCCCGAAGTCTGACCGCCTGCCGCTCCGGAGAGCCCCGATGGATCTAGCCACCATTCGCCTGCGGCTGCGGGACCACCGCCCGAGCGTCGTCGATCACAACGGTCATCGGCGCGCCGCCGTGGCGATGATCTTGCGCCAGCGCGGCGGCGAGTGCGAAGCGTTGCTGATCCAGCGCAGCGAACGACCCAACGATCCGTGGTCGGGACACATGGCCCTCCCCGGCGGCCGGCACGACCCGGAGGACGGCGACGATCTGCTGCGCACGGCCGCGCGCGAGACCCACGAGGAGGTCGGCATCGATCTCGAGCAGCACGGCAACCTGCTCGGCGGCCTCGACGACATCCAGGCCATCGCCCGCGATCGGCCCATCAGCCTGGTGATCCGACCGTACGTGTACGCACTGGCACGCGACGTCGCGGTGCGGCCCGACGGACACGAGGTGCGCGATACCGTCTGGCTGCCGCTCTCGCACCTGACCTGCCCCGCGGGGCAAGGAACCTACGTGCGCCACCTCGACGGCAAGGCGCAGAAGTTTCCGGCCTTCGTCTACCGCGGCTACACCGTCTGGGGGCTCACCTACCGCATGCTCTGCGGCTTCCTCTCCCTGCTGCGCGAGTAGAACGTCCCTTGCCTGGGATTCCGGCCCGCTACAGATCCGGCCGGCGGATGACGAACTCCATCACCTCGTCGTAGTGGTAGCCGCAGTTGGCATCCGGCAACTCCATCTCGCGGACCGGCTGGTCGTACCAGGGATAGCCACGGCAGACCAACGGCCGCTCTTCGTAGGCCAGACAACGGCCGTCGTCGCCGAGCCGATCGCAGGAGTACAGGTGCGCCGCCGGCGGCAAGCGCATGACGTAGAAGGGGTTGCGCTCCATCGCCTCGGCTCGGCTGAGGGGGTGCCAGTGCTCGGCCGCAAAGGGCATGTCGGACGGGATGCCGAGCACGCTGGTGATCGCGGCCATGGCCCGGATCTCCTCGGGAGACTGCTCCAGGGTGAGGACGCGGCAGCAAGCACCGCACTGATTGCACAAGCTCACCGCGTCACCCGCGTCGCGCCGGTGCTCTCC
Organism: uncultured Binatia bacterium (SeqCode); assembly: GCA_964648215.1. Lineage (GTDB taxonomy): Bacteria > Desulfobacterota > Binatia > HRBIN30 > JACQVA1 > CAZYMF01. The sequence goes on along the minus strand of CAZYMF010000009.1, from coordinate 54,790 downwards.
GCTGCGAGGAAGCGCAGGCCGACGGTTGCCAGCTCGCGGCGGCCGGCGTCGAGGCCGTCGGGCGTGTCGAGCACCCGCCAGTAGCCGCTGTAGCGATACCCGTAGAGGGGCTCGCCGGCACGCAGCAGCGCCGGGGCGGTCTGCTTCGTGATGCTGAAGATGCCGGGCTCCATGTAATCGAAGACCCGCGGCTCGAGGATCCACACCCCTCCGTACATGAGCGGCTCGAGCGGCTGGTCCACCTGCGATGGGAAGCCCAGGAAACGTCGAATGCGATCGGTCGCATCCACCTCGATCGCGCCGTAGCGCGACACCTCGGGGTCGCGGCGCAGCAGCATCGTGCCGATGCCGCCGCGCTCGCGGTGGAAGGCGAGCATCGCCCCCAGATCCAGGTCGACGATGGTGTCGGCATTGAGGATGACGAACGTGTCGCCCCCCAGCACGCCCTCGGCCTTCTTGATCGCCCCGCCGGTGTCCAGAATGGGGTTCTCCTCCGAGTAGGTGATGCGCACGCCGTACCCGCGACCGTCACCGAGAGTGCTGCGGACCTGCTCTCCGAGGTGGTGCAGGTTGATCAGTGTCTCGGTGATCCCCGCCGAGCGCAGCAGCAGCAGGGGGTAGGCGATCATCGGCCGGCCACCGACCTCGAGGAGCGGCTTCGGCGTGTGGTCGGTCAGGGGCCGCAGGCGGGTGCCAAAACCGGCGGCCAGGATCATGGCGCGAATCATTGATGCGAGTCGGCAGTCGCAGGCCGAGAGCCAAAACTAGCCGGGGATGGCGCCGGAGTGCAAGAACCGCTCAGCGCAGCTCGTCGGCGTGGCGGGCGAGGATCGCGCGCACGTCGGCGAGGGCGGGATCGCGGTCGAGCAGGCGATCGATCTGTCGCCAGGTCGCCGGGAGGTAGCGCAGATAGCCGGGCTTGCCCTTGACCATGTCGAGATAGTGAAACCGGCCGACGACCTTGAACGCCTTCTGCAGAGCACAGTCGAAGTACTCGGCCTGCAGCGCCGACGCCGGCCAATCCGGCCCGCCGCGCGCCTGCCACTGCCGGTGGTAGTAGCCGAGCAGGTCGGCCTCGGCAGCGGAGTCTATTCTGAGGCGAGTATCCCGATCACCGAGCAGCGTCGCCAGATCGTAGGTGGCCGGCGCCAGGAGCGCGTCCTGGAAGTCGATGACGCGAACCCTCCCGTCCTGCACGAACAGGTTCCAACTGTGGAAATCGCGATGCGCGAGAAACCGCGGCGCGGCCCCGAGCCGGGCAGCGATGGCCGCAAAGTGGTGCCGCAGCTCGGCGAGCTCGCTCGGCGGCAGCGCTTGGCGCAGACGCTTCTCGATCCCGTACTCGATGAAGTGCTCGAACTCCCACAGGAACAGCCGCTCGTCGAAGGCCTGCTGGAAGGCGATGCAGCCGTCGTCGCGCCGGCGGGTGCCGTCGAGGACGAGGCTGAGGAGCTGATCGACGGCGCGCCGATAGAGCGACTCGAGCGCCTCGCCGCTGAGATCGCTCGCGGCGTCCCACAGGGTGGTGTCGCCGACATCCTCGAGAACCACGAACCCGCGCGGGCTGGCATCGAGATAGATCTCGGGCACGCTCACCCCCAGAGTGCGCAGGAACCGATGCACGTTGACAAAGGGTAGCTCCCGCGGCGGCTTCTCGAAGACGGCGAGCTCGTCGGAGGAGATCGACTGGCCGCTGTCGGCCAGGATCATCACGATGGCGGTGGCGGGCGCATCCGGGCCGCGCAGGCGTGCACGCACGTAGCGTCGCGTCGACGCGTCACCGGCAAGAGCGACGATCTCGTCGACGCCGAGGCCGGCACCGAAGCGCTCGCGCAGAAGAGCGGGAATCTGGCTGGTATCGGGCGTCAACGGTCGGCAACACCCGCGCCCGAGCATTGGCCGCGATCGAGCGCGGCGTGGCGCCGCGGCTCTCCGGCGCGTTCGCGGTTCTTCTTCGACTTCGTCGGCATAGGGAGTCGGGACGAGGCGGCGTTTCTAGTATGCGACGCGCGCCAATTCAAGCCGATTGCCTTCACGAACCCGACGACTCGTGCGCCGCGGGCAACGGCAGGACCGCCTGTTCCTCGGGCGGCTCCACCGCGCGCGGCGCGCTCTCGATCGAGCGCGGCGGCGCGATCTCCTGCGCGCCGGCGGCGCCAAGCTCCTTGAAACGCCGCGCCCCCACCAGGACGCGACTCTCGAAAGAGCCGACCGCCCGGTTGTAGGCCTCGACGCTGCGCTGCAGACCCTTGCGCAGATCATCGAAGTGCTCGGCCAGAACACCGATGCGCTCGTAGAGTTGGCGCCCGAGGTCGCTGATGATCTGCGCGTTGGCGGCGATCTGCTCCTGTCGCCAGCCGTAGGCCACCGCGCGCAACAGGGCGAGCAGAGTCGTCGGGGTGGCCAGCAACACGCGAGGCGCGCCTTCTTCGATCAGGCCGGGATCCTGCTCCAGCGCCGCGGAGAAGAACGACTCTCCCGGCAGAAACATCACCACGAACTCGGGCGTAGGCTGGAACTGGTTCCAGTATTCCTTGGAGGCCAGAGCGGTCATGTGGGCGCGGACCTGGCGGCCGTGGTCCTTCAGCCGGGCGACCCGCGTTTCGTCGTCGGGTGCCTCCAGCGCGTCGAGGTAGCCCTGCAATGGGGTCTTGGCGTCGACGACGACGTTCTTGCCTCCCGGCAACTTGACCACGACGTCCGGTCGCAGGCGGCGCTCGTCGCCGGCCGTGCTCACCTGCTCGACGAAGTCGCAGCGGGCCAGCATTCCGGCCATCTCCACCACCCGCTTCAACTGGATCTCGCCCCAGCGACCACGCACCGTGGGCGCCCGCAACGCCTTGACGAGGTTGCCGGTCTCCGCCTGCAGCTTCTCCTGCGTCTCGATCAGCGAGCGCACCTGCTGGCCCAGGCTGCCGTACGCCTGCTGCCGCGCCCGCTCGAGGCCCTGAATCTGCGCATCCACCTTCTCCAGCGAGTCGCGCAACGGCGTCACCAGCGTCTCCACCGCCTTCTGCCGCTGCTCGAGATCACCCTTGGCCTCGCTCTGGAACTTCTCGAGCGTCGCCTTGGCCAGCTCGAGAAACGATCGATTGTTGCTCCGCAGGGCGTCGGCGGACAACGCCTTGAAAGAGTCCGTCAGCTGCGCCGTCGCTTGCTCGAGGAGCTTCAGCTTCTCGGCGGACTTCTGCCGCTCGCTGTCGATCGTCGCCAGCAGCTCGGATTGCCTCGCTCTCAGCTCGGTGATCTCGGTGCGGTTGTGGCCGAGCTCGGCTTCGACGTCGAGCAACTGGCTCCGCTGAGAGTCGAGCTCACGGTCGCGACCGATCAGGCGCTCGGTGAGCGTGGCCACCTCCGCCTGCGCCCGGGTAGAGGTCTCGGCCAGCCGCTGCGCCGCCCGCGCCCGAACGATGAGCCACGTGAGCAGCCAACCCGCGCAGACACCGACCGCGCCGCCGATGACCAGGGGCAACGGCTGTAGCACGGAGGCGACGGTCGGCCACGCCGTCATCCCACCTCCCCTCGTCTCCAATCCGGGAACGACACACCGCTGCTATAACACGGAGGTCTCCGTCGGCGCCACGCCGCCGGGGAGAGACGCGCGGGCGAACTCGGGCCCGTCATGCCACGGGTCGTGGCGTGGCGGCGAAAAGACATGCTCAGTCAACGTATAAGTAAATCCGCGATGTTACGATTGTGTCACGGCCGTTGAATCCCATGATGCACTGCGTTATGATTTGACCTGGATTCAAAGGAGGTACGAGATGATTGCCCACTCGGCCTGCCTCCCGGCAGCGGCCTTTGTTGGCGGCGTGCCGACGGAGCCGGTAGTTGGCCCTGCGACAGCGTGGCTGTGGCTGTTCGCGCTCCTGGCGATCTGCTGTGCCGCGCTCTGGTTCCTCGCCAATCCGATCGCCGGCGGTATCAGCGAGCACGGGGAGCCGCCGCCGGCGGGACGCCGGAAACCCCATCGCGTCCTCGGCCCACCTTGGCGAGACAGGTCGCCGCGGCGACGGAGGCGGCTCGCCCGGCCCTCGCGTTCGGCAGGTGGTCGTTCGTGAGCAAGGGAGAGCCGGTGACGGATTGACCCACCCTTGCCGGGGCGATGATCCCTTCGTCCCCCAACCCGGGCCCGGGGACAACACCGAAATTGCGTGACCTGTCGACCTAGGCTATACGGGGCCGTAATGCAGCGTTTCCCGTTTTGCGGTCGCCGGCGGGCGGCCGTACGTCCTCGATGACTCCCACCACTTTTCTCGAGCTCATCGAGCACGGCGGCTTGGTCATGTATCCGCTGTTGCTCTGCTCGATTGTCAGCGTCGCGGTGATCGTCGAGCGCCTGTGGTCGCTTGCCCGGGCTACGCGCAGCTCTCGCCGCCTCCACAAGTTGGCCGCGGACGCCTACGACGAAGGTGGCCTGCCGGAGACCCTGGCTCTCTGTCGTCGTGACGAGTCGCCGCTGGCCGCAGTCTACCGCGCCGTTCTCGCCGCAGGGGCGGCCGACGACGACGCCAAGGCCCGCGTTGCGCAGCGGAAGCTGGCGGAGGCGGCACGCGGCCTGAAGCGCTATGTCTGGCTGCTCGGCACCATCGGCAGCCTGGCCCCGTTCATTGGGCTGTTCGGCACGGTACTGGGAATCATCCGCTCGTTCGAGAACATGGCGGCGACCGGCTCGGGGGGCTTCGCCGTCGTCGCGGCTGGCATCTCGGAAGCTCTGATCGCCACCGCGGGCGGTCTGTTGGTAGGCGTCCTGTCCATCTTCGCCTACAATGCGTTCATGGTACGCATCAACAATCACGCCGCCGTGCTGCGCGAGTGGGCCGACGAGTTTCTGCTGCAGCTCGCCGCACCGGCGGTCCAGGAAGGGGGTTCCACGCGTGTCGCTCAGTCTCGTTGAAAGCGAAGGCGGCGAAGACATCGTCGCCGAGATCAACGTCACGCCCCTGACCGACATCTTTCTGGTTCTGCTGATCATCTTCATGGTCACCAGCACGGCGCTGACGCAGCAGGGCACGAAGGTGAATCTGCCGCGCTCGGGACGTGGCGGCGCCGAGTCCGCCAGCGTCATCATCACCGCCACGGCGGACCACCGCATCGAGCTCAACAGCAAACCGATCGCGTTCGAGGCCCTGCTACCTGCGTTGCGCAGCGCGCTCGAGAAGGCTCCCGAGAAACACGTCATCCTGCAGGGCGACCGCAACGTCGTTCTCGAGGAGGCGGTGCAGATCATGACCATCGCCAAGGAGGCCGGGGCGGACAAGATCGCGATCGCCACCGAGCCCAAGGACGCCAAACCCTGAGCCCTGCAGCCGTGGCCACCAAGCGTCCAGCACGTTCGTCCTCCGTCGGCGACTACATTCGTCGCCAGCGCGAGCTCGCCAACATCTCGCTGCGCAAGATGGCCGAGATGAGCGGCGTGTCGGCGGGCGTGCTGCGCGACATCGAGCAGGGGCTGCAGAATCCGAGCCGCACGCTGCTACAGTCGATCGCCACCGCGCTACGGCTGTCGGCCGAGACGCTGCAGCTGCAGGCGGGGGTCATCGATCCGCAAGAGCTGGACGAGATCGACACGGTGCGCGAGATCCACCGCGATCCCCATCTCACCGACCGGCAGCGCGAGATCCTGGTCGAGATCTACAGCGCCTTCCGCGCCGCGAACCGCATCAAGCGGGACTGATCTCACCAATCCGCCCGCACCACGCGCTGATAGATCTTGGGCAGCTCCCTGGGGAGCGTGCCGATGTCCTCGATCACCAGGTAGCGCGACTCGTCGCACATCTGCCGCAGGTAGTCGTGCCCGGCGCGGTCCACGGTGATGCAGAACGGGGTGATGCCGGCGGCCTCGGTCTCGCGCAGCGCCGCCGTGGTGTCACGGATGCCGTAGACGTTGCTGCGCCGATCCTGGCCGTAGTCGAAGTCCTGCGGGAACCCGTCGCTGAGGAGAAGCAGGTGCTTGGAGCGCGAGTTGATCGCGTTCATCTTCTCGACGGCGTGGCGCAGCGCCGTGCCCATGCGCGTGCTGCGCTTGGGCTCGATGCCGCCGATACGTCCCTTGACCGCCGGGGTCAGCGACTCGGCGAAGGACTTGACGAGATAGAACTCGACGTTGTCGCGTCCCTGGCCGGAGAAGCCGTAGATCGCGTAGGCGTCGCCGATCTCCTCGAGCGCCTGGGCCATGATGACCAGCGCCTCCTTGGTGACGTCGATGATTCGTCTTGCCGGCGCCGCCTTCGGCGCCCGCACCCGCGGTAGCGCGAGATCGTCGTCGCCGGGAGCGTACACCGTCGGCGGCTTCTCCATCGGCTCGTCGGTGGAGGCGCTCATGTCGAGCAGGAACAGCGTGGCGACGTCGCGCTCCTCGCGCTTGCGAGCGACGTAGAGGCGGCTCGACGGCGAGCGGCGCGCCCTGGTCTCGACGCGGGCGGCCACCGCCGCGTTGAGATCGAAGTCCTCCCCGTCCTCCAGTCCACGCACCACCCGGTACATCTCCGGCCGGATGCGCTGGAACTGTTGGCGGATGCCCGGGATCATCGCGGCATACTGGGAAAGGGCGGCGTTGAAGAACTCGCCGCCGTCGCTCTCCACGCCGATCTCGCGCAGCCGGCACCAGCGCGGTCGGTAGTCGCCGATGTGGTAATCCCACTCGTCGTAGAGGAACGAAGGCCCCGCCGTGTGATCCTGCAGCCAGCGTCGTACGCCGCCCGACTCGCGCTCCGGGTCGCCGAGCATGCGGCGCAGCTCCTCGAGCTGCGCCGACGGAATCTTGCCCATCAGGTCGGTGATGAACAGACCGATGCCGTCGGTCTCCTCGCCCGTACCCTGCTTGATCTTCAGGTCCGCTCCTTGCTCGAGCAGGCGCCGCAGCTCTTCCAGCGACAGCGGCTGTGCCCCGGCCGGCATGTCGTCGGGCGCGCCGTCGAGCTGCAGGCGCGCTTCTTCCGGAATCGCCTCCTCGGCCGATGGCGTCGCGGCTGGGGGTACGCGCGGCGCCTCGGCGTCGGCGGGCATGGGCGCGTCCTCGTCGAAGTACGGATCGATCAGCGCCTCCCCGGTCAGCGGATCGATGACCAGCCCGCCGAACTCGAACTGGTCTTGCCGGATGCGCCGCGGGAGGTTGGCTTCCAGCAACCGCGCCGTCAACGACTCCGCGACCCGAAGCGCGTCGGCGGCGCTCGCCCCGGGAGCGGCGAGCGGGGCCAGGCACGGCAGCACCACGGCGGCGACGTTGCCGAGCCACTCGGGGACGACGATGTCGTCCGCGGCACTCAGGGCCAGGGCGAGAGTGGCGTCGAGGACGGTGAGCCCGTCGGGAGCCTGTTCGCCCGTGGCGGTCCACAGCGCCAGCATCCGCTCCGCCGCCCAACGCAGCTCGGGAGCCAGCCCGGGGTACGCGACCATCACTCGGCGGCCGACGCGGTAGCCGTCGGTGAGGAGAAAGAGCTCCTCGAGCAGCTCGGGACGATGCTCTCCGCGAAGGTAGGCGACCAGGCCTTCCCCGTCGGACGGCCCGCCCGCCTTGTCCTTCGGATCGAAACCGTACGTGCCGAACTCTCGCCGCCCGGCCAACCAGGCGGCAAGCACGCGATAGAGTCGGGCGTTCTCCTCGTGCGTCGCCAGGCGATCGACGCGCAGCGGGAGCGCCACCTCGTTCTCGGCCGGGAACTCCTCCAGCGGCAGCCGGAACGAGAGACCGCCGTCGATGCTATGGATGCTGGCCGGCTCGCCGCTGAGCATCTGGATCAACTTGCGCAGCACACCCTGCACCTCCTCCAGGGCCGCACCGGTGGAGCCGGCACGCAGCACCTTGAGGCTGGTACGTGACTCGAGCGCGAAGTAGGCCATCCCCGCGTCGGCGTTGCCGCGCGCGATGGCCAGGCCGCGATCGACCCATTCCCCCACGCGACCCGCGGCACTTTCCTCGCAGGCCTTGGGCAGGCTGCGCAGCAGTGCCACCACGGCGCGGGGAAACTCGTCGGCCACGCGCTGGGCGAGGGCGAGCGCCCCGTGGCGATCGGCGCTGGGGACATCGAGGAGAACCGCGCCGAGCACGGGTACGAGATCCTCGACGGCGGTGGCGACGGCCCGGCCGGCCCGCTGCAGCACGGCGAGCAACGGGCCGCGATGCTCGCCGGCGACGCGGCGCAGGGCACGCGGGACCTGGCGATAAAAGACCGCCGCCGCCTTGGGAGCATCGACGGCGATGGCCAGGGCGCAGCGCAGCCAGGCCGAGCGATCGGCATCGGGCCAGCGCCGGACGCCCGCCGGGAGCTCGGCGAAGAACTCCGTCTCCTTCAGCACGCGGCGCAAGCTCGCCCCCAAGCCGGCCCAGAGCGAGTACTGCTCGGCATTGAGCACGGGCAGGGCCTGCTCGGCCCCCGCCAGATACGCCTGGGCCAGAAACTCGCCGTGCCAGCCGTGCTGCGTATGCAGCCGCACCGCCACCTCGGCCCACGCCTGCAGGCGCTCGAGCGAGACCGTCTCCAGCAGCGGCGCCGTGGTCTCGCAGAAGATTCCGGCCAGCTTCCGCGACACGGCAGCCACGGTGGTCGCGATGCCCGCCCAGCGCTCGAGCCCATCGAGGCCGATGGCGAGCGCCGTCGCCGGCGGGATTTCGAAGAAGGCGACCGCGCCCTCGCGCACCATCGGCTCTCGGCTCGCCAGCCCCTCGCCGATCGCCACCCAACGGCCGAAGTCCGCCGCGAAGCAGTCGTGCGCCTCGGCGGCACGACAGTAGAAGCGTTGCGCCAGAACCGCCGACTCCCGCGCCAGACGATCGCCGACGGCGAGAATCTGCTCGTGGACCTTGGGCCCGAGGGCGAGGCAACGCTGGCGGGCAGCCTTGCCGGCGGGGTCGTCGAGCAGATGCGACTCGTACCAGAGTTGGCGCATGAACCTAAGGTGGAAAGCTGAACGCTAGAAGGGAAGAGCCGGAGGGGCCGGAATGACGTCCTGCGTCCCTGCCTTGCGCCTTCCGCTTGTCACTGTCGGCTTTTCTCACGGAAAGATTGCGGCGGCGAGCTCCTCGATGGCGCGCTGGCTCTCGTGATCGTCGGTGAGCGACTTGCTGATGGCGACACCGCAGGCGCGCCGCGGCGTCACGCCCTTGCGCATGAGCTGTGCCGCATAGATGAGCAGTCGCGTGCTGACGCCCTCTTCGAGACCGCTGGCCTTGAGGTGGCGCACCTTCTCGCCGAGCTTGGCGAGCTCCATGGCCTGCTCGATCGCCAGCCCGCTTTCGTGGGCGATGATCTTCGCCTCCTTGTCGCGCGGCGGGTAATCGAACTCGATGGTGACGAAGCGTTGCCGCGTGGAGTGCTTCAAGTCTTTCAGCACGCTCTGGTAACCGGGGTTGTAGGAGATCACCAGCAGAAAATCGGGATGCGCCTCGATGATCTCGCCCTTCTTGTCGATCGGCAGGATGCGGCGGTGGTCGGTGAGCGGATGAATCAGAACGATGGTGTCCTTGCGCGCCTCGACGATCTCGTCGAGGTAGCAGATCGTACCGGCCTTGACCGCCTGGGTGAGCGGGCCGTCGATCCAGACCGTCTCGTCGCCCTTGATCAGGTAGCGGCCCACCAGGTCGCTGCCGGTGAGGTCCTCGTGGCACGCCACGGTGATGAGATTGCCGGCGATCTCCGTCTCCATCTCGCCGTTCTCGGCTCGACCACGGAGCAGGTGCGCCATGTGCTCGACGAAACGGGTCTTGCCGCACCCCGTCGGCCCTTTGAGCAGGACGGGCAGGCGGCACTCGTAGGCGGCGGTGAAGAGGCTCACTTCATCGCCGACCGGGAGGTAGTAGGGTGTGTCACTCACGCGGTTCCCCCTCAGAAAATCTCTTCGGATTCTAGGGACGGGCCTTCGGTAAAGCAATTAGACGCGCGCTCGTGCCGGCCGCGGCAACGCGGACACGGCCGCGCTGCGACGATCATAGAGGCGCCACGGACGCGCGGCATGGTCGCCCGCGTAGTCGATGCCGACCCGGGGGACGGCCGCGACCTGTCCGGCGGGCAGGCGCCGCCCGGGCAACAGGCGCAGCGATCCCGAGAGCAGATCGACCCCGTTGCAGCTGCGCTCGATGCCCATGGCGCGGCAGAGGTTGCCCGGCCCGCGGGCCAGCGCCGCCACGGGCACCCGCTCGGCGGCAGCGCGCCGGGCCCGCATCAGCTCGATGCCGGCGAGCGGCTCGAGGGCACGCAGCAGCACCGCCTCGGGCTGATCGACGCCCGCGGCCACCACGTTGCAGCAGAAGTGCACGCCGTAGATGAAGTAGATGTACGCGTGTCCGGCCCGGCCGTACATCACCTCGTTGCGCGCGGTGCGCCGGCCGCCGTAGGAGTGCGCGGCTCGATCCTCGGGGCCGCGGTAGGCCTCGACCTCGACGATGCGTCCGGCCGTCGTCCCCTGCGCGGCTTCGTGCACCAGCACGGTGCCGAGCAGCGCCCGGGCCAGCGTCAACGCGTCGCGGGCGAAGAAACGCCGGCCGAGTGGCGTCGCGGAACGTCGTCCCGCATCAGCCCGCAGCTCCACAACGAGTGCTCTACTCCGTGATCGTGTCCATCACCTGGCCCGAGGAGTCGTCGACGATCTCGACGTTGACCTGGTCCTTCACCTTGTGCGCCGTCTTCTGCTCCGTGATCTGGCTGCGGATGCGGTCTTCGAGCTGCTTGCGAACGAACTCCGGCATCGCCGTCATCGGGAACTGGTTGAGCACCACACGCACGGAATCCCCCTTCCACTCGAAGCGGTCCACCTTGGGACCCATGATCGGATGGTCGCGGAAGAAGGTCTCGATACCGGCCTGGAACGTACCGCCGTTGCCGCTCGCGCCGCCCGGCGCCGCCGCGTCAGCCACCGGAGCAACCTCGCCGCCGCCTCCCTGCATGCGGGCGAGCACCCGATCGACCTGCTCGCGGGTGCGGTCGTCGGAGGCCAGCTTGCGCGCCTTCTTTAGCACGTCGATGGCCTCCGTGGTCTTGCCGGCGGTGTGGTAGGCCAGCCCGAGGTTGAACTGCGCCTGGAAGAAGTTCGGATCGGCCTTCAGAATCTTCTGATACGTCGCAATCGCCTCGTCGGTCTTGCCCGCCGCCAACTCCATCGTGGCCCGGTCGGTCTCGACGTTCCTGTCGTCCGGCTTCAGCTTCAGGTAGCGCGTGTAATAGTCGATCGCCTTGTCGGGTTGCTCGCGGTCGAAGGCAATGTTGCCCAGGTTGCGCAGCACGTCGGTGTTCTCGGGTTCGTGCTGGAGGACGTGCTCGAAGGAGAGCTGCGCCTCGGCGAGATAGCTGGGCTCGACCTGGCCGGCGCGATACTGGACGTCGGCCAGCTGTTTCCACAGCGTCATGTTGTCCGGCGCGTCCTTCGCCTTTTTCGCCATGTCGCGGAGGGTCTGCTTGACGTCGTCCGGGATCGCGATCGGCGGATGCCCCGGCGGCATTTGTCCCTGCGCCTGGGGAGCGGCGGCCGCCCCGGCGCGCTGGCCGGGAACCGACGGCGGCACCTTGGGATTGAGTCGGCCCAGCAACACGCCACCGCCGGCGATCAGAACGATCACACCGACGACGAGAAGGGGAGCGTAGCGGCTCCAGGGAACGGAGACGGGTGAGGGACGCTTGGCGCCCGCAATGGACGCGCCGCACTCGACGCAGAAGCGTGCGTCGCCCAGCAAACGGGCACCGCACTGGGTGCAGAACTTGGCCTCACTCATCTCTCATTCCTCGGCGTAACGGGCCACATTGAATAGCGCCCGCGACACCACCGTCGTTACAGCCGCCAGCGCCGTAGGGGCAGCGGAGCTTGCTGATTTGCTCATCCGGTGAAACGTAGCAACAAACCCCCGACCTGCCAACCGGCCCGGCAGCGGTGGGGTCGAGTGGAGACGAGCCCGCTTCGGTCCGCGGGCCGATCTTCGTGGGGCGATCCACGCAAGCTTCTCTTCGTACCGGATTTCGTGGATAATTCGCCGGCTCTTTGCCGAGGAGGTGTTGGTCTTGATGCGCTATTTCAATCGTCGGTTGGCCCCGCTTTTCGTCATCAGCATGATGGCCTCGTGTACCTGCCACCAGCAGGTCGAGGAGACCGCCAAGGTCCCCTCGTCGCTGGAGCACCCCGTGGGCTTCGGCACCCGGCCCACGGTCGTGGTCTTCCCCACCGTCGGCGCCCTACCGACCATGCCGCCGACGCCGGCGATGGAGGCCGCCGCCACGCCGACGGCGGGCGGGGCCATGGCCGGACTTCCGGAGGACTTCCCCGGCGACGTGGCGCTGATGAAGGACGCCCAGATCTTCGGCGTCCGCAAGATGGCCGGTGACGCCAAGAACGTCGTGGTGACGACCCAGCAGGACACCGCCCAGGTGTACGACTTCTACGAGAAGGACCTGAAGGACAAGGGCTGGGATCTGAAGCAGACCTACCAAGGCAAGGACCAGTCGTTCCTCAACTTCCAGAAGGGCAACACCATCATCAACATGACGATCGCCACCGATCCCAAGGATCCGAGCAAGCGCGTGGTGTCGATCATGTACCAGGAGGACAAGCCACCTCCGTTCGGCGACTTCTAGCGGGCAGCGGCTCCGCCTGAGTAAGGAAGGCAGAGGGGAACCCGGCTCTTGCCGGCCGCTTGAGCGTGACCCGCGCCATTGTGGTAGGTTCGGGCCATGAACGATCGCGAGCGCATTCGGCTGACCTCGTTCAGCCACGGCGCGGGTTGAGCCTGCAAAATCGGCCCAAAGGATCTCGGCGAGATCCTGCGTAGACTGCCCGTCGCGGCAGACCCGAACCTGCTGGTCGGAACCGACACTTCCGACGACGCGGCGGTGTATCGTCTGACACCCGAGCTGGCCATCGTCCAGACCGTCGACTACATCACGCCGCTGGTCGACGACCCGTACGCGTACGGTCAGATCGCCGCCGCCAACGCCCTCAGCGACGTCTACGCAATGGGCGCGCGGCCGCTGCTGGCGCTCAACATCGTCGCCTTTCCCACCGCCGATCTGCCGCTGGAGGTCCTCGGCGAGATCCTGCGCGGCGGCGCCGACAAGGCCGCCGAGGCCAGCGTCACCGTGGCCGGCGGTCACAGCGTCGACGACCGCGAGCCCAAGTACGGCATGGCGGTCACCGGGATCGCCCATCCCGACGCGATCTGGCGCAACTCCACCGCCCAATCGGGCGACCGACTGCTGCTCACCAAGCCCCTGGGCATGGGAATCGTCTCGACCGCCGTCAAGCGCGACCTCGCCTCCGCCGCCCTGGTACGGCGGGCGATCGAGATCATGTCGACGCTCAACCGAGGCGCCGCCGAAGCGGTCGCCAGCGTCGGCGCCCATGCCGCCACCGACGTCACTGGCTTCGGTCTGCTCGGGCACTTGCACGGCATGACCGCCGCCAGCCGCGTCGGCGCCAGGATTCGCGTCTCCTCCGTGCCCGTGCTCAGCGAGGCGTGGCAGCTCGCCCGCGACGGCGTCGTCCCGGGAGGCACCCGCCGCAACCTCGACTTCGCCGCCGACTTCACCCGCTTCGATCACGACGTTGCGCCGGAGGCCAGGCTCCTCCTCGCCGACGCCCAGACATCCGGCGGGCTGTTGATCGCCGTGGCGGCGGCCGACAGCGAGGCGCTGCAGGAGGCGTTGCGAGAGCGGGGGGCTCCGGTGGTGGCCGAGATCGGCGAGCTGATCGACGATCCGGCGGGCGCGATCCAGGTTGTCGAATAGGGCAGGCCGCTCAGCGGACCGTCACCACCACGCGCCGCTGCTTCGGGCCGTCGAGCTCGACCACCATGATCGCCTGCCAGGTGCCGAGCTGCAGGCGGCGCTCGCGGATCGGGATGGTCTCTCCCGGCCCGAGGATCGCAGCCTTGATGTGAGCCGCCGCGTTGTTGTCGACGCGATCGTGACGCCAGGAACCCTCCGGGATCAGCTTGTCGAGGGCGTCGAGCACGTCGAGACAAACGTTGGGATCGTCGTTCTCGTTGATCACCACGGCCGCGGTGGCGTGGGTGACGTAGACCGAGCAGATCCCCTCATCGAGCTCGGCCGCGCTCACCACCTCGGCCACCTGCCGGGTGATGTCGAGCATCTCGTACTTCTGGCGCGACCGAACCCGAAACTCACGTTGCATGGGTCGAAACGGAGGGAAGCGTCCCGCGGCTCGAGCGCCTCACATCCAAGCGCCGCCGTCGACGCGGAGGATCTTCCCGGTGACGAAGCTGGCATCGTCGCTGGCCAGGTAGACGGCGGCCTTGCCGATGTCCTCCGGCTGTCCCGGACGGCCGAGCGGAATCGAGCTGAGCAGGCCCTCGCCGTGGAACTCGATCATGCGATTGCCCATATCCGTGGCGACGACCCCCGGGGCGATGCAGTTCACCCGCACCCGCGCCGGCGCGCACTCCTTGGCGAGCGACTTGGTCAGCCCGTTCACGGCGGCCTTGGCGGCATAGTACGGCGCCCCCATGGGGCCGCACATGTCGGCGCCGACGGAAGAGATCAGGAGGATGCACCCCTGCCCGCGGTCGACCAGGTGCTTCGCCGTCGCCTTGCAGGTGTAGAAGACGCCGTGCAGGTTGACCCCGATCACGCGATGCCAGTGCTCGACGTCGAGGTCCCAGACCGTCTGCACCCGCGAGGCGATCCCGGAGTTGGCGACCACGATGTCGAGGTGGCCAAAGTGCCTCAGGGCCTCGTCGGCCATGGCCTGCACCTGGGGCCAGTCCGAGACGTCCGCCCGAATCGCGATCGCCTGGCGGCCCATCGCCTCGACGGCACGCACGGTTTCCTTCGCCGCCGTCTCGTCGCGGCGGTAGTTGACGGCGACGTCGGCGCCCTCGCGGGCGAACTCCAGGGCGATGCCCCGCCCGATCCCGCGCGAGCCCCCCGTTACCAGTGCGATCTTCCCTTCCAACTTGCCCATTTTTCTCGATCCTCGATTTCTTGAAATCCGGCGACAAGATGGAGACGTCCCATTTTGCCGGGGGGGCCCGTCTCTAGGCCTTGGGCCGCTCGATGAACTGGAGCAGCACGCCGTGCGTCGCCTTGGGGCTGATGAACACCAGACGGCCGCCGTCGGAGGTCGGCAGCGGCGGCCCGACCTTGATCCCCTTGGCGGCGAGCGCCTGCGTCGCCTGATCCAGGCTCTCCACCTCGAGGGAGAGCACGTACATGCCCTCGCCCTGCTCGTCGAGGAACTTGCGGGCCGGGCTCTCCGCCTTGGTCGGGCTGAACAGCTCGATCTCGGCGTCGCCGATGGCCAGCATCGCGTTGCGGATACCGAACGCCGCCAGATCCTCCTGCCTGGTCACCGGAAAGCCGAAGTTGGCCGTGAACGTCTTCACCGCCGCGTCGAGATCCTTCACGGCGATGGCGATGTGATCGATCTTCTTGACCAGCGCCATGGGAATCAGTGCTCCTCGGCGAACGGCTCGGCGTACTCCACCAGCACCCCGTGGTTGGCTTTGGGGTGAAGGAAGCAGATCATCCCGGCCAGCCCTTTGCGCGGCGTCTTGTCGATGACGGCGATGCCCTTGGCCATGGTGGCGTCGAGCTCGCGCGCCACGTTGTCGGTCTCGAAGCACACGTGGTGCAGGCCTTCGCCGCGCCGCTCGAGGAACTTGGCGACGCCACCGGCGGGGTTGATCGGCTCGAGCAGCTCGATCTCGCTGTTACCGATGGTCAGCAGCGCCGCCTTCACGCCCTGATCCTCGACCGTGGCCACCTTGTGCACCGGCAGCCCCAGCGTGTCGCGATAGAAGGCGTACGACTCCTCGAGATTGCGGACCACGATTCCGACGTGATGGATCTTCTTCAGCATGGGATAGGCTTCCTCGACACAAGCGGGGGATGCCGCACCTCTTAGTCCATGCCGGCGACCCAGACAAGCCGGGTCGTGGCTCGTGCTCGCGCGCGGTGCTCGCGATGCGCCCGGCAAACCCGCGACAGTCCGCCGTCAATGCAGCAGGGTCTCCGTGGCTCCCGCCGGCTGCAGGACGGCAAAGCGTTGCATGCGACGGATGATCTTGTTGGCTTCGGCGATCAGGGCGCGTCGCAGGCCGGCCTTGCCGGTGCGTCCCAGCCACTCGCGCAACGCCTGCAGATCGCGCCCGAGCTCGGCCATCTGCGGCACCTGGCGGCGCCGGCGCCGGTCGTGCTTGGCCTGCTCCACGTTCATCTGCCAGCGCGCCAGCTGCTGATCGATGGCGTTGAGCGAGGCCTCGAAGAGATCGTCGACCGCCGCCGCTGGGCACGGCGCGGCCGGCTTGCGGGAAGCGTCTGCTCTGGGTGGCTTCGGCTCCTGCGTTGCGAAGCCGTACTTGCGCATCACCCCGACCACCACGCCGCGAATGCAGATGTTGTCGCCGCGCACCACCAGCGGCAGCAGATCCGGGTTGGCCGGCTGCAGGCGGATGGCGCCATCCGGCTCGCGGAAGAGCCTCTTGACGGTAACGCAGCCGTCGACCTCGGCCACCACCGTCTGCCCGTTCTCGGCCGTCTCGCAGGGCTGGACGATGAGGAAGTCGCCGTCGTGGATGCCCTCGTCGATCATCGAGCTGCCGCGCACGCGCACGGCAAACACCTTGCGCCCGCCCCACAGCGCCGCCGGGACACTCAAGGTATCGTCGAGGACGAAGGCGCGGTACGGCTCGCCCGCGGCCACCACGCCGAGCAGAGGGATCTCCACCGTGTCCCGCAGCAACCCGTCGAAACGATCGAACCCGGTCGTTGCCGTCTCCATCGCGCGCCCTCCTTCCACGGGGACGGAGCCTATACGAAAATAAGGCGAAAATCAACCGTACCGCAGCCACTCGCGAAGAGCGGTGCAGGCGGTGGGGTCGAGCGAGCTGATCTCGCTCGACCCCACCGCGGCATCACTCGGATTTGACGTGCAGCTCGACGCGCCGGTTCTGGGCGCGGCCGTCGGCGGTGTCGTTGCTCGCCACCGGCTTCGACTCGCCGAAACCCGCAACGGTCATGCGCGAGCGCGCGATGCCGTGATCGGCGAGGTAGTCGCCCACCGCTTTGGCGCGGCGAACCGAGAGCTTCTGGTTGTACGGCTCGGTGCCGATGCTGTCGGTATGGCCTTCCACCGTGATCGCCACGCTCCCTTCCTCTTTCAACGTCGCCACCGCCTCGTCGAGGATGGGCCGATCCACGGCACGAACCGTCGCCTTGTCGAAGTCGAAGTGAACGCCGCGCAGCACGATCTTCTTCTTCACCGCCACCGGCGTCGGCGCTGGCGTCGGTGGCGGCGGTGGTGGCACCGCCGCCACCACCGGCGGCGGCGGCAGGAAACGATGCTGGAAGCTGAACCCGGTGGTCAGGTAGGTGACGTTGGCGTGCGTGTCCCGCGCCGCCTTCATGCTGGCCTCGTCCCGGCGCAGGAACATTCCCACCGCGTTCCCCCGATTGATCGCGTAGTTGTAGCCGCCGGCGACCGCCCAGCCGCCCGCCGTGTCGTTCAGCGGACCGGTGAGATCGGAGTAGACGCCTCCCTGGACGGCGAAGAAGACTTCGTTGCTCTCGTCCGTCAGAGAAAAGCGCGGCCCGGCCGTGAACACGAACAGGCTGGTGACGTCGCTGTCGGGATCCTTGTTCACCGTGGTTCGAAAGCCCACGAATTGCGGCTGCCCGACGAGCGCGACGCCGAACTTCTCGCCGCCAAAGCGATAGCCCAGGTACGGCGCGATCGATCCCCCGACGTCGGCCGTCCGCTGGAACTTCGAGGTTGGGATCGCCACCCCCAGGTCGACCCCGGCCACCGGTTCTCCCGCCTGCGCCAGCGGCGCGGCGAGACACCCCGCCAACACGCTCAGCCCAACCCACCTCCAGATTCGTCCTGCCATAGGAGCCCCCTTGCCAGTTTTGGGGATTGTCTAGCCCGCAGCCGGCACGGCTGTAAAGAGGTGCGCCCCGACCGGTCGCGGACCGGCGGGCCGGGATCAGTGCGAGCCGGCGGCGCCCTGGCGCACCGGCTCGTCGCCCGCAGGGGTTTCGGAGAAGTGCCGGAACTGCTCCTCGTAGAGCTGGCTGTAGACACCGCCGCGGGCGAGCAGCACGGCGTGCGCGCCGATCTCGCACACCTCGCCGGATTCGATGACCACGATGCGGTCGGCGTTCATCACCGTCGACAGCCGGTGGGCGATGATCAGCGTCGTACGGCCGACCATGAGCCGGCGCAGCGCGTCGTGAATCAGGTTCTCCGATTCCGAGTCGAGGGCGGAGGTGGCCTCGTCCAGGATCAGGATGGGGGGATCCTTGAGAAACGCGCGCGCGATCGCGATGCGCTGGCGTTGCCCGCCGGAAAGGCGCACGCCACGCTCGCCGACCAGCGTCAGGTCGCCGTCGGGCAGCTGGCGAATGAACTCGCTCACATTGGCGGCCGCCATCGCCGCCGCCAGCTCCGCCTCGCCCGCCGTCGGTTTGGCGTAGAGCAGATTCTCGCGCAGGGTGCCGCTGAACAGGATCGGATCCTGCGGGACGATGCCGATCTGGTCGCGCAGCGAAGCGAGCGTCACCGCGCGCACGTCGACGTCGTCAACCAGCACGGCACCCTCGCCGACGTCGTAGAAACGCGGCAGCAAGGAGACGAGCGTCGACTTCCCCGCGCCGCTGCGCCCGACGATGGCGATGGTCTCGCCCGGCTCGATCCGCAGCCCGACGTGGCGCAGGGCCGGACGGTGGTTGTCGCGCCCGGCATAGCGGAAGGTGACATCGCGGAACTCGATCCGCCCGCTGGCGGGCGGCAGCCTCGCCGCATCGGGCGCCTCCGCCACCTCGGGGCGAATGTCGAAGAACTCGAAGATCCGGTCCATCGCCGCCAGCGAGTTGCTGATCACCACGCTCAGCTCGCTGAAGCGGTGCAGCGGGAGGTAGAGGCTGCCGAGATAGGCGTAGACGGCGATCATCGTGCCGACACTCAGCGTGCCGCCGAGAATCATGGCCCCGGCCGCCCACACCACGATCAGGGGCGCCGCCGAGGTCAGAAAGGTGGTGGCCGCCTGGCTGCCGGACGACAGCCGGACGTTGGTCATGGTGAGGTCGAAGAGGTCGCGGCTGGTGCGGTAGAAGCGCTCGGCTTCCTGCTGCTCGCGGCCGAAGGCCTTGACCACGCCGACGCCGGCGATCTTCTCCTGCAGATCGCCGGAGAAGTCTCCGATCATCTCCTGCACCGACTGGCTGGCGGCCTTTATGCGCGGGCTGTAGTGACGAATGATCAACACGTAGAGGGGAATCACCGCCAGCGCCACCCACGCCAAGCGGCGCTCGAGCACGAACAGGATCCACACCACGAAGCCGAGCGACGCGCCATCCATCCACACGTTGGTGAGCGCCGAGCCGACGAAGTTCTGCGCCAGCTGAATGTCGCTGACGAAGCGGGCGACGATCGCTCCCGAACGCCGCTCGTCGAAGAAGGAGTGCGACATGCTCTGGATGTGCTGGTAGAGCGCGTAGCGGAGATCGAAGATCAGCCGGTGCCCGGCCTTGCCGGCCAGGTAGCTGCGATAGTAGCTGCCGACGGCGAGAAGGGCATAGAGAGACAGCACCGAGAGGCCGATCACGGTCAGCCGACCGCGGGCCCCGCTGCCGAGCCAGGGCAACTCGCGGAGAACGGAGGAGCACCACCCCTCCAGCCAGCGATTGGTGGCCTCCGCGGCGTGGGCCGAGCTAGGGCCGCCGGCGACCAGCAGCACGTCGGTGAGGTACTTGAGGACCAGGGGAAAGATCAGCGGCAGGGTGAACTTCATCACCCCGCAGAGCGAAGCCCCGGCAATCAGCCACTTGTGCGGGCGAACGTAGCCGAGAAAACGCAGCAGCGGCGGCCGCGATCGAGCGGACATGCCTCAGCGAAGCAGCCGCCGCCGGGCGGGTCAAGACCGGCACGGGCGAGTCGCCGGGCGGGTTGACGACGCCAGTCCTTGTCTCGGACGGCGGTTGCGTTGAGAAGTGACATTGATCTAGAAGCGCTGCGGGGCTTAGGACAAAAGCAGTGGAGCCGACTGACGTCGTACGACTGCAGCGGGAGAGAGATCTCTATCTCCGCCTGTTGAACCTCGATCGCGAGACAGAGATCGAGCCGCTCCTGCGGGAGGCTCTGACCCTGATCGTCGAGGTGACCAGGGCCCGTCAGGGATACCTGGAGCTGCAGGACGACGAGGGCGGAAATCGCGACGAAGCACCTCGCTTTTGGATTGCGCACGGGCTCTCGGCGCCGGAGATCGAGGGCGTGCGGCGGGTCATTTCGCGCGGCATCATCGCCGAGGCGCTGGCCAGCGAGCAGACGATCGTCACCCCCTCGGCTTTCATGGACCCTCGCTTCAGCGAACGTGACAGCGTCCGCCTCGGCAAGATCGAGGCGGTGTTGTGCACCCCGATCGGCGAGGATCCGCCGCGCGGCGTCCTCTACCTGCAGGGGCGGGACACTCCGGGCCTCTTCCCGGCGGAGGACCAAGAGCTGGCCGCCATTTTTGCCCGACACCTCGCCCCGCTGGTGGATCGCCTGCTGGCTCAGCGACGCAGGCAAACGGCCGAAGATCCGACCTCGCCCCTGCGGGCGAGCTTGCGTCTCGACGGGATCGTCGGCCGCTCCGTGGCGTTGGCGGCCATGCTGCGACAGATGGCCCTGATCGCACCGCTCGACGTCAGCGTGCTGATCACCGGTGAGTCCGGCACCGGCAAGAGCCAGCTGGCGCGGACCATTCACGAGAACAGCCCGCGCGTCGGTCAGCCCTTCGCCGAGATCAACTGCGGCGCCTTGCCGGAGGCTCTGTTGGAAAACGAGCTGTTCGGCGCGCTTCCCGGCGCTCACTCGACCGCTCTGCGGCGCGTCGAAGGCAAGGTGGCGGCGGCCAACCGCGGCACCCTGTTCCTGGACGAGGTGGCGGATCTCTCGCTGGCCGCCCAGGCCAAGCTGCTGCAGCTGCTGCAGTCCAAGCAGTACTACCCGCTCGGCGCCGCCAAGCCGGTGCAGGCCGACGTGCGCGTCATCGCCGCCACCAACACGGACCTGCAACGCGCCGTCAACGAGCACCGCTTTCGTGAAGACCTCTACTACCGACTGAAGGTCCTGCCGGTGCGAGTGCCGGCGCTGGCCGAGCGACGCGACGACATCCCGGACCTGGTGGCGTTCTTCGGCGCCGGCGCCTGCGCGCGTCACGGGCTGCCGCGCCTGGAAGTGGCGCGCGACGCGCTGCGAGCCGCCGAGGCGGCCGAGTGGCCGGGCAACATCCGCCAGCTGGCGCATGCCGTCGAGGCGGCGGTGATTCGGGCGGCGGGTACCGGCGCCACCCGCGTCGGGCGGGAACACCTCTTCCCGGAGACCGAGGCGCAGGCGGGGAAGCAGGACAAGCCGCCGACTTTCCAGGAAGCGACGCGCCGCTTTCACGAGCAGCTGCTGCAGGAGACACTGGAGGACACCGGCTGGAACATCGCCGAAGCCGCCCGGCGCCTCGATCTGGCACGCTCACACGTCTACAACCTGATCCGCGCCTTCGGGCTCGAGCGGCAGCGCAAATGACGGGTGCCCCTGTCGACTCCGGCTCGCCGCGCGGCGAGGGCGAGTCGCCAGCGGACCTCTTTGGGTTGGCCGGGTCGACTCGTTTCGAGCCGCTGGCGCCGCTTGGCCGCGGTCACATGGGCGTGGTCTACCGCGTCCGCGACCGCGAGACCGGCACGGAGGTGGCGCTCAAGACCTTCCGCACGCGCAGCGCCGATCAGCTCTACCGGCTCAAGCAGGAGTTCCGCGCGCTGGCCGACATCGTTCATCCCGGCCTGGTGGAGTTGTACGAGCTGTTCGCTGTCGACGACACCTGCTTCTTCACCATGGAGTACGTCGAGGGAGTGGACTTCCTGCACTACGTGCGCGGCGACGATGGCGCCGTTGACGTGGGACGCTTCGTCGACGCGGCCGGCCAGCTCGCCGACGGGCTGGCGGCAGTGCACGCGGCGGGCAAGCTGCACCGCGACGTGAAGCCGTCGAACGTGCTGGTGACGGGCGAGGGGCGCGCGGTGCTGCTCGACTTCGGCCTGGCCACGGCGCTCGGCATCGAGGGGCCGGGCCATTACGCTCCGGGCGCCGCCGGCACGCTGGCCTATATGGCGCCCGAGGTGGTGTGGGGCCGGGCGCCGACCCCGGCCGCCGATTGGTACAGCGTCGGGGTGATGCTCTACGAGGCGCTGATCGGCCAGGTGCCGTTCTCGGGTCCGGCCTTGTTCGAGACCCACGAGACCCGCCCGCCTTCGGTGCGCACGCGCCATCCCGAGCTGTCCGAGTCACTGGGCACGCTGATCGCTGAGCTACTCGATCCCGACCCCGACCGGCGGCCGCAGGGGCGCGAGATCGTGCAGCGTCTCGCCGGAGGAGCGGCCCGCCGGGAATACGAGATCACGGCGCGGCGGGCGGGGGCCTTCGTCGGTCGCGGCGCCGAGCTCACGCGGCTGCGCCGGGCGCTGGCCCACGTGGCCGGCGGGAGGACGGCGATCGTCCACGTCGTGGGCCCGTCCGGGATCGGCAAAAGCGAGCTGCTGAAGCACTTTCTTGCCGCAACCGAGGATCGGATGCTGGTGCTCCGGGGGCGCTGTCACCCGCAGGAGGAGGTTCCCTACAAGGCGTTCGATACCCTGATCGACGCCCTGAGCCGCGTCCTGCTCTCGGAGCCCGAGGCTGCGGCAACGGAACTGGTCCCCGCCACGGGCGCGGCACTGGTGCGGCTGTTTCCGGTGCTCGGGCGCGTCCCGGCCTTCGCGAGGCTGGAACCGATCTCGGCCGCGGCCGAGCCGCACGAGATCAGGCGGCAAAGCTTCGGTGTGCTGCGCGAGCTGCTGACACGGCTGTCACGACGGCAGCGGCTGGTTCTGTGGATCGACGACCTGCAGTGGGGCGATGCCGACAGCGCGGCGCTCTTGCGCGAGGTGCTGCGCCCGCCGCAGTCCCCGGCCATGCTCGTCTTGCTTTCCTACCGCAGCGAGGTCGATGGGGTATCGACGTTCAAAGACTTGGTGAAGGAGACCGGCGCCGTGGAGCAGGAGACCATCGAGCTCGGGCCGCTCGCGCTGGCGGAGACCACCGAGCTGGCCAGGCGGCTGTGCGCCCTGCAAGCCGAGAGCGACCAGCGGGTGGCGGAAATCGTCGCCGAGGCACGCGGCAACCCGTTCTTCCTCGGCGAGCTGTCGCGCTCGTTGGCGAGCGGGACGGCTCCGGGCTCGGTTCGGCTCGGCGCGGTGATTCTCGATCGGGTGCAGCAACTATCGGATCGGGCGCGCCAGCTACTGGAAGTGATCAGCGTGGCCGGCAGCCCGCTGCGACGCACCGTCGTCTTGCAGGCAGTGGGCCTGGGCGAGCAGGGGCGCCCTCTCCTCTCGAATCTCGAGAAGCGTTCGCTGCTGCGTACCACCGTGATCGATCGGTCTCCGGCCGTGGAGATCTATCACGACCGCATCCGCGAGGCGTTGCTGGGAACGCTGTCGGCGGACATCGTGCGTTTGCGCCACGGCAACCTCGCCGACGTCTACGAGCGCCAGCCCGAAGCGGATGCGGAAGCGCTGTTTCGCCACTGCCTGGGCGCCGGCCGCCGGGAGCGAGCGGGCCACTGGGCGGTGCAGGCGGCCGAGCGGGCCTCCGACACCCTGGCGTTCGATCGCGCGGCCGAGCTGTACCGCGAGGCGCTCGAGCTTCGCGACGACCGCAACGAACGGCCCGCGCTCTTGACCAGATTCGCCGATGCCCTGGCGAATGCGGGACGCAGCCTCGATGCCGCCGACACGTTCGAGCAGGCCGCCCGGGCCTGCTCGGCGGCGGCCGGGCCGGAGCAAGTCCTCGAGCTGCGGCGGCGAGCCGCGGAGCACTATCTGCGATGCGGGCGCGTCGATGCGGGCACCGCCGCCATGCGGGCGGTGTTGGCCGCCGTCGACGTGCCTTACCCGGACACGCCGGGCAAGGCGCTGGCCATGGCGCTGCTGCTGCGGCTCAAGCTGGCCTGGCGTGGCCTCGGCTTCCGCCCCCGCCCGCGGGAAGAGGCCGCGGCGGAGATCCGGCGGCGACTGGATTCCTGCTGGGGAGCCTTCTCCGTCCTGGCGATGATCGACCAGGCGGCGGCCGAGGTGCTGGCCGTGCGCCACCTCCTCGATGCTCTCGACGCCGGCGACGTCATTCACATCGCGCACGGTCTCGGTCTGGAGGTAACCAAGTCGCGGCAGATCGGCGGCGGCTTCCTGCGCCGGCGGGCCGATCGGCTGCGCCAAATCATGGAGCGGCTCACCGAGGAGCACGGCGGTCCGTACGAGCGCGCCCACTTTCAGGTGGTATCGGGAACCGACGCCTTCGAGGCCGGGCGCTGGCGCGAGGCGCACGACCACTGCGATCGCGGCAGCAAGATTCTTCGCGAGCAGTGCCGTGCGGTCGCGTGGGAAATCGTCACCTCGGAAGGCTTCGCCCTCTCGGCCCTGGCCCAGATGGGGGAGCTCGCCGAGATGGCCCGACGGCTGCCGCTGGTCGCCGGCAACGCCGAGGAGCGTGGCGACCTGTACGCCCAGCTCTGCTTCAACGCCGGGTTTCCCAACCTGGTCTGGCTGGCGCGGGACCAGCCGGAACGTGCCCGCCGGCTGGCCGACGACTCCATGCGTCGCTGGCCGAGCACGGCCGCCTTCGACATCGAGCAATACCTGCATCTGATCGCCACCCTGCACATCGACCTCTACGTCGGCGACGCCGCAGGCGCCTGGCGCCGAATCAACGAGGTGTGGCCGAAGCTGCAGCGGGCGCTGCTGTTGGTCATGGAGAGCCCCCGCGTGGAGCTCCGCCACATGCGGGCACGCGCGGCGCTGGCGGCGGCCGAGTCTCCCGCGAGCGGCGCGCGCGAGACCCGCCGGCTTCTCCGGCTCGCGGCGCAAGACGCCAGGCGCATCGCTGCCGACGCCAACATCGCCTCGGCCCTTCCCTTCTCCCGGCTTCTCCGCGCCGGGGTGGCCCACGCCGCGGGTCATGCCGAGGCTGCGGCGGGGTTGTACGCGGAAGCGGCGCGCGCCTGCGACGGCGCCGCGATGGCCCTGTACGCGGCGGCCGCGCGCTACCGGGAGGGCGAGCTGCGCGCGGGCGACGCGGGCGAGACGCTGCGGCGCGACGGCGAAGCGTGGATGCGCCGTCAGGGGGTCCAGAACCCGGCGGCGATGGTGCGGGTCTGGTGCCCGGTCGGGGCAACGCCGCGGCAGCGGGCCCGCGTCAACTAGCTGGGTGGCGTCTCCGGAACCGCGACGAAGGCCAGCTCCTCGGTGACGCGACAGAAGAAGTCGCCGTTGCAGCAGTAGAGAATCATGCGCTGCGTCCGGCGCTCGCGCAGCTCGTACCTGGGCGGCATGACGGCGGGGCGATTTTTCGCGGCGGCGGTCTCGTCACGGTCGGTCCAGAAGTCCGGATCGATCCTCTTTTCAAAAGTGCTACCGACATCGACGTCGATGCCGTCGCTCGTCAACTTCTTCCAGAACTCGTTGATCGCGTCGAGAGCCATCCGAGATCCCTCCTCGCGTTCGCTACGTTCCCTTCAGGCTCTCGCCGACGAGGGAAACGACCTGGGTGACCGCCTCGCCGCCGAGCATCGCCGCCGGGACCTCGCGCAGCTCGAGAATGTCGACGAAATGAGGCAACCCGAGCTCGAGTAGCTTGCGGTCGAGGTCCTTGAGCATGGTCAGATCGACGGGCTCGTGATCCTCCGGGTCCCAGATCTGACAACGGGCACCGTGAAACGCGTCCGCCTGCAAGATTCCATTGACCGCATGCCTCCCCGATTCGTTGGCGGCCTCCATCGAGGTCAGGCGAGTGTAGGTGGCCATGTGCGTCCCGGCCAACACCAGGTTGCCGAAGTGCACCTCGTAGCCGAGCCTGCTGTCCAGCCGGCCGGGACGAGTCGGGTACTCCCCCGGGCGCGTCACCAGGTAGGCATCGTCGTCCTGGCCCTTCTTGACCTCGCCCTCTTCCGCTCCCTCGCCGTCGCCGTTCTCGTGCTCCTCTTCGGTATCGAGGCAGTAGGCGAGGAACGAGTCCGGGATCGAGGTCCGGTCGGCGACGGTGGCGCGCACCTGCTCCCACACCTCGTTGGCGATCTCGGCGCCGGTGGCCTCCCAGGCGACCTTGGTGGTCGCGTGCTCGCCCGCCGTGTGCCAGTTGCCGATGTCCACCGAGAGCAGGCCGCGATAGCCGTCCCACCAGCCGCGTTTCCGCAGCCAGAACTGCGGCTGTGCGATCGACGACAAGGCCCAGGGCGAGTCGATGTAGTTGGTATGCCCGCGCACGAAGCCGCCGTCGGTCTGCAGGAAGTACTGAACGCCGCGCAGGTGGCGGAGCATGCCCGTCGGTTGGGCGACACTGGTGTCGCCCAGATCCAGGTCGCGGATCTTGTCGAAGTCCGGGCAGCGGAGGGCCGGCTCCTCGTCGACGATCTCGCGCAGGTCGGCGAGCGGAATGGCGACGACGTAGTAGTCGCGCATCAGGACGGTGGGGTGGTCCGCCAGGGTGGGGTAGGGCGGGTCGTCCTTCACCTCGCGTCGAGTGACGCGTACGACGGGCCGGGGTTTGCCCTCGGGGTCGATCACGAAGCGCTCGAGCTTGCCCCGGTGGAATTCCACCCCCTGCGTCTCGAGATAGCGCCGCCAGTGATTCAGCCAGGCCAAGCTGGTGGGGCCGTTCAGGGTGGCGTCGATACGGGTTGCGGGCAGCACCTGGTTGAGGAAGAGCTGCACGCTCATGTTGCCGTAGGTGCGCGCGTCGCACTCGCGGGCGCGCGCGGCGAGGGTGATCTGACCGGTGGTGTCGAAGATACGCTGAAAGTCCGGACTGAAGCGCTCGCCTTCCATGAACTCGAGCCACGACTGATACTCGTACTCCCGAGCGCGGCGTTCGCGGCACGACGTCATATACTTGAAGAGCTTGACCTGGTGGCGGGCGATGTCCGCAGGGGTACACCCCATCGCCTCCAGAAGCTCCTTGCCGACATTGAAGATCTCTTGCAGAGAGGTCGCCGGCCGGCGGCTGAAGATGCACGACTTCTTGGGTTTCTTGCGCGCCACACAGTGGACATCCACGGCGACGATGTTGTCGAGCACGGTGCGCGGAGTCTCATAGTAGACTGCCGACCGTTCGTCGGCCACCGGGGTGCGGCTCATGGTGTCGAACAGGTTGCGGTAGCAGGAGGGAAAGAAGCGGAAGCCGTGCTCGCCCGGAACGATGTCCTGGGCGAGGTGAAAGTCGACGTAGTCGCGCTCGCTCGCCGGGCACGTCCAGTCCTCCGCCCGCCCCAGGCCCATGCCGCGGATCGTGAAGCTCACCTTGTCGGGCCTTGCCTTGTGCAACTCGTTGGCCACCACCCAGGCACGCCGGCAGTCGAGACGCTCGTCGGGCTCCGGGGGCGAGGCGGGGTCGAAATCTTTGGCGTAAGGCGGCAGGCCGTCGGGCTCGCGCGTGAAGCCCCACACCTCGATCACGATCGGCTCCCGATCGTCGGAGAGCTTCGCCAACTGCTCGGCGATCTCCTCGATCCGCCCGGTGGCCTTGGTGTCGAGCGCGGCGCTGCCGGCCGCAAAGCCGATCACCTTGAAGCGAATCCTGGGGATCGGCTGCGCCGCCAACCTGTCCACGCCTTGCTCTCGGTCCGGCTGCGGAATCGACGCCCATCGCGTGCGGGCCAGGCCGCCGACGGCGCAGACTTCCCCGTACAACCCCTCCTGCACCGGGTCGGCCGCCGCGGCCTCGTACACCTCGACCTCGTAGCCGCGCTCGATGAGCTCGTGTGCGGCCGTGAGCCCGGCGATGCCGGCTCCGAAGACGGCAACCTGCCGGCGCACGGGTGGGACGACGATCATGGATCGCTTTCCCCGTGGCCCGGCCGCGCTCGGGCGGACCCGGCGCGCCGCCGCGGAGGAGCTGCTCGCCGGCTTCCGCGTCGCGTGCGAAGCTTTCCCACCTGCCGCCGCGAGCGGCGGCTTCTCCTTGCTCGTCATGCTGTCTCCCTTGGGGTCAACGGCCTCCCGGTGGTTCGAGACGCCGCGCGGAACGACTGCAGCAGTCGCGCAAAGGACGGTGCGCGCAGGGCGCCGTGCAGGTAGGCCAGCAGGCCGTCGTGGAAGCGCAACAGATCGTCGGGGCTGCCGCGGAGGTGAAGCCGGTCGGTCATGACGGCGTCGTCCAGCCTCAGGTGGGCGTCGACGAGATCCAGGATCGCCGCTCGGGTCGTGCGTACGTCGATGACCGGGGCTACCGCAGCCGGCAGCAGAACGGCCCGCTCGCGTTCGAACTCCACCGGCACCGACTCCCCGTCCACGGTCAAGACCACTTCGCGGCGGGCAAGGCAACGGCACAGCGCGACGTACGCCGGCGGCATCTCGCGCCGCAGGGCCACGAACGAGTCGGCGAGGAAGTCGCGAAAGCGGCCTTCAGGCATGGCGAATGAACTCCATGACCGAACGGCCGGCAAAGCAGAGCTCCTCCCCGGCGATGCGGCCGCGCACGGTGCTGCGAGCGGTGACTTCGTTGAAGATCGTCACACCGAAGTCCGCATCGTTCGGGATCAGCACCTGCGACAGCTGCCGCGGCGTGCAGTCACACTCGATCCAATCACCCCCGTTGTCCCCGCACACCGTGAACCGGGCGGGGATGTCGGCGGCGAGCTCGGGCGCTACCAGCGCCATGGCGCGCGGCACCTTGAAGATCCGCGCGGGTTGCAGGTGACCGAGCCCGGCGTGGAACTCGACGCCGTGCTCGCGGAACACCTCGACCATCCGCCGCTCGCGCCAGACGAGGATGTCCTGCGCCAGGGCCGTCCCGCGGGCCCGGTCG